>NZ_JAFAUS010000010.1 GCF_019243155.1 Mycobacterium sp.
CAGTTCAAGCAGCGCATCATCCAAGCGTTCTACGACGGCATGAAGCACCGCCCGCAGACCACCTTCGGCACCATGAACGACGACGTGCTTGCGCACTTCGACCCCGCATTCAAGCGGGAGGACTTCGTGGACATCATCCTGAACAACAGCTGGCCCGAATAATCAACCGCGAGGAGGCATCTGGAGATGACGGACGCGAATCAAATCGGAGTGACGGTGGTGCAGCCGGGGGAGGGCGACTGCGTCGCCCTGCCCGGTTTCGGCGCGGTGTTCAAGCTCTCCGGCAAGACGAACGGCGGCGAGGTGTCCATCGTCGAGCATCCGTTCGAGGTCGGCCTGCTCACCGCGGCGCACCGGCACACCCGCGAAGATGAGCATTCGATCGTGCTCGCTGGCGAGATCGGTTTCCGGTCCGACGACAGCGAAGTGGTCCTGGGTCCTGGTGGATACATCACCAAGCCGCGCGGGCAGATGCACGCGATGTGGAATGCCGGCAGCGAGCCCGGCCGCATCATCGAGATCATCACGCCGGGCGGCTTCGAGAACTACTTCCGCGAACTCGGTGAACTCCTCGTCGAGCATGCGGATGACCCCGTCGGCAAGGTGCTCCATGACCTGCCCGAGTTCGGTGAGCTCGCGGACAAGTATGGGCTGACCTACGGATCCCCGGAATGGATGGACGACATCGCGGCGCGGTACGGGCTGAACCCGCCATCCCACTGAGACGGGCCCTGAACTGGCACTGACAAGCCATCTGAGCGTGCGATTTGGTCGCTCAGACACGGGTTCGGTAACCTTGCATTCACCATCGCGGGGTGGAGCAGCTCGGTAGCTCGCTGGGCTCATAACCCAGAGGTCGCAGGTTCGAATCCTGTCCCCGCTACTAGGTGAAGCGGCCTCCGGAGAATCCTCCGGAGGCCGCTTTCATGCCTCTTGGTGCCCGAGCCGTGAGCACCCGATGCGAAGCAATCGTCTTGTGCTGGGCTTACGCTTGTGACCGGTTGAGGCGGTCAGCCGGGGTTCGGAGGGTGCGCATGTCCATTCCCGATCACGCCGTGATGATCGACGGCTGAGGCCTTGATGGGGATCGAAGACGCGCGCCGGCTGCGGCTGCTGATCGACAGCGTCCCCGCCATGGTCAGCTACTGGGACCGCGAGCTGTGCAACGTGGTCGCCAACGACGCCTTCGTCGAGTTTTTCGGAAAGACGCCCGTCGAGATTCGCGGCCGCCATCTCCGGGATGTCCTCGGAGAGAATCTGTACGGTCTCAGCCGCGCTCACATCAATGGGGTGCTGTCCGGTGCGAACCAGGTTTTCGAGCACACGCTCACCGATCGGCTCGGTGGCACCCGGTACGTCGAGACGAACTACATCCCCGACATCGTCGAAGGCGCGGTAATAGGCATCTATGTGCAGGTCACGGATGTGACCGCACGCGTTGAAGCCGAGCGTGCCCGTGACGACGCCGTGCGGCTGCTGCAGATCAGCATGGACAACGCGCCCATCGGGCAAGCCATCGTCGACATGTCCCTGCGTGCGTTGTACGTCAACCCGGCGCTGTGCAAAATGTTCGGTTACGCCGCGGCGGAGTTGATCGGCGTCAACCTTCGCGAATTCGTCTACCCCGATGACGCCGCGACAGCTGAGGCGGCCTTCGACGTGTTGAAGAATTCCGCGTCGGCACACGTCGAGTCGGAGCTTCGAGTAATCCGGCGCGATGGAACAACGGCGTGGGTGCAACGAAATGCGGTAATGGTGCGAGGCGCGCACGGCCTCGACGACATCATCATCGGGCAGTTCCAGGATGTCACCGCGCGCAAGCGGGCAGAAGCCGAACTCGCGCGGCAAGCAGTGACGGATGCGCTTACCGGACTGGGCAATCGACAGGCTTTCCTCGACTCGATGCTTCGGTGCGCGGCCGCACCCGCAACGTCGGTAGGCATCGTCTTCATCGACCTTGACGGTTTCAAACGGATCAACGACACGCACGGACACTCCGTCGGCGACGCCGTCCTTTGCCAAGTCGCTCAGCGCATCGCGCAGCTCGTGGTCGCACCGGACTCGGTCTATCGTCTCGGCGGCGACGAGTTCGTGGTCCTGTCCACCGAGGCCGGGGTCCGAGAGCATGTCGCCGAGCTCGCGAACCGGCTTCGCCATGCCTTGACGGGCAGTTACGACATCGGGGCGACACGGCTGACGCTGAGCGCGTCGGTCGGCTCGACGTGGGGTCCGACCGACGACATCCAGCAACTCCTGCGTGACGCGGACGCTCACATGTACCGACACAAGGCCAGGCGGCGCAGTATGCGATCGGTCGTCCGAGCACAACACAAGCCTCGGAACGCTCTGCGACGCTGGCGGGTCCGCTGAGACGCTGCACTGCCATCCTCATCGAAGGCACATAAGCTACGAGTCGCAAAGGTCGATTCGGAGGACTTCGTGAGTAGCGCCCGGCTGCATGTCTCGTTCGTGTGCAGTTTCAATCGTGCCCGGTCGGTGATGGCTGCGACGTTGTTCGCCGAGCAGATGCGCGAGCGCGGCCTGGGTGATCTGGTCCGGGTGTCCAGTGCCGGCACGCTGGCTTGCGTGGGTGACAGCGCCGACGAGCAAGCCTGCTTGGTGCTGGCCGAGCGGGGCTATCCACCGCCGGCCGATCATCTGGCCGCGATGCTCGGTGCCGAACATCTGGGTGCCGATTTGGTTGTTGCGCTGGGTCGCGAACACGTCGGGGTGTTGCGGGAGGTCGGCGTCGACGACGAGCGGCTCAGGTGCGTCGACGTCCGGAACCCGATGTTCGGTGCCGATTTCGCGCACGCCTTCGATGCCATCGAGGCTGCGATGCCCGGGCTGCACGCGTGGCTGGACGAGCGCCTGACCGCACCCGATTTCGGCCGCTTGGAAACCGCTGTGGGCTTTCGCTTTTGGACGGGCATCGCCGGGGACATGTTGAGATCCCCGTACAACTCGCACATCTCGTGGCCGGCCAAAGTGGCCAACGCCGAATGCGCCAACCCCCGGCACGTGCCGCCGGCGCCGGGGTGCGAGTGCGGCTGGTACGCCGATATCGAGGTTGCCGACCTGATCACGCGCGCACGTGGGTACCCGAGGGTGGCGCGGGACGTGGCACGAGTCGGAATCGTCGATCCGCCGTGGTCGTATCTGATTGTCGGCAAGGTTCTGCTGTCCGATGTGCTGCCCTTCAAGCCACCACCGACGATGACGATCAGCCCCCGCGCCGAGTACCGGGCGCGAGTGGGCGAGATCGTCGAGCTGGGCCTTCTGGACACCGACGGCGGCCCGGAGGCGATGGCGTTCGGTCAGGAGCTGTCGGACAGGTACGACGTGGAGGTCCTCGACGTCAGCGACCGTGGGCTGCTCGACGATTTCGCCCCCGATATAGAAGCCCCGGATATCGAATCGGTGAGCACACCCCCGGCGTGAATCGCTCGTCTTAGGGCTGCGAGCCGGCCGACGAGGACTTCTTCGGATCCCGGGCTTTGGCTTCGTCCTGGGCGAACCGCAAGTGGCTGTCGTGTGCGGCCTGCCAGTGTCGGTCGGCCTTCTCCTGCAGGGTGTGCAGCGGCCCGTCATCTCCGTGCATCGCCGCCTGTTGGTAGCTGTTCGCCGTTCGCTCGTGGACCTGCGCCAGTTCCTCGTGCCGTTGGGCGGCGGCGTGGTGAGCGTCCCTGGCGCGCTGCAGGGCGTCCTCGGCCCGCTGCCGCGCGAAGTTCACCGACTCCACCGATGGCCGCTCGCCGGCCGCCAGCTGGGCCCTGCGCCGCCGAAGCTCCTCGACCCGCTGCTCGACCTTTGCCGCGCGATCGGACGAACTCGCTCGCCCAGGGGCGGACCGTTCACTCATCACCGACTCCAATCACGCCCGACGTCGGTTCCAGCTTTCCGGCGTCGCAGCTAAACCAAACCACCACCATCATCGCCTGTCACGGCGCCAAAAGGTGGGCGTGATTGCCGTCGGTCAAGGCTCCATCATTTTCCGCATCTGCTCAGCCATTTGGTGGTCCTGCTGCGCGAACTTGCGATGGGTTGCCGCGTGCTCGAGGTATTTCTCCCCGCGGTCGCTCCGCTCGGCGATGCGCTCGTAGGACCTTGCGATGCGCTCCTGACTCTCCGCGGACAACTTCAGGCTGGCGGCCGCCGCTCGCCCGGCCGCCATTGCCTGCCGCTTCAAATTCTCTGCTTGATGGCAAACCCGGAAAGCGGCCTCTGCGGCGATATCGAGGCGCGCGTCGAAGTCGGGGTCACTGTAGGTCTCGGCCATCGCCACATCCTTTCCCGATTGTCGTGGAATTGCCCGGTTCGGCCTGCCAAAACGTCTGGACCCGCCGCCTGACCACAAACCTCCGAACGGGTCAATGTGCGCAGGCCGGTTCGCGCGTTGCGGTACATTTTTGTCGTCGTCGTAAGCCGGGGGAACGAACCGCCGCAGCGCCGGGGGCGTTGGGCGAAGACATGAGAGGTGATCACCTGCATACGCGGCCGACTCTCGCCCGCCACGACTTCGCGGCCATGGTGTAGCCGTGCAGGGTTCACCGACGCAGATCAACTCCCAGCGGCTCCCGCCGTATCGGCTGATAGCCCTTGGCGTTGCCGTGGTGCTCCTGGTGGCTTTCGTCTTGGTGTACATCCAGTTCCGGGGTGGTTTCACACCCAAGACGAAGCTGACGATGCTGGCGTCACGGGCCGGGCTCGTCATGGACCCGGGCTCGAAGGTGACCTACAACGGCGTGGAGATCGGCCGGGTCGGCAGCATCTCGGAGACGGTCCGCGACGGTAAGCCGGCGGCCCAATTCACCCTCGAGGTGTATCCGCGATACCTGAAGCTGATCCCGGCGAACGTCAACGCCGACGTGAAGGCGACGACGGTCTTTGGTGGCAAGTACGTGTCGCTGACGACGCCGGCGCATCCGTCGCCACAGCGGATCGCCCCGGGCGCGGTGATCGATGCCCGTTCGGTCACCACCGAGATCAACACGTTGTTCGAGACCATCACCTCGATCGCGCAGAAGGTGGATCCGGTCAAGCTGAACTTGACGCTGAGCGCGGCGGCGCAATCGCTGGCGGGGCTGGGTGACAAGTTCGGGCAGTCGGTGGTCAACGCCAACGCGATTCTCGACGACGTGAATCCGCAGCTGCCGCAGGCCAAGCGAGACATCGCGCAGCTGGCGGCGCTGGGGGACACTTACGCCAACGCCTCGCCGGATTTGCTGGACTTCCTCAACAATGCCGTGATCACGGCGCGCACGTTCAATGCGCAGCAGAAGGAATTGGACCGGGCGTTGTTGTCGGCGGCCGGGTTTGGCAACACCGCCGCGGACGTCTTCGAGCGCGGTGGGCCATATCTCGCCCGAGGGTCGGCCGACCTGATTCCCACGGCGCAGTTGCTGGACACCTACAGTCCCGAAATCTATTGCCTGATGAAGAACAACGTCGACGCCCTGCCCGCCACCGCTGCGGCCGAAGGGGACTTCAACGGCTACTCCCTGAACATGAACACCGAGGCACTGTCCGGATTAGGTCTGGTGGCCAACCCGTTGTCGCTGGTGGCCGTCGCCGCGCTGACGTTGGGGCTCGGCGGGATCGCCGGCGTGGTCGGCGGTGCGCCGAACCCCTACACCTACCCCGAGAACCTGCCGCGGGTGAACGCTCGCGGCGGCCCGGGCGGTGCGCCGGGATGCTGGCAGAAAATCACTCGCAACCTGTGGCCGGCGCCGGAGTTGGTGATGGATACCGGCAACAGCATCGCGCCGTACAACCACCTGGACACAGGCTCGCCGTATGCGATCGAGTACGTCTGGGGCCGCCAGGTCGGCGACAACACGATCAACCCGTAGCGCGTCCCTCGGCCGCAACGCAATGCCGAAAAGGCTTGCCAGGGACGGTATTACGTCGCTGGCGCCTCTCGGCTTGACCAGACCGCGCGCGTGAGCACTCGGTGCTGCCAATGTTGCAGATGCGCAACTCCGGCTCCCTGCAGCCCGCGGAGCCGGCCCACGCGTCGGGCGGATCGACCGCAAGATTCCGGGCCGCCGTGCGGGAAGCGAAAATCGGCCCAGACAAGAACAATCCGGGTATCCCGCACGTCTCGGCGCCGATCATCGCCAAGTACGTCACCGACTTGCGGTTGCTCGGTCCGTTCTAACCGCCCAGTCGTTGTGGTGAATTCTGCGGCGGCTGAGTCGTTCTCACGTCGCGGCCCGCCCCGGCGGCCACGCTGGCGGCCTCGCCGCGGGCCAGGCCTATGGTCCCGACGATCACCAGCACGGCGGCTATCGCGAGGACGAACCATTCCGGGCCCCCGGCGTCCAGGGTCTCGCCGAGCACGATGACTCCGAGCACGCCGCCCACAACGGGCTTGGCCACGATGATCGTCGGCAGGGAAGCGGTCAGCGCCCCCGCCCGAAACGCCGATTGGTGATAGATCATCCCGGCGATCCCGCAGAACAGCCAGGCGTACAGCTCCGGTGTGTGCCACAACTGGCCGGCGTTGTGTTCGAGGATGTCGACGACGCCCTTCATCAATACCGCGAACACGGCCAGCAACGAACCCGCCACCGTCGCCAGCAACAGCGCCGCTGCCGGA
>NZ_JAFAUS010000132.1 GCF_019243155.1 Mycobacterium sp.
CGATAGCGGTAGTGGTCCGCCCGCAGGTTCAGGCCGGCGCTCGTCCCGATCTCGAAAAGCCTTACCGGCAACTTGAATTCATTGATGCGCAGCAGTCCGCCGATCAGCGCGGCGGATCGGCCGACCTCGTTGGTCTGTGGTGGCTGATCCAGGGCCGAGCGCAGCGCAGCGGAGTGGCCCGCCGCCACACCCAGAATCTCCGGCCAGGCGGACCCGGCGTCCCAGGTGCCGCCGGTGCTCGGATACCAGCGGCGCAGTTGCGCCGCCCGGCCGTCGAGCACCAGCCGGTGCAGCCCGCCGAGCAACCGAAGCGGCACGGCGTCGCGCGACGGATCCTCCTCGTGGCCGGACAGGATGGCCGCGAACACCCCACCGGCCTCGACGTCCTTGGCCACCAGCTCGAAAAGCTCCCCGTACATCGCCGAACCCGAGGCGGCGCAGAACAACCCCTGTGACCGCAGCGTGTGCACCAGGTGCTCGCGATTCACGGACGCAGACCGTTCAGCCCGGCGCCGACCACATCGAAGGCGTTGCCGAGTGCGCTCGGCAACGGGACGGATTCGTCGCCGAGCCAATGTTCGTAGGCCGACAGCGCCACGCCGAGCATCGTCCACGCGACGGTCTGAGGGAGTAGGTCGGTGGTCTTGCAATCCCATCGGTGCGCCACGAAACCGGCGATCACCTCGCGCCAGCCGGCGTACATCGTCATCGAATAGGCCTGCAACTCGGCGGTTTGCAGGATGACGCGCATCCGCTGTCGGTGCCGTGCCGTCTCGGATTCGTCAAAGGTGTTGAACGCCAACAGCGCTGCGCGCAAAGCCTCGCTCAGCGAGACTTCGGGGTCGACGTCGTCGAGCAGGTCGCGCAGGTGCGCGAGGTGGGTGTCGAAATCGCCCCAGGGGATGGCGTTCTTGGACGCGTAATAGCGGAACAGCGTCCGGCGCGAGATGCCGGCGGCCTGCGCGACGTCGTCGACGCTGACCTCCGCGAAGCCTCGGGCGGTGAACAGCTCAATGGCAACGTCGGTGATCTGGTGCGGGGTCGTCGAGCGGCGCCGGCCCACTCGCGACTGCGGCATCATCCGCCCCCGCCCTTCCATTTCGGCACTCGATGCCATATTCTGGCACGACTGTGACTCAGACCCCATAGTCGTCGAGCCCCGCGGAAAGGTAAATGCGCATGGACAACGAAAACCAGACCGAAACCGAACTCGTCACTGAGACTCTGGTCGAAGAGGTGTCGATCGACGGCATGTGCGGGGTCTACTGACCGTGCCTGCACCCGCGCAGGCGGCCGGGGTGGACACCCTGTTCGATCCTGATCGCGGCTGGCGGTTGCACCCACAGGTGGCGGTTCGACCGGAACCTTTCGGCGCACTGCTCTATCACTTCGGCACCCGCAAGCTGTCCTTCCTGAAGAACCGCACCATTCTCACGGTGGTGCGGTCACTGGAAGAACACCCCGACATCCGGTCGGCCTGCCGCGCCGCGGGCGTGGATGACGCCGAGCAGGGCCCGTACCTGCACGCGCTGGGGGTGCTGGCCGAATCCCGAATGCTGGTGCCCCAGGAGGACCAACAATGACAACAGCGGCCGTGCCGCGGCTCGTCGAGCAGTTCGAAAGCGGACTGGACGCGCCGATCTGCCTGACCTGGGAGCTGACGTACGCGTGCAACCTGGCCTGCGTGCACTGCCTGTCCTCGTCGGGCAAACGGGACCCGCGGGAATTGTCCACCCGGCAATGCATGGACATCATCGATGAGCTGGAACGCATGCAGGTGTTCTACGTCAACATCGGTGGCGGCGAACCCACTGTGCGCCCGGACTTTTGGGAGTTGGTCGACTACGCCACGGCCCATCATGTCGGCGTGAAGTTCTCCACCAACGGGGTGCGGATAACCCCCGAGATCGCCGCGCGGCTTGCTGCCAGCGACTACGTGGATGTGCAGATCTCGCTCGACGGAGCCACCGCCGAGGTCAACGACGCCGTGCGCGGGCCCGGGTCGTTCGCCATGGCGATGTGCGCGCTGGAGAACCTGGCCGCCGCCGGTTTCTCCGATGCCAAGATCTCGGTGGTCGTCACCCGGAACAACGTCGACCAGCTCGATGAATTCGCGGCATTGGCGAGCCGTTACGGCGCCACGCTGCGGATCACCAGGCTGCGTCCGTCGGGGCGTGGCGCGGATGTCTGGGACGAGCTGCATCCGACCGCCGCCCAGCAGGTGACGCTCTACGAATGGCTGGTCGCCAAGGGCGAGGGGGTGCTCACCGGTGACTCCTTCTTCCACCTGGCGCCGCTGGGCTCCTCCGGTGCGCTGGCTGGCTTGAACATGTGCGGCGCCGGCCGGGTGGTGTGCCTGATCGACCCCGTCGGTGACGTGTATGCCTGCCCGTTCGCCATCCACGACCGGTTCCTGGCCGGAAATGTCTTGTCCGACAGTGGCTTTGACAACGTCTGGAAGAATGCCCCGCTGTTCCGTGAGCTCCGCGAACCGCAATCCGCGGGCGCCTGCGGCAGCTGCGGCCACTACGACAGCTGCCGGGGTGGGTGCATGGCGGCGAAGTTCTTCACCGGCCTGCCGCTCGACGGCCCGGACCCGGAATGCGTCCAGGGGCACAGCGCGTCGGCGCTGACCCGCGACCGCGAAACGCCGCGACCCCGGGCCGACCATTCGCGCGGGCGCCAGGTCCGCCAGCCGGTCCCGCTCACCCTGTCCGTGCGACCGCCCGAGGTGCCGCCCGCGCGCATGTGTAATGAAAGCCCCGTGTAGTCATGGCCGAGCAATGGTTTGAAACCGTCGCCATCGCCCAGCAACGCGCAAAGCGGCGGCTACCGAAATCCGTTTATTCAGCCTTGATTTCGGCCAGCGAAAAAGGAATTACCGTCGCGGACAACGTCGAAGCATTCGGCGAACTCGGTTTCGCGCCCCATGTCGTCGGCGCGCTGGACAAGCGCGATTTGTCGACAACCGTCATGGGTCAGGACATTTCGTTGCCGGTGATCATTTCGCCGACGGGCGTCCAGGCCGTCGATCCCGACGGCGAAGTGGCGGTGGCACGGGCGGCGGCGGCGCGCGGGACCGCGATGGGCCTGTCCTCGTTTGCCAGTAAGCCGATCGAGGAAGTCGTCGCGGCCAACCCGAAGGTCTTCTTCCAGGTGTATTGGCTGGGCGGACGTGACGCGATCGCCGAGCGGGTGGAACGCGCGCGCCAGGCCGGGGCGGCCGGCTTGATCGTCACCACCGACTGGACCTTCTCGCACGGCCGGGACTGGGGCAGCCCCGCGATACCTGAAGAGATGAACCTGCGGACCATTCTGAAGCTGTCGCCGGAGGCGGTCTTCAAGCCGCGCTGGCTGTGGAAGTACGGCAAGACCCTGCGACCGCCTGACCTGCGGGTGCCCAACCAGGGCAGACGCGGCGAGCTGGGGCCCCCGTTCTTCGCCGCCTACGGCGAGTGGATGGGCACACCGCCTCCGACGTGGGAGGACATCGCCTGGCTCCGCGAGCTGTGGGGCGGCCCGTTCATGCTCAAGGGCGTGATGCGCGTCGACGACGCCAAAAGGGCGGTGGACGCGGGTGTTTCGGCGATATCGGTGTCGAACCACGGCGGCAACAACCTGGACGGCACGCCCGCGTCGATTCGCGCCCTGCCCGCCGTGGCCGCCGCGGTCGGTGACCAGGTCGAGGTGTTGCTCGACGGCGGCATCCGCCGCGGCAGCGACGTCGTCAAGGCGGTGGCGCTCGGTGCGCGCGCGGTGATGATCGGGCGCGCCTACCTGTGGGGTCTGGCCGCGGCCGGTCAGGCCGGCGTGGAAAACGTTCTCGACATCCTCCGCGGCGGGATCGACTCGGCGCTGATGGGCCTCGGCCATGCCGGCGTGCACGACCTGAGCCCCGACGACATTCTGGTGCCCGCGGGATTCACCCGCGCGTTAGGTGTGCCGCCGGCCCCGGACGCGTAGCTCGTCCAAGCGGAATGTCGGGTTATTCAGGCCAGCTTTATTAAGATTCGCTGCCCGGGCGGAATTGTGTTGCAAGCGGGGTAACCGTGACGAACGAGCCGCAAATTTCGAACGCCAGGTGAACACGCCAGAAAAAAGTTAATTTGAACGTACAACAATTGGTGCACGCCAGGTGAATTCGTCCTACCATCACCGAGTGCCTGTACTCGGCGAATTGGGATCCGCGACATCTAGTCAGTTATCAGGCACTTCGCCGTCGATAATTATCCCGCTCGGATCGACCGAACAGCACGGCCCGCACCTGCCCCTGGACACCGATACCCGGATCGCGGCGGCCGTCGCGGGCGAGGCCGCGCAGCGCCTCGGCCAGGAGTGGCTGATGGCACCTGCCATCGCGTACGGCGCCAGCGGGGAGCACCAAAGCTTCGCTGGAACCATCTCGATCGGGACCGAGGCGCTGAGGACGCTGCTGCTGGAGTACGGCAGATCGGCCGCCGACTGGGCGCGGCGCCTGGTCTTCGTCAACGGCCACGGCGGTAATGTCGCCGCGTTGCGGGACGCCGTGGGCACGTTGCGCGCCGAAGGTCGCGACGCCGGATGGTGCCCCTGTGCGGCCGCAGGCGGCGATGCGCACGCCGGGCACACCGAAACGTCGGTGTTGCTGCACATCTCGCCAACCGACGTGCTGACCGACCGTTGGCGGACCGGCAACCCGGCGCCGCTGACCGAATTGCTCCCGTCGATCCGCCACGGGGGAGTCGCGGCGGTCAGCCCCGTCGGGGTGTTGGGAGACCCGACCACCGCGACGGGGGCCGAGGGCAGGCGTATCTTCACCGAGATGGTGGACGGATGCGTTCGGTGCGTGGCCCGCTGGGCGCCCGGGACCGACGGGATGCTGACATGAGTCAACTTCGGTTGCCGGACGGCTTCGCCGTTCAGGTCGATCGCCGCGTGCGGGTGCTTGGCGACGGCTCGGCGCTGCTCGGTGGTTCACCGACGCGCCTGCTGAAGCTGGCGCCCGCCGCCCAGGACATGCTGTGCGACGGCCGACTGAAGGTCCGCGACGACCTCAGCGCTCAGCTGGCCCGCACCCTACTGGACGCCACGGTGGCCCATCCCCGGCCGGCCGGCGGCCCGTCGCACAACGACGTGACCGTGGTAATCCCGGTGCGCAACAACCTATCCGGCGTTCGGCGCCTGGTGAGCTCGCTGCGCGGCTTGCGCGTGATCGTGGTGGACGACGGTTCGTTCCCCGCCATCGAGCCAGACGACTTCGTCGGCGCGCACTGCGACATCCAAGTGTTACGCCACACCCGTAGCAAGGGCCCGGCGGCGGCCCGCAACACCGGCCTGGGCGCCTGCACGACGAACTTCGTCGCATTCCTGGACTCCGATGTCGCCCCGCGCCGCGGCTGGCTGGAAGCGCTGCTCGGTCACTTCTGTGACCCGACCGTCGCGCTGGTCGCACCCCGCATCGTCGGCCTGTCGCACAGTGAGAACGTGGTCGCGCGCTACGAGGCGGTGCACTCCTCGCTGGACCTCGGTGAGCGCGAGGCGCCGGTGCTGCCGCACAGCACGGTGTCCTATGTTCCCAGCGCCGCCATCATCTGCCGCTGCCCGGCCATCCGCGATGTCGGCGGGTTCGACGAGACCCTGCAGTCCGGCGAGGACGTGGACCTGTGCTGGCGGCTGATCGAAGCGGGTGCCCGGCTGCGCTACGAGCCGATCGCCCTGGTCGCCCATGACCACCGCACCGAATTGCGGGATTGGCTGGCGCGCAAGGCTTTCTACGGTGGCTCGGCGGCTCCGCTGTCGGTCCGTCACCCGGACAAGACGGCGCCGGTGGTGATCTCCGGGTGGGCGCTGATGACCTGGATCCTGATGGCGTTCGGGACCAGCCTGGGTCACCTGGCCTCCATCGTCGTCGCCATCCTGACGGGCCGGCGGATCGCGCGGGCGATGCGCAGCGCCGAGACCTCGATGGCCGATGTCGTGCTGATCGCGGGCCGCGGCCTCGGGTCGGCGGCGCTGCAACTGGCGTCGGCCCTGTGCCGGCACTACTGGCCACTGGCGTTGGTCGCCGCGACGTTGTCGCGGCATTTCCGGCGGGTGGTGCTCGTCGCGGCCGTCATGGACGGTGTGGTGGACTGGCTGCGCCGGCGGGATGGCACCGGTGACGAGGTCGAGCCGATCGG
Source organism: Mycobacterium sp. (assembly GCF_019243155.1). Classification (GTDB taxonomy): domain Bacteria; phylum Actinomycetota; class Actinomycetes; order Mycobacteriales; family Mycobacteriaceae; genus Mycobacterium. Next base: position 6,159 of record NZ_JAFAUS010000132.1, read on the forward strand.
GCTGCTGACCTATCTGTTGCTCAAGCGTGTCGACGACCTGGCATATGGTCTCGGTTTGTGGTGGGGTGTGGTGCGGGAGCGCAACGTCCGCGCGCTGAAGCCACAGATTCGGAGTTAGTCACCACGGTGACCACAGCCGTACCGCACAGCGATGTGCTGATCGTCGGTGCCGGCAGTGCAGGATCGGTTGTTGCGGAGCGCCTTTCCGCCGACCCCGAACGCAGCGTGACCGTTCTCGAGGCAGGGCCCGCACTCGAGGACGCGGGATTGCTCGCCCGGACCGCCAACGGATTGCAGTTGCCGATCGGGGTCGGCAGTCCCCTTGTCCGGCGCTATCAGACCCTGCTCACCGATCAACCACCCCGGCAGCAGCCGATCGTGCGGGGGGCCACGGTCGGTGGTTCGGGTGCGATCAACGGCGGCTACTTCTGCCGCGGACTGCCGCGCGACTTCGATCGCATGGCGATGCCCGGCTGGGCATGGGCGGACGTCCTCGCCAGCTTTCGCGCCATCGAGACCGACCTGGACTTCGACGGCCCCGCCCACGGCGACAGCGGCCCCATCCTGGTCCGCCGCACACACGAAATGACCGGAACCACAGAGCGTTTCATTGCCGCCGCCGAACGCGCCGGGTTCGACTGGATTCCCGACCTCAATGACTGTGGGCGAGAGCCCGTTTCCGGAATCGGCGCAGTTCCCCTCAACATCGTCGACGGCGTGCGGATTGGATCCGGTGCGGGGTATCTGATCCCGGCCCTGGCCCGGCCCAATCTGACATTGCTCGCCCAGACACGGGCGGTGCGGCTGAGGTTTGCCGGCACCGCCGCCGTGGGTGTCGACGCGATCGGCCCGCGGGGTCGAACGACCGTGACGGCTGACCGAATCGTGTTGTGTGCCGGTGCCATTCAGTCGGCGCATCTGCTGATGCTCTCCGGCATCGGCGACGAGGCGATGTTGCGCGCGGTGGGCGTGCCGGTCATCGCGCCGCTCCCGGTGGGGAATTCGTTCAGCGACCATCCCGAATGGGTATTGCCGACCAATTGGGCGGTGGCCCCGGGGCGCCCGGTGCTCGAGGTGGTCCTCGACACTGCGGACGATCTCGAGATCAGGCCTTACACAGGGGGATTCGTCGCGATGACGGGGGATGGCACCGAAGGCCATCCCGACTGGCCACACATCGGGGTGGCGCTGATGCAGCCGCGGGCGCGCGGGCGCATGACGCTGGCCTCGGCGGACGCCGACGTGGCGCCCCGAATCGAGCACCGCTACGACAGCGAGCCCTCCGACGTCAAGGCCCTGCGAAGAGGCAGCGAGCTGGCCCGCGAGTTAGCGGGAACCGCAACCGATGTCGGCACACCCGCCTGGTCCACCTCGCAACACCTCTGCGGCACCGCGCCGATGGGAGCCGTCGTCGACCATCGGTGCCGCGTCCACGCCACCGAGAACCTGTGGGTGATCGACGGTTCGATCCTGCCCGTGATCACCAGCCGCGGTCCGCACGCCACGATCGTGATGCTCGGTCACCGCGCCGCGGATTTCGTTCGGTGACGCCTGGCGCCGACCAGCTTGCGCACGGGACGTAGCTGCTGACCGTCGCGCCCGGGCGCCCAGAGCCCGATGAAGATTGCGGCCAGGCCGACGATCACGGCCATCGTGATGGTCGATGCGTGCAGGGCCGCCAGGAACGCGGTCTTACTGACGTCGGCGAGCTGGCGCCCCTGGGGGCCGAGCCTGCCGGCGACCTCGACGGCTTTGGCCAGTGAGTCCATGGCCAGGCTGCGCACCGGTGGGGGAAAGTCGGCCAGCTTGGGTGCGAGCTCGTGCGAGTAGCTTCCGGCCAGGATCGATCCCGCCACGGCGATGCCGAACGCGCCACCCATCTCTCGTGACGTGTCGTTCACGGCAGAGGCGACACCCTGCTTCTCGTCGGGAACGGCACCCATGATCGCCGAAGTCGTTGGCGCCGTGCATATTCCGATTCCGGTGGCAAGGATCAACGTCGGCCAGGTGAATTCGAGGTACGTCGAGTGCAGGCCCAGTCGGCACAGGCACGCGAACCCGACCGCCATCAGCAGCGTGCCGACGAACAGCACCAGTCGCAGGCCCAGCCTGGGCACATACCAGAACGACAGCGCCGAGAAGATGCCCAGCGGCACGATGAACGGGCCGAAGGAGATCGCAGTCGCCAGTGGCGAGTAGCCCATGATCTGTTGCACGTATTGCATGCCCACATAGAAGAAGCCGAACGTCGCGCCGAACATCATCACGATCGCCGCGACCCCGATGGCGAAGTTGGGGTCGGCGAACAATCGGACGTCCAGCAGCGGTTGTCGCCGCCGCAACTCGACGAAGCCGAACACCACCGCGATGACCGCCCCCGTGGCGAGCCCACCCCACACCACCGGGTCACTCCAGCCGCGGTGGGGTGCTTCCAAGATCGCAGCCACCGAGATCGCGACGGCCGAGCCGATCAGGACGGCGCCCACCGCATCGATCCGCGGAGCGTTGGCGTCACGTGACGAAGCGACCGTGCATCCCAGAGTGAAGATCAGCAGTCCGGCGATGCCGAGTGACCAGAAGATCATGTGCCAATCCCAAAAGCGAAGCAGCAGACCGGAACCCAGCATTCCCAGCACCCCACCGGATCCCGCGGTGCCGGCCCAGATGCCAACGGCCTTGGTGCGGTCCTCTTTTGGATAGGCCACGGTCAGCAGCGACAGAGTCGCCGGCATCACGAATGCGGCGCCGATCCCGGCGACCGCGCGGCCGGCGATGATCTGCGCCGGGTTGTGCAACACCGCCGGTGCCAGCGAACCGAGGGCGAACACCACCAACCCGAACAACAGTGCGCCGCGCCTGCCGTAGCGGTCGCCGATCGCTCCCGCGGGCAACAGCAGGCACGCCAGCGCCACGGTGTAGCCGTCGACGATCCAGTTCAGCTGCGACTGCGTGGCCGAGGTAGCCACCGCGAGATCTCCGAGCGCGGTGTTCAGCGCCGTCATCGACGCGACCACCAGGGCGACCCCCATGCAGGCGACGGCAAGCGTCCAGGTTCGCGCTCGGGGGCTACCGCCGATAGCTGTCGCATCAGTACGCTGGTCGGGCCGGACTAAGCTTTCGACCATGTGCCGCGCCTCCTTAGTGGGGCATCAAAAGGGGCTCGAAAGTTTCGAGACCAATAGTCTTGTACATAGACCGATAGTCTCGTTTCCAAACAGGGAGGTGGGTCACATCACCGGCGGTTCTATTGATCCCCGTCCAGCGCGGTCGCAGGCCCGTCTTCTCGAGGCCGCGGCCGCATTGCTGCGCTCCGGGGGGCCCAGTGCGGTGACCGTCGATGCGGTCACCCGTACCGCCAACGTGGCAAGAGCCACGCTGTATCGCCATTTCCCCAGCGGGAACGATTTGCTGGCGGCGGCATTCAACAGCCTCATCCCGCCGTCGCCGACGCCGCCGGCCGAGGGCTCGCTGCGCGACCGCCTGATCGCGGTGGTGCTGGATCAGGCCGAGGCGGTGGCCCAGGCGCCCGCCTTGCTGACCGCGATGTCCTGGTTGGCGCTGGGGCGGGATCTGGACGGGTTGCCGGAACCCCAGGACACTCAAGCCGCCGACAGCGCTGCCATCAGCACGCTGCGGGAGCGCATTGCGCAGCAGTACGCGGCGCCCTTCGACGCGATATTCGACAGCCCGGACGCCGCCGAGCTGGGTGACGTGGACCGGTCGCGGGCCATTGCCCTGCTGATCGGCCCCCTGGTGCTGGGACGCCTGTCCACGCTGCCCGACTTCGACTATCGGGAGTGTGCCCTGGCCGCCGTCGACGGCTTCCTATACGTGCAGTGTCAGCAGAACGCCGAGGCCGACTTGCGGCCCACAGCCAACGGGGCCGCGCCGGGCATCGAAACGGCCGGTGCTTGACGCTCGCGCCAATTCCCGGCGAGATTTTGTCGCCAGCCATGATCTAGGGCATACTGTTCAGGTTGCCTTGGGGCAGGCTTGCGCCTGGCCGGGGCATACGACCAGCGCCTAAACGGGCGCGTCCGGTCCCATCCTTGGAGCGCGACCAATTTTGGCCGCGATTCAGGCTGCGTGAGGGTGACACACCCGACCGCGGGGACCGGTGGACCACGACAGGTAAACAGCGGCGCAATAACCGGCGCGACGCTCGACATGCCCACGATGAGTGGGTCTGATCGGTGCGCTGGGTGCACGTGAGGACAGAGATTTTCGAGTCCGGAGACGGACTTCGAGTTGGAGTGAGGGTAGGAGAAGCGTGGCGGGACAGAAGATCCGCATCAGGCTCAAGGCCTACGACCATGAGGCCATTGACGCATCGGCGCGCAAAATCGTCGAAACCGTCGTCCGCACGGGTGCCAGTGTCGTAGGTCCGGTGCCGCTGCCGACTGAGAAGAACGTGTATTGCGTCATCCGCTCCCCGCATAAGTACAAGGACTCGCGGGAGCACTTCGAGATGCGTACGCACAAGCGGTTGATCGACATCCTTGATCCGACGCCGAAGACCGTTGACGCGCTGATGCGCATCGATCTTCCGGCCAGTGTCGACGTCAACATCCAGTAGGGGAGTTTTGTAGAGAAATGGCGCGAAAGGGCATTCTCGGTACCAAGCTGGGCATGACGCAGGTATTCGACGAGAACAACAGGGTTGTCCCAGTGACGGTCGTCAAGGCCGGACCCAACGTGGTGACCCGCATCCGCACGCCGGAGCGCGACGGCTACAGCGCCGTTCAGATCGCGTACGGCGAGATCAGTCCGCGCAAGGTGAACAAGCCGGTGACCGGTCAGTACACCGCCGCAGGTGTCAACCCGCGCCGCTACCTGGCCGAGCTGCGGCTCGACAACTCCGACGCCGCCGCCGAATACGAGATCGGCCAGGAACTGACGGCGGAGATCTTCGCCGACGGCAGCTACGTCGACGTGACCGGAACCTCCAAGGGGAAGGGCTTCGCCGGCACCATGAAGCGCCACGGCTTCAGCGGCCAGGGCGCCAGCCACGGTGCTCAGGCAGTGCACCGTCGCCCCGGCTCCATCGGCGGCTGCGCCACCCCCGCGCGCGTGTTCAAGGGCACGCGGATGGCCGGCCGCATGGGCCATGACCGGGTGACCGTCCAGAACCTGTTGGTGCACAAGGTCGATACCGAGAACGGCGTGCTGTTGATCAAGGGCGCGGTCCCCGGTCGCACCGGTGGACTCGTGATGGTCCGCAGCGCGGTCAAACGAGGTGAGAAGTAATGGCAGCCAACACACTCAAGATTGACGTCAAGACGCCCGACGGCAAGGTCGACGGGTCCGTCGAGTTGCCGGCCGAGTTGTTCGACGCCCCGACCAACATCGCGCTGATGCACCAGGTGGTCACCGCTCAGCAGGCGGCGGCGCGCCAGGGCACGCACTCGACCAAGACGCGTGGCGACGTCAGCGGCGGTGGCCGCAAGCCCTACCGGCAGAAGGGAACCGGTCGCGCCCGTCAGGGTTCGACGCGGGCGCCGCAGTTCACCGGTGGTGGTGTTGTGCACGGCCCGAAGCCGCGCGACTACAGCCAGCGCACGCCCAAGAAGATGATCGCCGCCGCGCTTCGCGGTGCTTTGTCGGACCGGGCCCGCAACGGTCGCATTCACGCGGTCACCGAGCTGGTGTCGGGTCAGACACCGTCCACCAAGAGCGCCAAGGCTTTTCTGGGCACGCTGACCGACCGCAAGCAGGTGCTGGTCGTGATCGGGCGCAGCGACGAAGCCGGCGCCAAGAGCGTGCGCAACCTGCCCGGTGTGCACATCCTGACGCCGGGCCAGCTCAACACGTACGACGTGTTGCGCTCCGACGACGTGATTTTCAGCGTTGAGGCGCTCAACGCCTACATCACGGCTCAGTCGGTTGCCGGCACCACGAGCACCGAGGAGGTAACGGCCTGATGGCGACCGTCACTGACCCCCGAGACATCATCTTGGCCCCGGTCATCTCGGAGAAGTCCTACTCACTGCTCGATGACAATGTGTACACCTTTGTGGTGCACCCCGATTCGAACAAGACGCAGATCAAGATCGCGATCGAGAAGATCTTCTCCGTCAAGGTCTTGTCGGTGAACACCGCGAACAGGCAAGGAAAGCGGAAGCGCACCAGGACCGGATACGGCCAGCGCAAAGGCACCAAGCGGGCCATCGTCACGCTGGCGCCGGGTAGCAAGCCGATCGATCTGTTCGGGGCGCCGGCGTAGCCGCGAGAGGAAACCTGATTAGACATGGCAATTCGTAAGTACAAGCCGACGAGCCCAGGCCGTCGCGGCTCCAGCGTGTCCGACTTCGCCGAGGTCACTCGGTCGGAGCCGGAGAAGTCGTTGGTGCGCCCGCTGCACGGCCACGGTGGTCGTAACGCGCACGGCCGCATCACCACTCGCCACAAGGGAGGCGGCCACAAGCGCTCCTACCGGGTGATCGACTTCCGCCGCAACGACAAAGACGGCGTCAACGCCAAGGTCGCGCACATCGAGTACGACCCCAACCGGACCGCCAACATCGCCCTGTTGCACTTCCTCGACGGCGAGAAGCGCTACATCATTGCGCCGTACGGACTTTCGCAGGGCGACGTGGTGGAGTCGGGCGCGAACGCAGAAATCAAGCCCGGCAACAACCTGCCGTTGCGCAACATCCCGGCCGGTACCGTGGTCCACGCCGTGGAGCTGCGGCCGGGCGGTGGTGCCAAGCTCGCGCGGTCGGCCGGGTCGAGCATCCAGCTGCTCGGTAAGGAAGGGACCTACGCGTCGCTGCGTATGCCCAGCGGTGAGATCCGGCGCGTCGACGTGCGCTGCCGCGCCACGGTCGGTGAGGTGGGCAACGCCGAGCAGGCAAACATCAACTGGGGCAAAGCCGGTCGTATGCGGTGGAAGGGCAAGCGCCCGTCTGTCCGTGGTGTGGTCATGAATCCGGTGGACCACCCGCACGGTGGTGGTGAGGGCAAGACCTCCGGTGGTCGTCACCCGGTCAGCCCGTGGGGCAAGCCCGAAGGCCGTACTCGTCACCCGAATAAGGCCAGTAACAAGCTCATTGTCCGACGCCGGCGCACCGGCAAGAAGCACGGTCGCTAGGAAGTCGAGGAGTAGCAGATGCCACGCAGCCTGAAAAAGGGACCGTTCGTCGACGACCACCTGCTCAAGAAGGTGGACGTGCAGAACGAGAAGAACAGCAAGCAGGTCATCAAGACCTGGTCGCGTCGTTCGACGATCATTCCCGACTTCATCGGCCACACCTTCGCCGTGCACGACGGACGCAAGCACGTCCCCGTGTTCGTCACTGAGGCGATGGTCGGCCACAAGCTCGGTGAGTTCGCGCCGACGCGCACCTTCAAGGGGCACATCAAGGATGATCGGAAGGCCAAACGGCGATGACCACAACTGAGTTTCCGTCGGCGGTCGCCCAGGCACGGTTCGTGCGGGTGTCGCCGCGCAAGGCACGCCGGGTGATCGACCTGGTGCGCGGTCGGTCGGTGTCCGACGCGCTCGACATCTTGCGCTGGGCGCCGCAGGCCGCCAGCGAACCGGTCGCCAAGGTGATCGCTAGCGCGGCCGCTAACGCGCAGAACAACAACGGACTGGACCCGGCGACCCTGGTGGTCGCCACCGTCTACGCGGACGAGGGACCGACCGCCAAACGCATCCGACCGCGCGCCCAGGGGCGTGCGTTCCGGATTCGCAAGCGCACCAGCCACATCACGGTTGTGGTGGAGAGCCGGCCGGGCAAGGACCAGCGTTCGGCGAAGTCGACGAGGGCCCGCCGCGCCGAGGCCAGCAAGGCCGCCGCGAAGGCACCCGCCAAAAAGGCTCCGGCCAAGAAGGCCCCAGCCGCAAAGAAGGCGCCCGCAAAGAAGGCGCCCGCCAAATCCGAGGCCAAGACAGCTTCTGAGACTTCTGAAGCGAAGGGAGGCTCAGAGTAGTGGGCCAGAAGATCAATCCGCACGGCTTCCGGCTCGGCATCACGACGGACTGGAAGTCCCGCTGGTACGCCGACAAGCAGTACTCCGACTACGTCAAGGAAGACGTCGCCATCCGGCGGCTGCTGTCGACCGGTCTGGAGCGCGCCGGGATCGCCGACGTGGAGATCGAGCGCACCCGCGACCGGGTCCGGGTGGACATCCACACCGCGCGTCCCGGCATCGTCATCGGCCGGCGCGGCACCGAGGCCGACCGCATCCGTGCGGACTTGGAGAAGCTGACCGGCAAGCAGGTTCAGCTCAACATCCTCGAAGTCAGAAACCCGGAGTCGCAAGCACAATTGGTCGCCCAGGGTGTCGCCGAGCAGTTGAGCAACCGCGTGGCGTTCCGTCGCGCGATGCGCAAGGCCATTCAGTCGGCCATGCGCCAGCCCAACGTCAAGGGCATCCGGGTGCAGTGCTCCGGCCGTCTTGGCGGTGCTGAGATGAGCCGCTCGGAGTTCTACCGCGAAGGCCGGGTCCCGCTGCACACGCTGCGCGCCGACATCGACTACGGCCTGTACGAGGCCAAGACCACCTTCGGCCGGATCGGCGTGAAGGTGTGGATCTACAAGGGCGACGTCGTCGGTGGGAAGCGCGAATTGGCGGCCGCCGCGCCGGCGGGTGCCGAGCGTCCCCGCCGCGAGCGTCCGTCGGGCACGCGTCCGCGGCGTAGCGGCGCGTCGGGCACCACCGCGACCAGCACCGAGGCCGGCCGGGCGGCTGCCGAAGAAAGCTCCGCAGCGGCCACGCCGCCGGCCGCCGAGCCTGCGCCCGCCGCAGAACCGCAAACCACGGAGGGCTGAATCATGTTGATTCCCCGCAGAGTCAAGCACCGCAAGCAGCACCACCCCCGCCAGCGCGGCATCGCCAGTGGCGGCACGGCGGTCAACTTCGGTGACTACGGCATCCAGGCTCTGGAACACGCCTACGTCACCAACCGGCAGATCGAGTCTGCTCGTATCGCGATCAACCGGCACATCAAGCGTGGCGGGAAGGTGTGGATCAACGTCTTCCCCGACCGCCCGCTGACCAAGAAGCCCGCGGAAACCCGTATGGGTTCGGGTAAGGGCTCACCGGAGTGGTGGATCGTCAACGTGAAGCCGGGCCGCGTGCTGTTCGAGCTCAGCTACCCCAACGAGCAGGTGGCGCGGGAAGCACTCACCCGCGCAATCCACAAGTTGCCGATCAAGGCACGAATCGTGACCCGAGAGGATCAGTTCTGATGGCAGTGGGCATTTCGCCTGGCGAACTGCGTGAGCTCACCGAAGAGGAGCTGACCGAGCGTCTGCGCGAATCCAAGGAAGAGCTGTTCAACCTGCGTTTCCAGATGGCGACCGGGCAGCTCAGCAACAACCGGCGGCTCCGCACGGTCCGCCAGGAGATCGCGCGCGTCTACACCGTGCTGCGCGAGCGCGAACTGGGCCTGGCTTCTGGTCCTGACGGCACCGACGGAAACAAGGAATCGTGATGGCAGAAGCGAAGAAGACCGCCTCCAAGGCCGCTCCCAAGAAGGCCGCGGACGCGTCAACGGACAAGGGTCCCAAGAACACTCCGGCCACCCCCAAGGTGCGTGGCCGGCGCAAGATGCGCATCGGTTACGTGGTGAGTGACAAGATGCAGAAGACCATCGTGGTCGAGCTGGAAGACCGCGTGCGGCACCCGCTGTACGGCAAGATCATCCGGACCACGACGAAGGTCAAGGCACACGACGAGAACAGCACCGCCGGCATCGGCGACCGCGTCTCGTTGATGGAGACACGGCCGACCTCGGCGACCAAACGCTGGCGGCTTGTCGAAATTCTGGAAAAGGCAAAGTAAGGCCTAGTCGCAAGCGCCACCAACCGCCCGGTACCGGGTGTAGTCTTCACGCGACGTTCGGCGGTCGGGTCCGCCGCGGGAGTGAGGCTGGCGATGGCTACAGGGTCCGGACAGTCCGGGGATTTCAGCGGCAAGATCGAGCTCGACATTCGGGATTCCGAGCCGGATTGGGGCCCTTACGCCGCGCCGACCGCGCCGGAGAACTCACCGAACATCCTTTACCTGGTTTGGGATGACAACGGCATCGCGACCTGGGACTGCTTCGGCGGCTTGGTCGAGATGCCGACGATGTCGCGCATCGCCGAGCGCGGGGTACGGCTCTCGCAGTTCCACACCACCGCGCTGTGCTCGCCCACGCGGGCGTCGCTGCTGACCGGTCGCAATGCCACCACCGTCGGCATGGCGACCATCGAAGAGTTCACCGACGGCTTCCCGAACTGCAACGGCCGGATCCCGTTCGACACCGCGCTGCTCTCCGAGGCGCTCGCCGAACGCGGCTACAACACCTACTGCGTAGGCAAGTGGCACCTGACTCCCCTCGAGGAGTCGAACATGGCGTCGACCAAGCGGCACTGGCCGACCTCGCGCGGTTTCGAGCGGTTCTACGGGTTTTTGGGCGGCGAGACCGACCAGTGGTATCCCGACCTGGTGTACGACAACCACCAGGTGAATCCGCCTGGGACACCGGAGGATGGCTACCACCTGTCGAAGGACATCGCCGACAAGACCATCGAATTCGTTCGCGACGCCAAGGTGATCGCTCCGGATAAGCCGTGGTTCAGCTATGTGTGCCCCGGCGCCGGGCACGCCCCGCACCACGTCTTCAAAGAGTGGGCCGACAAGTACGCCGGCAAGTTCGACATGGGCTATGAGCAGTATCGCGACATCGTGCTGGAAAAGCAGAAGTCGATGGGGATTGTGCCGCAGGACACCGAATTGTCGCCCGTCAACCCGTATCTGGATGTCAAGGGCCCCAACGGCGAGCCCTGGCCGCTGCAGGACACGGTGCGGCCGTGGGAGTCGCTCAACGACGAGGAGAAGCGCCTGTTCAGCCGGATGGCTGAGGTGTTCGCCGGGTTCTTGAGCTACACCGACGCCCAGATCGGCCGAATCCTGGACTACCTCGAGGAATCCGGCCAGTTGGACAACACCATCATCGTGGTGATCTCCGACAACGGCGCCAGCGGTGAGGGTGGCCCGAACGGATCGGTGAACGAGGGCAAGTTCTTCAACGGTTACATCGATACCGTCGAGGAGAGCATGAAGCTCTTCGACCACCTCGGCGGTCCCGAGACCTACAACCACTACCCGATCGGGTGGGCGATGGCGTTCAACACGCCCTACAAGCTGTACAAGCGGTATGCCTCGCATGAGGGCGGCATCGCCGACACCGCAATCATCTCGTGGCCCAACGGCATTGCGGCGCACGGCGAGGTTCGCGACACGTACGTCAACGTCTGCGACATCACCCCGACGGTCTATGACCTGCTGAACATGACGCCGCCCGATACTGTCAAGGGAATCGTGCAGAAGCCGCTGGACGGTGTGAGTATCAAAGCGGCCCTTGCCGATCCGGCCGCGGACACCGGCAAGACCACGCAGTTCTACACGATGCTGGGCACCCGCGGGATCTGGCACGAGGGCTGGTTCGCCAACACCGTCCACGCGGCAACGCCGGCGGGATGGTCACACTTCGACGCCGATCGCTGGGAGCTGTTCCACATCGCCGAAGATCGCAGCCAATGCCACGACCTTTCCGCCGAAAACCCGGACAAGCTCGAAGAACTCAAGGCGCTGTGGTTCTCGGAGGCGGAGAAGTACAACGGCCTGCCGCTGGCGGATCTGAACATCTTCGAGACCCTGGACAGGTTCCGCCCCTATCTGGTGGGCGAATTGTCCAGCTACACCTACTATCCCGACTGCGCGGACGTGGGCATCGGTGCGGCCGCCGAACTTCGGGGCCGCTCGTTCGCCGTGCTGGCGGAGGTCACCATCGACACGACCGGAGCGGAGGGCGTGCTGTTCAAGCAGGGCGGGGCCCACGGCGGCCACGTGCTGTTCATTCAGGACGGGCGGCTGCATTACGTGTACAACTTCCTCGGTGAGCGCCAGCAGCTGGTTTCCTCCTCGGGCGCAGTGCCGTTGGGCAGGCACGCTTTCGGCGTGCGTTATTCGCTGAAGGGCACGGTCCCCAACAGTCACACGCCGCTGGGCGATGTGGCCCTGTACATCGATGAGGAATTGGTCGGCACACTGGCGGACGTGAGCGCCCACCCGGGCACGTTCGGGCTGGCGGGCGCCGGCATCACCGTTGGGCGCAACGGTGGTTCGGCGGTGTCCAGCCGTTACAAGGCGCCGTTCAACTTCACCGGCGGCACCATCGCACAAGTGACCGTCGACCTGTCCGGCAGGCCCTACGTGGACGTGGAAAAGGAATTCGCGCTGGCGTTTTCGCGCGACTGAGGCGCCGTGCCGTCGTAATCCCCGCTAAACGCCCGCTTGTTTGCTAGCATCTGGCTCCGTGATGCCTCAATGACCGCCGGGCCGCCGGCGCCGCCGGCGGAATCCGGTATACGGGGACGCCAAGTCGCGATCGCGTTCGGGATCGTTGCGGCCCTCATCGTGATCTATGTCCTGTCGCTGATCGCCGTTCATTTGCTGGCGAAATCGGCGCCCGCACTTCCGGCGGTGGACCTCAGCAAGGTGGAGGCCGACGACAGCGCCGTGCAGGTACGGCTGGAGAAACTGGATACCGTCGCGAATCGGTTGACGGTGAATGTGCTTGTCTACCCGAAGGATTCGTTGTACGACAAGAATTTCGGCGTGCTGACGACCGACGCGGCGGTGCGGCTGTACCCGGAGAACGACCTGGGCGACTTGCAGTATCCGGTCGGTAAAGCGCCCGCCCAGGTGAGCACCACGATTGTGGCGCACGGTGATCCGGCCAACTGGCCGTTCGACACCTACAAGACGGAGGTCATCGCGGCCGACGTGTTCACCGGTTCCGGTCAGAACCGGGAGAAGACCGCGGCCCGTGTGGAGGCCACCGGGAAGTTGGACGGCTGGGACGCCACCGTCACTCGCGTCCACGACCCTGAAGACACCAACTCAAATGTCCAGGACGACGTGATCATCACGCTGCAGAGGTCCAAGGGCCCGCTGATCTTCGATGTCGGCGTCTGCCTGGTCCTGATCGCACTGCCCGTCTTGGCATTGTGGGTGGCCATTCCGATGGCGTTGGGCCGCACGACATTCCTGCCGCCGTTCATCACCTGGTACGGAGCGATGCTGTTCGCAATCGTCCCGCTGCGCAACATCCTTCCGGGCAGCCCGCCCTACGGTTCGTGGGTGGACCAGGCAATCGTGCTATGGGTGTTGATAGGCCTGGTCGTCGCGATGACCCTGTTCGTTACCGCCTGGTGGCGACATCGCGAGCGAAAGACTCCGAAAAAGACCTAGCCGAAAAGGCCTACCCGAAAAAGGCCTAGCCGAAAAAGACTTAGCCCCCGTTGTTGGGCTCGGTGGTCGTCGTCTTCGGTTTCTCCACGGAGTCGATCGCGTCGATGGCGTTTACCACTCGTGCCTGGAAGTCCGGCGACAGCGGGATGTAGCCCGACTTCGCGAGTTCGACCTGGCCTGGACCGGTCGCCGCTTCCAGGAAGCCTTTGACCGCAGATGCCACGTCGAAGGTTGGGTATCGAGAACAGACAATCTCGTAGGTGGCCAACACAATTGGATAGACGTCGGGTTGGGCGGGGTTGTAGAACGACGAGATGTCGAGCACGAGGTCGTTGCCTCTGCCGATGATCTTGGCGCCGGTGATGGTCTTGCCGACGGTGTCGGTGCCGATGCGCACCGGGCGTAGAGACCTACGGCTTGCCGGAGTTTTGATCTCGGCGGCGTAAAGCCCTTGCTGCAGCGCGAAAGACAATTCGTTGTAACTGATCGAGCCCTCGGTGGACTTCACCAGCGCCGCGGTGGCGTTGTTGCCCGCGGCGCCTTGACCGGTGCCGCCGGTGAACGTCTTGCCCAAGCCCTTGCCCCACGCTCCGCCGGACGCCGCCTGCAGGTAGGACTGGAAGTTGTCCGTGGTCCCCGACGCGTCGCTGCGGTAGATGACGCGAATCTCCTCCGCCGGCATGGATGCGTTGAGCGACGTCAGCGCCGGGTCGTCCCAGCGCGTGATGGTGCCGTTGAAGATCTTCGCGATCGTCGGCGCGTCCAGCACAAGGGAGTCGACGGAGTTCAGGTTGTAGGTGATGGCCAACGGGCCGAAGACCACGGGCAGGTTCCAGGCGTCAGCCCCGCCGCATCGCTTCTTGGCGGCGGCGTATTGGTCGCCGGTCAGTGGTATGTCCGAGCCGCCGAAATCGGTCTTGCCGGCCAGGAATTCGCTGACACCGGCCCCCGATCCGTTGGCGGTGTAATTGAGTGTCTGTCCCGAGCAGGCTTTGCTGAAGGCTGCGATGAACTTCGTCATCGCATTGGATTGCGCGGTCGATCCGCTGGCGACCAAGGTCTTCTTGCCGCCGCAGTCCACCTTGGCGCCCGCCGCGTACGCCAGGGAGTCGTGGGGGTCCTCGGTGCTGCATGCCGAGAACACAAGTGCGGCTACGGCGAGCAAGCCGGCGGCGGCCGATGGTCGAATGCGCTTCACGTTGGATGCCTCCTGGCGGTGGTGGGTGCGCTTGGCCTTGTTCCTGACCGCGATGGCGCCCGGCGTCGGCGGCGAGCTTGGTTGGCGGGGTTTGCCCCGACTGCACACATTTACAGCGGGCGAATTAACAGGCAAACAAACTGGGGATGAACTGGTCGTCAACCGGGCTGCCCAGTGCCGGGTCGCTGGTCGCGGATAGCTATCGCCGGCAATCGCCGTCATAGGCTTAAGTGATGCTCACCGAGCTGGTCGACCTACCGGGCGGATCGTTCCGCATGGGTTCGACCAGTTTCTATCCGGAAGAGGCACCGATCCACACCGCGACGGTGCCGGCCTTCGCGGTCGAGCGACATCCGGTGACGAACGCGCAATACGCCGAATTCGTCTCTGCCACAGGCTATGTGACGGTCGCTGAGCAAGCGATAGACCCGGCGCTCTATCCGGGCGCCGACCCCGACGACCTGTGCCCGGGTGCCATGGTCTTCCGCCCGACGCCGGGTCCGGTCGACCTTCGTGACTGGCGTCAATGGTGGGCCTGGATGCCGGGGGCGAGCTGGCGTCATCCATTCGGGCCGGGCAGCGATATCGCGGGCAGGGCCGATCACCCGGTGATCCAGGTGGCATATCCGGATGCCGCGGCGTACGCGCGGTGGGCCGGCCGGCGGCTGCCGTCCGAGGCGGAATGGGAGTACGCCGCTCGCGGCGACAGCGCCACCACGTATTCGTGGGGCGAACAAGCCAACCCCGAGGGTCGGTTGATGGCCAACACCTGGCAGGGCAGGTTCCCGTATCGCAACGACGGGGCCCTGGGCTGGATGGGCACATCACCGGTGGGAACCTTCGCGCCCAACGGGTTCGGCCTCATCGACATGATCGGCAACGTGTGGGAATGGACCGCCACCGAGTTCTCCGCGCACCACCGGCTCGATGGACCGCCGAAGGCCTGTTGCGCCCCGTCGGGGCCCGCGGATCCGACCGTGAGCCAAACCCTCAAGGGCGGTTCGCATCTGTGTGCGCCGGAGTATTGCCATCGCTACCGCCCGGCCGCGCGATCGCCGCAGTCGCAGGACACCGCGACGACCCACATCGGGTTTCGCTGTGTGGCGGACTCGGGGTCGGGCTAGGCGGGGCTACAGCAAACCGGGTCCCGAGGTCGCGGGGCACGTCGGACGGCTAATGCGACCGCAGGGTTACCGAAGGATGGACGTCGAGTGACGGAGCTCCGGAGGTAGCGCGAGGTCGGCACGAGTTCGCTAGCATCTGACCACGTGTCGACCACTGAGGCTCCTGCGACATCGCCCCCGCCGCCTCCGGTGGATACGCCGCCAGCCGCTCCGCCGCGCAGCAAACCACGGCGCAGCAGGCCCCGCATCGTCATCGGCGTGATCATCCTGGCGGTCGTTATCAGCGTCTACGTGCTGTCGCTGTTCGGCGTGCACTGGCTCGAGAGGTCAGAGGGTCCGCTGCCACCTTTGGACCTGAGCCAGGGCGGGGGTGACGCGACCATCGTGCAGTTGCGCGTCGAGGAGCTGAAGCCGGTCGCCAACCGCCTTACGGTGAATGTCCTCGTCTATCCCGGGATTTCGGCGTACGACAACCGGTTCGATGTGTTGGGCACCGACGTCGGCGTACGCCTGTACCCGACGAGCGACCTCGGGGACCTGCACTATCCGAAGGGCAAGGCGCCCGCGCAGCTGAGTACCACCGTTGAGGCGCACGGCGATCCCGGGAACTGGCCGTTCGACTCGTATAAGACCCAGCCGATCTCGGCCGATGCATTCGTCGGGTCCGGCGATGCCGTGAGAAAGGTGCCCGCGCGGGTCGAGGTGACCGGGGAGCTGGACGGTTGGGACATCCAGGTCAACCGCCTCGTCGATCCCGGAGCGCTGCCGACGCAACGCGGCAGTGACAACGGAAACGTGGTCATCACCCTCAAGAGGGCCAAGGGTCCGCTGATCTTCGATCTGGGTATCTGCCTGGTCCTCATCAGCCTGCCCACGTTGGCCCTTTTGGTGGCCATTCCGATGGCGCTGGGCAGACGAAAGTTCTTGCCGCCCTTCGCGACGTGGTACGCCGCCAACTTGTTCGCCATCGTGCCGCTCCGCAACATTCTTCCCGGGGCTCCGCCGCCCGGCGCGTGGATCGACCAAGCCATCGTGCAATGGGTGCTGATTGCACTCGTGACGGCGATGAGCCTGTACATCTTCGCCTGGGTTCGCCAAGGGGACTAGCACCCGTCCTTGCTGTGAAAGCGCTGGCAGTCCCCGCCGAGCACGCTTCGCCCACAGTGGGCGGGGTAATTAAGCGCGATGAAAAACATCGCGCGCGTCGCAGCGTCAACATTCGCAATCACCGCTGGACTCGGCTTCGCAAGTGTGAGCGTGGCCGCGGTCGCCGACGCCCACCCCGGACCGTTCCCGCGGTATCACTGGTGCCCCGGGCAGTGGTGGGACCCGGGTTGGGGCGGCAACTGGGACGCCGGCCGTTGCCACGACGACCACTGGTTCGACGGGGAAGCCCACGACCAGGGCCACTGGCACAACGGCCCCTGGGACCCTAACTGGCACTAGCGGCATCAGGGGGTGTAGCCATCATGGCTACACCCCCGGCACCGCAATTCATTGCATTTACATCAGTGGAAATGGGCCCGAGATTCGGCGATTGCTCGGACTAGCGTCCCCAACCGGGAGGAGGGGGCGGGCCATAACCGGGACCATAGCCGGGCCCGTAACCGGGTCCATAGCCGCCGTATCCGGGCGGCCCGTATCCGGCAGGGCCGCCGTAGTCGTCCCAGTCACGGCAGTTGTTCCAGTTCGGGTAGGCGCCCCAGCCCTGATCCCAGTTGTCGCCGGGGCACCAGTGGTGGTGATACGTGGGCGCGAACGGCGCTGCGTTGGCAACGCCCGAGGTCAGCCCCAGTGTGGACAAGGCGACGCCGCCGGCCGCCAGCGCGCCGATGCACAGGCGAGGCCATGGTTTTGTTTGCTTGTCAGTGTTCATGCCCTAATGGCTTCCCCTTGAGAAATCCACAAAACCACCCGGCGCCTGTGTAGGAGCTATGACATGTGCGTGGGACTCTCTCGAAC
>NZ_JAFAUS010000225.1 GCF_019243155.1 Mycobacterium sp.
GCCGGTGTAGTCGGGGAGTTGTATGTAGCCGGTCGTGGCGTGGCGTGCGGGTATGTGCGCCGGGCCGGGTTGACCGCATCGCGATTTGTGGCGTGCCCGTTCGTCGAGTCCGAGGCGTCGGGGACACGCATGTATCGGACCGGAGACCTGGTGTCGTGGGGTGCCGACGGGAAGCTACGCTACGCCGGTCGCGCCGACGAGCAGGTCAAGATCCGCGGGTACCGCATCGAGCTCGGCGAAATTCAGGCGGCGCTGGCCGGGCTGGACGGGGTCGAGCAGGCGGTGGTGATCGCCCGCGAAGACCGCCCCGGCGGCAAACGGCTGGTGGGCTACGTCACGGGTTCGGCGGACCCGGCCGAGATCCGCACCCAGCTGGCGACGCGGTTGCCTGCCTACATGATTCCGGCGGCCGTGGTGAGTCTCGACGCGCTGCCATTGACTGTCAACGGGAAGCTGGACACTCGCGCGCTGCCCGCGCCGGAGTACACGGCCAGCGAGTACCGGGCCCCGCAAAGCCCCACCGAGGTGACGCTGGCCGGTATCTACGCGCAGGTGCTCGGCGTCGGCCGCGTCGGTGTCGACGACTCGTTCTTCGACCTGGGTGGCGACAGCATCTCGGCGATGCGTCTGATGGCGGCGATCAACAGCAGTCTTGATGCCGACCTCGGGGTGCCTGCGTTGTTCGAGGCGCCCACCATCAGGGGCTTGAGCCAGCGGCTGCGGACCGATGCCGAGTCCGCACCGGAGATAGTTCCCGTTCAGACCCTGAAGGGTGGCGCCGGCATTCCGCTGTTCTGCATTCATCCTGCGGGCGGCGTGAGTTGGCCGTATCAGGTTCTCGGTGAGCACCTGGAGTGCCCGATCCTCGGAATTCAGCAGGTGCCGCAGGGCGAAGAAGCCCCGTCGATCCGCGCGATGGCGGCCGATTACGCCGACAGGATTCAAGAGACCTATCCGGGCGGGCCTTATAACCTTCTCGGCTGGTCGTTGGGTGGCGTCATCGCCCACGAAATCGCCGTTGAGCTTCAGCTACGAGGATGCCAAGTCGGACGCCTGATCCTGCTCGACGCGCAACCCGGCATCGACGACAAGATCGCCTTGCCCGATCACGTCTCGGGCGAGCAGCAGATTCTCGAAGAAGTTCTGCGGGCATACAACACGGAAGCCCCGGCACGAAACGAGGCGGCTGTCTACGAGCAGATCGCGGAACTACTCCACGCGGCGGGACCGGGATCTTCTCGATACAAACGGCTCTTTGACATGCTCATCAAAAACCTGAGCGACAACATAGAGCGGTACCGAATTCACGAACCACGCGTATTCAACGGTGATGTCATCGTCTTCTATGCGCTGGGGGACCAGCCCGAAAGCAGTTCAGACATTGCGCAAGCCTGGGGACCGTATACGGCCGGCGAAATTCTGATGTACTCGGTCGACTGCACGCACAACGAGATGCTGACCACAGAATCGATCGACATGTACGGGCAGCGACTCAGGCATCTTTTGGTTCTTGCCGAACGTCACCTCGAATTGACGCAAGTGGGCCTGTCGGAGGCACCCTCGGGTGACGACGGTGGCAATTTCACCGGCGAGCGCGCCGGCTAAATCACGGATGCACGGGGTTCGGCTGCTCGAAGCGCGAAGACACCAAGGCGCAAGGCACGGATATGCGGTTGCAGCAGCGGTAATTTCGGTGACGCGATTAATGGCCGATGGTTAATCGGTTGCACACCAACATAATTCATACGGAAGTAGGAATCGCGCCGCGATCGGGCCGGACGGAATGCCTCGCCGGCCCCGCCACGACGGTTAGCTGGGCGGTTCGGCGCCCGGAGACGACCATCCCGGGGATCCGGCCCGGCGCGGGTGGACCGTCGGAGCCGCGGTCGTGCCCCTACCGGCCACGAAACGGCCTTACCAGGCATTTCCAGTGCTGACACAGTGCCCCGGAATCGCCTTGGGTATGGTTCAAGAGGTGTGCGGAGTCACCGGGGAGGTACGGCTCGATGGACAAGTCCCCGATGTAGCAGCGGTGTCAGCGATGGCCGCCGTGATGGCCCGAAGAGGGCCGGATGCGGCGGGCACCTGGTCGCAGGGTCGGGTTGCGCTTGGCCATCGTCGTCTCAGGATCATCGATCTCACCGAGGCCGGCGCCCAGCCGATGGTCGATTCCGACCTGGGGCTGGCGATCGCCTGGAACGGCTGCATCTATAACTACAAGCAGCTGCGCAGCGAACTCGAGGGGCACGGCTACCGCTTCTTCTCCCACAGCGACACCGAGGTCCTGATCAAGGCCTACCACCGCTGGGGCGACGACTTCGTCGGCCACCTCTACGGGATGTTCGCGTTTGCGATCGTCGAACGCGACAGCGGCCGCGTGCTGCTGGGCCGCGACCGGCTCGGTATCAAGCCGCTGTATCTGACCGAGGACAGCCACCGGGTCCGCTTCGCGTCGAGTCTGCCCGCGCTGTTGGCCGGCGGCGGCGTGGACACCCGGATCGACTCCGTCGCGCTGCACCACTACATGACCTTCCATTCCGTGGTTCCCGCGCCCCTGACCATCCTGCGGGGCGTGCGCAAGGTGCCGCCCGGATCGCTGGTGGCCATCGAGCCCGACGGCCGGCGCACCACGACCACCTACTGGTCACCGGACTTCACCAGGCACGCGGACCGCTCCGACTGGTCGGAACGCGACTGGGAAGACGCCGTGTTGTCGTCGCTGCGAGTCGCGGTCGAACGCCGCCTCGTCGCGGACGTCCCGGTCGGCTGCCTGCTTTCCGGCGGCGTCGACTCCAGCCTGATCGTCGGCCTGCTCGCCGAGGCCGGCCAGCACGGGCTGTCGACCTTCTCCATCGGCTTCGAGTCGGCCGGGGGCGTCGAGGGCGACGAGTTCCGGTGGTCGGACATCATCGCCAAGCGCTTCGACACCGACCATCACCAGATCCGCATCGGAACCGACCGGATGCTTCCCGCGCTCGACGGGGCCATCGGCGCCATGAGCGAACCCATGGTCAGCCACGACTGCGTGGCCTTCTACCTGCTGAGCCAGGAAGTGTCGCGGCACGTGAAGGTCGTGCAATCGGGCCAGGGCGCCGACGAGGTGTTTGCCGGCTACCACTGGTACCCGCCGATGGGCTCGCCGGCCGCGGCGTCGCTGGAGGGTTCGGTCGCGGAGTACCGCGGCGCCTTCTTCGACCGCGACGCATCGGAGTTGGCCGGCCTGCTGGGACCGGGCAAAACCGCGCCCGGCGATCCGAGCGAGCGATTTGTCACCGAGCACTTCGCGCGTGCCGGCGCCGAGAGCGGGGTCGACCGTGCGCTGCGGCTCGATACGACGGTCATGCTGGTCGACGACCCGGTGAAG
>NZ_JAFAUS010000320.1 GCF_019243155.1 Mycobacterium sp.
GCGTACTTGTCATCGGTGGCCTTGCGGTGCGCGGCGTCGAGCACCGGCCGTTCGTCGACCAGCTCGTAGTAGGGCACCGCGAATCCGCAGGCGTCGGCGATCCGCTCGACGTCGACGACGATCGCGGTGCGCACTCCCGAGTGCTGATCGCCGAAATGCGTTAGGAGACTGCTGAATTCGGCGTCATCCGGCCGGACGACCCGCCCGGTGCCGAACAGCCGCAGGATGCGCGAGTTGTGGGTGAACGAGCAGAACATGATGGTGATCCGCCCGTTGTCGCGCAGGTGGGCGATCGTTTCCGCGCCGCTGCCGAATAGATCCAGATACGCGACGGTGTGCTCGTCGAGCACCGCGAACGTGTCGCGATATCCCTTGGGGGAGAGGTTGATTCGGCCCCCCTCGGTGGGTGCGGTGGCAACGAAGAACACGGCCTGTTCGGTGATGAAGTCGCGCAGCGACTCGTCGAGACGGGAAAACTCCTTGGCCACCCGTGCAGCGTAGCGCTAGCCGCCGAATCGATAGTCGGACAGATCGAACCGCCGGCTGCGCCAGTAGGCCTCCACGGTCGTGGTGGGACGCAGCGGGACGTCGCCGTTCTTGTCGAAGTAATAGCTGTTGGCCAGCCGGCAGCTGTCCTGCCAGAAGATCTGGCGATGGCGCTTGCGCATCATCTCGGCGAAGTACCGGTCGTTGGCTTCCTCGGTGATCTCCACGCGCGACACGCCGTGGCTGCGGGCGTGTTTGAGACACCGGACGATGTGGTGGGTCTGCGTCTCGATGAGCGCGAAGTATGACGAGCCGACGTAGCCGTACGGGCCGAACACGGTGAACATGTTCGGGAAACCGGGAACCGATACGCCCTCGTAGGCCTGCAGCCGGTGCTCATCCCAGAACCGGCTCAGCGACTTACCGCCGCTTCCGGTGACCGCGAACGTCGGCACGTTGTCGGTGTCCATCACCTTGAAACCGGTTGCCAGCAACAGCACGTCGGCCTCGTGGGTCTCGCCGTCCGTGGTGGCGACGGCCGAGGGCGTGACCTTGTCGATCGGCTCGGTGACCAGCCGCACGTTGTCGCGGTTGTAGGTGGCCAGGTAGCCGTTGTGAAAGCCCGGCCGCTTGCACCCCACCGCGTACTGCGGCGTGAGTTTTTCCCGCACGTCCGGATCGTCGACCTGTTGGCGCAAGTAGCTGCGGCCCGCCGCCGCCATCCGCGTGGCGAGCGGAAACACCGTGAAGTACTGCGCCGAGATCGGGAAGGTCACCTCGACGAAGGCCTGGCTGAGCAGCCGTTGCGCGATCTTGCCGCCGGGGATCCGCATCGCCCAGCGGGCCGCCGTGGGCAGTTCGACGTCGAACTTGGGGAAGCACCAGATCGGGGTGCGCTGAAACACGGTGAGCTGGGAGACGATTGGCGCGATCTCGGGGATGACCTGGACGGCCGAGGCGCCGGTTCCGATGACGGCGACGCGCTTGCCGGTCAGGTCCTGGCTGTGATCCCAGCGCGCGGTGTGCATCGTGATGCCGGCGAAGGCGTCGACGCCGTCGATGTCGGGCAGGTTGGGCACCGTGAGAACCCCGCAGGCGCTGATCAGGAATCGGGCGGTGACCTCCCCGCCGGGGTCGGTCTGCACCCGCCACAGCGCGTGCTCCTCGTCGAACTCCGCGGATTGCACCTTGGTGTTGAACCGGATTCGCGATGTGATGCCGTACTTGTCGACGCAGTGTTCGGCGTACGCCTTGAGTTCCCGGCCCGGCGCGTAGGTCCGCGACCAGTCCGGGCTCTGCTCGAAGGAGAACTGATAGGAGAACGACGGAATGTCCACGCCGATACCGGGATAGGTGTTCCAGTGCCACGTCCCGCCGACCCCGTCGCCCGCCTCGACGATGAGATAGTTGGACAATCCGGCCTTGTCGAGTTTGATGGCGGCGCCGATCCCCGAGAATCCGGCGCCGACGATCAGGGTGTCATAGTCGGGTGTCTCTGCTGTGCGCGGGCTCATCGGAATGCCTAGGCGTGCAGCGCCTTTTGCAGCGCGGCCAGTCCGCGGTCGGCGGCTTCCGCCGCGGCGGGTATCACCGAGGCGAAGCTGACGTAGCCGTGCACCAGCGTGGGTTCGTTGCTCAGTTCGGCCTGTACGCCCGCGGCGCTGAGCAGCTTGGCGTAGCAGGCCCCGTCGTCGCGCAGCGGATCATGTTCCGCCGTGCCGATATACGCGGGCGGCAGACCGGACAGGTCTTCGGCGTTCGCCGGCGCCAGCGTGGTCGGCAGCGCCGTCGGGTCGGTGATGTCGATGTCGGGCAGGTACCAGGACAGGAAGGCGTCGATGACCTCACGGTCCAGGATCGGCGCGGTGGCGTTCTCCTGGTGCGACGGCAGCGACAGGTCCGCGGTGACCGTCGGGTACCAGAGCAGCTGGAAGCGCAGCGCCGGGCCGCCGTTGTCGCGGGCCAGCAGCGCGGTGACCGCGGCGAGGTTGCCGCCGGCCGAGTCACCGGCCACGGCCAGCCGGCTGGGATCACCGCCCAGTTCGGTGGCGTGTTCGGCGGCCCACTGCAACGCCGCCCAGCAGTCGTTGACCCCGGCGGGGAACGGATGCTCGGGCGCCAGCCGATATTGAACCGACACCACGATGGCCCGGGCGCCGACGGCGTGCGCGCGGGCGACGGGGTCGTGGGTGTCGAGGTCGCCGAGACAGAATCCGCCGCCGTGATAGAAGACGACGACGGGCAGAGGCCCGTCGATGTCGGTCGGCCAGTAGATGCGGACTCCGATGCCGGTCACGTCGCCGTGGCCGACCGTCCGGTTCTCGACCCGCAGGTCCGGGAGCATTTCGGGCGGCACTTTGAGCAGCCGCAGCCGCGACCGCGCGACCTCCACCCCGTCCGCCGCGCTGAAGGTCATCGGAAACGCGTCGAGCAACGACTTGAACGCCGGATCGATGCCGGGTCGGGCGATGGGCGGCTCGGTCATCGTTTCACCGTACGCTCCGGGCTCAGGGCCACAGGGCATTTCGCAGCGCGGCCAGTCCGCGCTCCATCGCAGCGGTGGCGGCGGGCACCACACCCGCGTAACCGAGGTACCCGTGCACGAGCGTCTCGGCGTTGTGCACCTCGGTGGGGACGCCCGCGTCGGTCAGCAGTTCGCCGTACCGGATGCCGTCGTCGCGCAGCGGGTCCCAGCCGGCGACGCCGATGTAGGCCGGCGCGAGTCCGGAGAGGTCTTTCGCCCGCCCCGGCGCCATGCCGGGGGGCGGGTCGGCCAGGTCGACATCGCCTGCGTACCAACGTGAGAACGCGGAGACGGACTTGTCGCTGAGAATCGGCGCGTCCGCGTTCTCGGAGAAGGACGGCAGCGACGCGTCCCACAGCGTGGCCGGATACCACAACAGTTGGAAGGCGATCGGCGGCCCGGCGTCGTCGCGGGATCGCTGCGCGATCACGGCGGAGATGTTTCCGCCGGCCGAGTCGCCGGCGACGGCGATGCGGGCGGTGTCGGCGCCCAACTCGGACCCGTTCGCGGCGACCCACGCAAGAGCGGCCCAGGCGTCGTCGACGGCGGCGGGGTAGGGGTGTTCGGGCGCCAGCCGGTACTCGACGGACACCACGACCGCGTCGGCGCCGACGCAATGCTGGCGTGCGGTGCCGTCGTGGGTGTCCAGGTCGCCGACGACGAATCCGCCGCCGTGGCAGAAGAGCACCACGGGTGGACCGGAGCCGCCGTCGGAAACGCTTGACGGCCAATAGATCCGGATGTTGATCGGCCCCGCCGGGCCTTCGATGGTGCGGTCTTCGACCCGCAGCTCGGGATGCAACGGCCGGCGCGGCAGGTCGCGCAGTCGCTGGCGCGCCGCGTCGACGCCGTCCTCGGTCGATAGTCGGAAGGGAACCGCATCCAGTACCTTCAGCAGGATGGGGTCGATCCCGGGTTTCTCGTCGGCTGCGTCGTCCAAGCGGGGCATGGAGGTACCGTACGCACCTCGTCTGGTGGCCGGCGCCTGGGTGGTGGCCGGCTGGGCGGCCCTGGGCTACGGCGTGTACCTGACCGTGCTGGCGCTGCGTTCCCCGCCGGGGGCCGAGCTGACCGGGCACTGGGCGTTGCAGCCGGCGTTCAAGGCCTCGATGGCTTTGTTGTTGACGCTAGCCGCGGCCGCGCACGGCATCGTTCGCGAGCGGCGGTGGCTGATGCCGGCGCTGCTGCTGTCGGCCTTGGGCGACTGGTCCCTGGCGATCCCGTGGTGGACGCAGTCCTTCGTGGTGGGGCTGGCGTCATTCCTGTTGGCGCACTTGTGTTTTGTGGGCGCGCTGTTCCCGCTGGTTCGAAGGGCCTGGCCGTCGAAACCCCGCATCGCGGCGGTGGTGCTGATGTGTGTGGCGTCCATCGCGCTGCTCGCTTGGTTCTGGCCTCGGCTGGGTGAGCTCACGGTTCCGGTGACCGTCTACATGGCCGTGCTGACCGCGATGGTGTGCACGGCCCTGCTCGCGCAACTGCCGACGATCTGGACGGCGGTGGGGGCGGTCTGTTTCGCGGTCTCGGATTCGATGATCGCCATCAGCCGCTTCGTGCTGGGCAACGAGGCGCTGGCGGTCCCGATCTGGTGGTCCTACGCCGCCGCCCAGATCCTGATCACCGCGGGATTCTTCTTCGGCCGGTCCGAGATCCCCGACGCCGCCGAGCCCGCCACGGCGTGACCGCGCGCACGCCCGTCGAGGTGGAACCGATCGCCCGGGTGCTGCCGATGCTCTCGGTGCCGCACCTGGACCGCGAGTTCGACTATCTGGTGCCGGCCGAACTGTCCGACGATGCCCAGCCCGGCGTCCGGGTGCGGGTGCGCTTCCACGGCAGGCTGGTCGACGGCTTCGTGCTGGAGCGCCGCAACGACACTGACCACAGCGGCAAGCTGGGCTGGCTCGACCGCGTCGTGTCGCCCGAACCCGTGCTCACGGGCGAGATCCGGCGACTGGTCGACGCGGTGGCCGCGCACTACGCCGGCACCCGCCCGGACGTGCTGCGGCTGGCCGTGCCGGCCCGGCACGCGAGGGTGGAGAAGGAACCGCCGGCCGAGCGCGCGGCACCGGGTTCGCTGGTCGCGGCGCCCGTCGACCCGTCGGGCTGGGAGGTGTACGGCCGCGGTGCGCAGTTCCTGGCGGCCCTGGCCGAATCCCGTGCCGCGCGGGCCGTCTGGCAGGTGCTGCCGGGTGACTCGTGGGCCGACCGCTTCGCCGAGGCCGCCGCGCAGACGGTGCTGGCCGGACGGTCGGTGCTGGCGATCGTGCCCGATCAGCGCGACCTGGACGAGTTGTCGCGGGCCGCGACCGCCCGCATCAACGAGAGCGGCGTCGTCGCGCTGTCGGCGGGCCTCGGTCCGGCCGCCCGCTACCGGCGCTGGCTCGCGGCGCTGCGCGGCAGGGCGCGGCTGGTGATCGGCACCCGCAGCGCCGTGTTCGCGCCGCTGTCCGGCCTGGGTCTGGTCATGGTGTGGGCCGACGCCGACGACAGCCTGGCCGAGCCGCGGGCGCCGTACCCGCACGCCCGGGAGGTGGCGATGCTGCGCGCGCATCAGGCCAGCTGCGCGGCGCTGATCGGCGGGTACGCCCGGACCGCCGAGGCCCAGGCGCTGGTGCGCAGCGGGTGGGCGCACGACATCGCGGCCGTGCGACCCGTGGTGCGCGCCCGGACCCCGCGGGTGATCGCGCTCGACGACACCGGCTACGCCGACGAACGCGACCCGGCGGCGCGCACCGCGCGCTTACCGTCCATCGCGCTGCGGGCCGCCCGCTCGTCGCTGCAGGCCGGCGCCCCGGTGCTGGTGCAGGTGCCGCGGCGCGGATACGTCCCCTCGCTGGCCTGCGCGCGCTGCCGCACGATCGCCCGCTGCCGGCATTGCACCGGTCCGCTGTCGCTACCCGAGCGGGACGGGCCGGGTGCGGTCTGCCGCTGGTGCGGGCGGCTCGATCCGACCCGGCGGTGCGCGCGCTGCGGCTCGGATGCGGTGCGCGCCGTGGTCGTCGGAGCCCGCCGCACCGCCGAAGAGCTCGGCCGCGCGTTCCCGGGCACCGCGGTGATCACCTCGTCGGGCGACGGCGTGGTGCCCGAGGTCGCCGCCGGCCCCGCCCTGGTGGTCGCCACTCCCGGCGCGGAACCCGGCGCGTCCGGCGGCTACGGGGCCGCGCTGTTGCTGGACACCTGGGCTTTGCTGGGCAGGCAGGATCTGCGGGCCGCCGAGGACGCGCTGTGGCGCTGGATGAGCGCCGCCGCGCTGGTGCGCGCGCGCGGCGACGGCGGTGTGGTGCTGGTGGTGGCCGAATCATCAATTCCCACAGTGCAATCGCTGATCCGCTGGGACCCGGTCGGCCATGCCGAGGCGGAACTGACCGAACGGGCCGAGATCGGCCTGCCACCCAGCGTGCACATGGCGGCGCTGGATGGGACCGCCGGCGCCGTCGGCGCGCTGCTCGACGAGGCCCGCCTACCCGACGGGGCCGACGTGCTCGGCCCGGTGGATCTGCCTGCGGGCGTGCGTCGTCCGGCCGGGACGCCGGCGGGTGTGGCGGTGGTGCGGATGCTGGTTCGCGTCCGTCGCGAGCAGGGGCTGGCGCTGGCCGCGGCTCTGCGTCGAGGCGTCGGTGTGCTCAGCGCCCGGCAGACCAGCGAGCCGGTTCGGGTGCAGGTGGACCCGCTGCATATCGGCTGACCCCGCGCCGATAATTACCATGGGCGATAGTATGCCTAGGTAACATTCACTGACTACGACATTGGAAGGTTGCTACACTTTCTAATTCCTAGCGGCCGGATGGCCCGCGGAAGCTCCAGAGGAGGGGCGCGATGGCAGTAGACCATTCGACCGTCGACGAGTCGCTGGATGTCATCACCGACGCTTTGTTGACGGCTTCCCGTCTGCTGATGGCCATTTCGGTTCGCTCCATCGGTCAGGTCGACGAGACGATCACCGGCCCGCAGTTCCGGACTCTGGTGATCCTGTCGAACCGGGGTCCGGTCAATCTGGCCACACTCGCCGGTCTGCTGGGTGTGCAGCCGTCGGCCACCGGGCGAATGGTGGACCGCCTCGTCGCCGCCGGGCTGATCGACCGCCTGCCCCACCCGACTTCTCGCCGTGAGCTGCTCGCCGCCCTAACCAAGCGCGGCCGCGAGGTCGTTCGCCAGGTCACCACGCACCGGCGCACCGAGATCGCCAGCATCGTGGAAAAGATGCCGCCGCAGGAACGCCACGGGCTGGTGCGTGCGCTGACGGCGTTCACCGCGGCCGGCGGAGAGCCCGACGTTCACCTGGACGCCGAAACCGATCTGTAGGCAAGACGACCGGCCTGACTCAGGCCTCCGCGCGCTTTTCGGCGGTGAGCAGCAAATACTCCCAGCGCATGGTGCCGTTGGCCAGGTGTTGCTGAGCGAGTTCGACGAGCTGGGCGTCGAGGTCGTCGGACAGCAACCGGTTGTGGCAGATGTTGGCGTAGGTCTCGATCGTCGGGCCGTAGTTGTTCTTGAAGTAGGTGTGGACGGCCTCGGCGCTGTCGAACCGGTTCACGTCCAAGAGGCCACGCGCGGTCTTGACGCGGTCGACCCGGTCACCGAGCAGCGCGGTGACGTAGCGTTCGCGTCCCCATAACGTCGCCGGTGGCACCGCCTGCGACAGGCTCGGCCGATAGGGCCTGATGGTGGACAGCATCCGGCCGAAGAACCCCTCGTTGGTCCAGCTGATCACGCCGATCGTGCCGCCCGGCCGGCAGACGCGCACCAGCTCGTCGGCCGCGCGCTGCTGATCGGGCGCGAACTGCACGCCGATCGCCGAGATGACGGCGTCGAACTCGCCGTCGCCGAAGGGCAGCGCATGCGCGTTCGCTTCGCGGTAGTCGATGTTGAGGTCCAACGCGGCCGCCCTGGCCTGCGACCGCCGCAGCAGGTCGGGGGTGAGGTCGCTGGAAACGACATCGGCACCTGTGGCGGCGGCCGGAATGGAGATATTGCCCGACCCGGCGGCGACGTCGAGAACCCGCATGCCGGGTCCGATGCCGGCGGCCTCGACGAGAACCGGGCCGAGGGGGGCCATCACTTCCTCGGCCATCAAGGCGTAATCGCCCAGCGCCCATACCGTTTGATTGGCGGCCCGGGTGTGGTCGTCGAAGACTCGGAGGGCCATCAGACCTCCTTCGCGGTCGAGGGCTGTCTTCCTGACGTCATCGTCGCGGCCGAACATCACTCCCGGCAACAGTATTTATGGGCAACAGTCTACGCGCGAAATTTGCTTCGAGCTCCGGGCACGTCCGGCCGGTATCGGAGGCTTCTTAGACTGTGCCGGTGCGCCTCGTCTTCGCCGGAACCCCGGAACCCGCCCTGCCCGCGCTGCGTCACCTTCTCGACTCGCCGCGTCACGAGGTGGTTGCCGTGCTGACGCGGCCCGACGCCGCGGCCGGCCGGCACCGCAATCCGGAGCCGTCACCGGTCGCCCGCGAAGCGCTCGACCGCGGCATCCCGGTGCTGCGTCCGCAGCGGCCCAATTCGCCGGAGTTCGTCGCCGAACTCGCGGAGTTGGCGCCGGACTGTTGCGCGGTGGTGGCCTACGGCGCACTGCTGCGCGACGCCCTGCTCGCGGTGCCCCCGCGCGGGTGGATCAATCTGCACTTCTCGCTGTTGCCCGCCTGGCGCGGCGCGGCGCCGGTGCAGGCCGCGATCGCCGCGGGAGACACCATCACCGGGGCAACAACGTTCCAGATCGAGCCGAGCCTGGACTCGGGCCCGATCTACGGCGTCGTCACCGAGACGATCCGGCCGACCGATACCGCGGGCGAACTCCTTGAGCGACTTGCCCTTTCGGGCGCAGCCCTGCTGACGACGACGCTGGACGGCATCGCCGACGACAGGTTGGCCCCGCAACCGCAACCCGCCGACGGAGTCAGCATCGCGCCGAAAATCACTGTGGAGGAGGCCCGGGTGCGCTGGGACCTGCCCGCCGCCGTCGTCGAGCGGCGCATCCGCGCCGTGACGCCCAACCCGGGCGCCTGGACGCTGATCGGTGACCTGCGAATCAAAGTCGGGCCGGTACAACTCGATGACGCCCCGGAACCGTTGCCGCCCGGCGGTATTCACGTTGATCGCACAAGCGTGTGGATCGGCACCGGCACGGAGCCGGTGCGACTGGGCCAAATCCAGCCGCCCGGAAAGAAACTCATGAACGCGGTCGACTGGGCGCGCGGCGCGCGGCTGGAATCCGAAGCGCGGGCGACATGAGCGCCAACCCGCGCAGGCGGCGGCCGCTGGACCCGGCCCGCGCCGCCGCGTTCGACGTGCTGCGCTCGGTCACCGAGCGTGACGCGTACGCGAACCTGGCCCTGCCCGCGGTGCTGCGCGACCGCGGGATCAGCGGCCGCGACGCCGCGTTCGCCACCGAGCTGACCTATGGCACCTGCCGCAGCCGCGGCCTGCTCGACGCCGTGATCGGCGCGGCCGCCGGGCGCTCCCCGGATGCCATCGACCCGGTGTTGCTCGACCTGCTGCGGCTCGGCGCCTACCAGCTGTTGCGCACCCGGGTCGACGCGCACGCCGCGGTGTCCACCACCGTCGAACAGGCGGGCATCGAATTCGATTCCGCGCGAGCGGGTTTCGTGAATGCGGTGCTGCGGACCATCTCCCGCCGGGACGAGCAGTCCTGGGTCGACGAGTTGGCGCCGGATCCGTCACGCGACCCCGTCGGGCATGCCGCGTTCGTGCACGCACACCCGCGCTGGATCGCGCAGGCCTTCGCGGATGCGCTCGGTGCTGCCGCGGGAGAACTCGACGCGGTGCTGGCCAGCGACGACGAGCGGCCCCGGGTGCACCTGGCGGCGCGCCCGGGAGTGCTGACCGCCGCCGAACTGGCCGATGCGGTGCAGGGGACCGTCGGGAAGTATTCGCCGTACGCGGTGTACCTGCCGGGCGGGGACCCCGGGCGGCTGGCGCCGGTGCGCGACGGCCGGGCGCTGGTGCAGGACGAAGGCAGCCAGCTGGTGGCCCGGGCGCTCGCGGTGGCGCCGGTGGACGGTGACACCGGCCGGTGGCTGGACCTGTGCGCCGGGCCGGGCGGCAAGACCGCGCTGCTGGCCGCCCTGGGCGCGCAGGCCGGGGCCCGCGTCACCGCGATCGAACCGGCGCCCGCCCGCGCGGACCTGGTCGTCGAGAACACCCGCGCGCTGCCCGTGGACGTGCTGCGGGTCGACGGGCGGCACACCGATCTCGAGCCGACGTTCGACCGCGTGCTCGTCGACGCGCCCTGCACCGGTTTGGGCGCATTGCGTCGTCGGCCGGAGGCCCGGTGGCGGCGGCAGCCCGCCGACGTGCCGGCGCTGGCCAAGCTGCAGCGCGAGCTGTTGGCCGCGGCGATCGCGCTGACCCGGCCCGGTGGTGTCGTGCTGTATGCGACGTGTTCGCCGCACCTCGCCGAGACCGTCGGGGTGGTCGCCGACGCGTTGCGCCGGCAGCCGGTTCAGGCGCTGGACACCCGGACGCTGTTCGAGTCGGTGGACGGGCTGGGGGACGGGCCCTATGTCCAGCTGTGGCCGCATCGGCACGGCACCGACGCCATGTTCGCGGCCGCGCTGCGCCG
>NZ_JAFAUS010000353.1 GCF_019243155.1 Mycobacterium sp.
CCGTCGGCGTTACGCGGCACCATCTCGACGCTGTTGGCTAGGTAGAAGCGCCGTTCGGTCTCCACCACGTAGCTGAACTGCCCGACGATGTCCTTGTATTCGCGGTACAGCGAGAGCTCCATCTCGGTTTCGTACTTTTCGAGATCCTCGGCACTCATCTGCTCAGACGTCCTTCTCCCTGCGAATCCGAATGCGTCCCATCTTTCCTCACTGATATCCCTCGCGCTCGACCGGAGGGTCCGGTTTGCACTCCGCGACCACCGTCGTGCTCGCTCCCCTGGCCACGCGCCGGACGTTGATGAACGAATACCGGTGTTCAGCGCAGGGACCCAACTCGGTCAACGCCAGGCTGTGCGCGGGCGTGCTGTAGCCCTTGTGGTCGGCGAACCCGTAGCCGGGGTGGTCGGCGTCCATGGCGACCATTAGCCGGTCCCGGCTGACCTTGGCCAGCACGCTGGCCGCGGCGATGCAGGCAGCGGCCGCGTCGCCCCCGACCACCGGCAGTGACGGCATCGGTAGGCCGGGTACCCGAAACCCGTCGCTGAGCACATAGCCGGGGCGCACCGGCAGGCCGGCCACCGCGCGCCGCATGCCTTCGATGTTGGCCACGTGCACGCCGCGCCGGTCGACCTCGACCGACGGGATGAACACCACGTGATACGCCACCGCGTAACGGCAGATCAGCGGGAACAGCTTCTCCCGCACCTTCTCGGTGAGCTTCTTTGAATCATCAAGGGCGGCAAGGCTTTCCAGACGATTCGGCCCGAGCACGCAGGCGGCCACCACGAGCGGACCGGCGCAGGCGCCACGGCCCACCTCGTCCACTCCGGCCACCGGGCCCAGGCCGTTGCGATGCAGCGCGGACTCCAGGGTGCGCAACCCCGACGATTTGCGGATCACCGTCCGCGGCGGCCACGTCGTGGCCACGGCTACTGATTCTGTTGCGGGTTCACCGATGACACGCCGCCCCACCGGGACGGCGGCCACACGATGAACCGGGCCTTACCGATGACATTGACGACCGGCACGGTGCCCGAGTTCGGGTCCCCGGTGCACAACACGCCCTTCAGCGCCTCGGCCGGAACGCTGGTGCAGTGGGCACGCGAGTCCGCCGAGTGTGTCCGGTTGTCACCCATCACCCACAACCGTCCCGCCGGAACGGCGACCGGCCCGAACTCACTGCCCAGGCACGGGTACACCGTCGGGTCGGCCATCATCGTGGACGGATCCAGGTAGGGCTCCTTGAGGGGCTTGCCGTTGACGGTCAGCCCGGTATCCGCGCGGCACTGCACGGTCTGCCCGCCGACCGCGATGACCCGCTTGACCAGATCGTTCTCGTCGGGAGGCACGAAACCGACGAACGACAGCCCGTTCTGCACCCAGCGCAGTGCGGTGTTGTTCGACCGGATCGACTTGTAGCCGACGTTCCACGACGGCGGTCCCTTGAAGACGATGACGTCACCGGGATGCGGCGTGCCGAACCGGTAGGTGATCTTGTCCACCATGATCCGGTCGCCGACGCAGCCCGTGCATCCGTGCAGCGTGGGCTCCATGGATTCCGACGGAATCAGGTAGGGCCTCGCCACGAACGTCAGCATGACGTAGTAGAGGGCGACGGCGATGATCGCCAGGATTGCGAACTCGCGCAGCGTGGATCGCTTCGTACGCTCCGGCTCGTCAGACGGCTCGCCCGGTTCCGGGATATCCGGTCTCGGGGGCGTGTCCGCGTTGCGGGTGGAGACGTTCGGCTCCGACTTGGCAGCTTCGGACTGGGGCTCGGGTGAGTCCGCTGTGTCTGTCACGAGATCAGCGTAGCCAGCAGAGTTTGACTCCTTGTAACGCGCCGCACCGGCCCGCGGGGGCCGCAATGGCGCACCAGATCAGCGCTTCTCCTTGATCTTGGCCTTCTTGCCGCGGAGTTCACGCAGGTAGTAGAGCTTGGCGCGGCGGACATCGCCTCGGGTCACCACCTGGATGTGGTCGATGGTGGGCGAATGCACCGGGAAGGTCCGCTCGACGCCGACGCCGTAGCTTTCCTTGCGCACCGTGAAGGTCTCGCGGATGCCGCCGCCCTGCCGGCGGATCACCACACCCTTGAACACCTGGATACGCTCCTTGGCGCCCTCGATGACCTTGACGTGCACGTTGATGGTGTCGCCCGGACCGAAAACCGGGATGTCGTCGCGCAGCGACGCTTGGTCGACGAAGTCAAGCCGGTTCATGTGAGAACACACTTCCTTGAGGTCGCGGCTCGCGGCGGTGAGTCCACGCACGGGTGGTAAACGGCCGCCAAGCCGATGGTTTCGGGCTTCCTAACGTATCTCGCAGCAGGCGGGAAGCGGTCCGACCGGCCTCAACCGCTGGAGACAACTGGCCAATTGTGCCAGAAAGTGCCCGTGCTGCGAAAATCACAGGTCCGCGACGCGGTTCATAACAGGCCAAACGCGCTGGTAAATGGTAAATATTAACGGGGTCAAAACGCGTTTCCGCACCTCTGCGTGGAGGCCGAGGCAGGTGACGCGTCGCGACCCGCTCACATGCACGGTGTCACATCGGAGAAGAGGAATGCGAGTACGGCCGCTATTGCTGCTCACCGTCACCGCGACGGTGGCGTTGGTGGTCGCCGCCGGGTGCGAGGCGAAAGTCCAGGCGCGAGTCCACAGCATGACCGTCACCTCCGCTCCCCATTGGGTCTCCTCCGAGCCGCAGCCACCGTTGGCAGACCTGATGCTGGAGGCGGCCACACCGGCGGCACCGCCGCCGCCGCAGGAACTTCCGAGCGCCGCCATCCCGGAACTGCACGCGCGCATCCAGCAGGCGACCGACGAGGCCGCCGCCGGTGGCGCCGCTCTGTCGGTCGCCATCCTTGACCGCGCCACCCACCGGCTGGTCGCCAACGGCAACGGGCAGGTCATCGGCACGGCGTCGGTGGCGAAGCTGTTCATCGCCGACGACCTGTTGCTGCACCAATCCGAGACAAAGACCGCGCTGACGTCCGAGGACCGCCAGGCGCTCGACATCATGTTGCAGTCGTCGGACGACGGCGCGGCCGAGAAGTTCTGGGGCCAGGGCGGCGGAGCCGCCATCATCAACGCGGTCGCGACCCGGTACGGCCTCACGTCGACCACGCCCCCGAGCGACGGGCGCTGGTGGAACACGATGAGCACGATCACGGACCTGCTCCGCTACTACGACATGCTGCTCGACGGGTCGGGCGGGTTGCCGGCCGACCAGGCCAGGATCATCGTCAACGACCTCGCCCAGTCCACTCCGAACGGCCTCGACGGCTACCCGCAGCGATTCGGCATCCCGGACGGGTTGTACGCCGAACCGGTGGCGGTCAAGCAGGGCTGGATGTGCTGCATCGGCAGCGACTGGATGCACCTGTCGACGGGCTTAGTGGGCGCGGACCGGCGCTACATCATGGTGGTCCAGTCGCTGCAGCCCTCCGATGACGCCACCGCCCGCGATACCATCACCCGGGCGGTCAAGACGATGTTCCCCGAGGGCCGGATCGACCCGCGGCACAGCGGGCTCTAGCCGATTGCCCGGCTAATCGAGAAGCTCCGGGCGGCGTTCCCGCGTCCGCTGCAGCGACACCTCGCGACGCCAGGCGGCGACGCGGGCATGGTCACCCGATAGCAACACCTCGGGCACGTCCAGCCCACGCCAGCTCGGCGGCCGGGTGTAGCTGGGCCCCTCCAGCCGCCGGTCCAGGGCCGGCGAGTGCGAATCCTCGTGGTGCGACGCGGGATTGCCGAGCACCCCGTCGCGCAGGCGCAGCACGGCTTCGATCATCACCACGGCCGCCGATTCGCCGCCCGGTAGGACGTAGTCGCCGATGGAGACCTCCTCGACCCGCATTCGGCGCGCGGCGTCCTCGATCACCCGCTGGTCGATACCCTCGTAGCGACCGCACGCGAACACCAGGTGCGTCTCGGCGCCCCAGCGCTGCGCGGTGGCCTGCGTGAAAAGTTCGCCGGCGGGAGTGGGGACCACCAAAAGCGTTTGCTCGGAGCAGATTTCATCCAGCGCTTCGCCCCAGACCGGCGCCTTCATCACCATCCCGGGACCACCGCCGTAAGGCGAATCGTCGACCGAGCGGTGCACATCATGCGTCCACCGCCGCAGGTCGTGCACGCCCAGCTCGACGAGGCCGGACGCAATAGCCTTGCCGGGCAACGACTGTCGCAGTGGGTTCAGATAATCCGGGAAGATCGTGACAACGTCGATGCGCACCCGCTACCCCAATTCCAGTAGGCCTTCGGGCGGATCGATTTCGACCAGCTGGTCGTCCAGCGACACCGACGTGACGATCGCATTGACGAACGGCACCAGAACCTCACCGGATTCGCGGCGCACCGCCAACAGCTCCCCCGCCGCCGTGTGCAGCACCTCGGCGACGACACCCACGTCCTCGCCCGCCGTGGTCCGGACAAGCAGACCCTCAAGCTGATGGTCGTAGTAGGTGTCCGGCTCGTCGATCGGCGGCAGGTCGTCGGAGTCGACGACGAACAGAGCGCCGCGCAGCGCGTCGGCGGCGTCGCGGTCCGCGACGCCGGCCAGTCGCACCAACAGCCGCCCGCCGTGTTCGCGCGCGCTCTGAACGACGTGGACCCCTTCGCTGCCGCCGCGAGGTTGCTTGGTGCGCAACGTGTTACCCGACGCGAACCGGGCGGCGGGATCGTCGGTGCGGATTTCCACGACCACCTCGCCGCCGACCCCGTGCGCCTTGACGACACGGCCGACGGTCAACTCCAAGGGAGTTCCATGAGCAGCGCTCCGCTACTGGTCGGTGTCCACCACGTCGACGCGGATGCCGCGGCCACCGATACCGGCGACCAGCGTGCGCAACGCGGTCGCGGTCCGGCCACCGCGGCCGATCACCTTGCCCAGATCGTCGGGATGGACGTGTACTTCGACGGTCCGCCCGCGGCGGCTCGTCACCATGTCCACCCGGACGTCATCGGGGTTGTCGACAATCCCGCGAACCAGATGCTCAACGGCGTCGACGACGACCGAACTCATCGCCGCGTCAGCTTTCGGTGGTCGGCTCGGCCTGCTCGCCGCCCTCAGCCGGTGTCTCGGCCTCGGGAGCGGCTTCAGCGGAGGCCTCAACAGCGGAGCCCTCAGCGGCGGCGGCAGCGGTGGCGTCGTCGGAGCCCTCGGCTTCCGCCTTGGCGGCCTTCTTGGCCGGGGCCTTCTTCTTCGGCTTGGCGGCCTCCGTGGTGGGGCCACCGTCGGCCTCGGCCAGCGCGGCGTTGAACAGCTCCAGCTTGCTCGGCTTGGGCGGCGAAACCTTCAAGCGGCCCTCGGCGCCGGGCAGGCCCTTGAACTTCTGCCAGTCGCCGGTGATCTTCAGCAGCTTCAGGACGGGCTCGGTGGGCTGAGCACCCACGGACAGCCAGTACTGGGCGCGCTCGGAGTCGATCTCGATGAGGCTCGGGTCTTCCTTCGGGTGGTAGCGGCCGATGACCTCGATCGAGCGACCGTCGCGACGGTTGCGCGCGTCGGCGACGGAGATGCGGTACTGGGGATTGCGGATTTTGCCAAGCCGAGCGAGCTTGATCTTCACAGCCATGATTAAGCGATTTCTCCTGTGTGTCACGCTGCAATTCAGCGACCCGGGCGGGATGCCGGGGTCCGGTTTTGCCTCGCGTGTATGACCGCCGAACGAGCACCCTGCGGGCGGGTCGCGCGACGGACAGCCGCCAATTGTGCCAGAACGGCAGGCCGGAGCAGAAATCCGCTCTCGATGCCTCCCCTACATCACCTTCTGGAAAACCTTCGTCTCGACCCGTCGCGTCATCCGCCAGCCCTCGGCTGTGCGCACGAACTCGTCGTCGTACCAAAGGCCGCAGAACAGCACCTCGTTCTTGTCGCCGCCGAGCACCATCGGGTTGAAGCAGATCACCCGCGACGACGCGGTGTCCCCGTCGATGCGCACCGAGAAGTTGCCGAGCATGTGCGCATACACCGGGAAGTTCGGCAGCACCTCGGACAGCCACTTCTTGACCTCGGGATACCGGCCCTCGATGCCGCCCAGGGCCGTGTAGTCGATGTACGCATCCTCGGTGAACACCTTGTCCAGGTCGTCGAATCGGCGCTGGTCAATGGCGGTGGAGTAGTCGACCAGCAGCTGTTGGATCTCTAGGCGGTCCGAGATTTCGGCCAGGCTCAACATGCATCGGACAGTACTGATAGTCGGTGCTCAACAGGCCCGGAAGTTAGACTTTGCGCCCATGCGGAAGCTCATGACCCTGGCCGCCGTCTTCTTATGCGGCGCGGGAGTCGCCTTTCCCACCGCCGTTTCCCGGGCCGACAGCATGCAGCCGGTCGGCACGGTGCCGATCCCGGACGGGCCTGCCCAGACCTGGATCGTGGCCGACCTCGACAGTGGCGAGGTGCTGGCCGGCAAAGATCAGAACGTGACCCACCCGCCGGCGAGCACCATCAAGGTGCTGCTGGCGCTGGTGGCCCTGGACCAGGTGAGCCTGGATTCCACGGTCGTCGCCGACGTCGCCGACACGCAGGTCGAGTGCAACTGCGTCGGCATCAAGCCGGGCCGCACGTACACCGCGCGCCAGCTGCTGGACGGGCTGCTGCTCGTCTCGGGCAACGACGCCGCGATGACGCTGGCCGACCTGCTGGGTGGCCCGGAGGCCACGGTGGCCAAGATGAATGCCAAGGCGGCGTCGCTGGGGGCCACCAGCACGCATGCCGCGACGCCCTCCGGTCTGGACGGGCCCGGCGGCTCGGGCGCCTCCAGCGCGCACGACCTGGCCGTGATCTTCCGGACCGCGATGTCGAATCCGGTATTCGCGCAGATCACCTCCGAGCCCTCGGCGATGTTCCCCGGCGATAACGGCGAGCACCCGATCACCAACCAGGACGAACTGTTACAGCGTTACCCGGGTGCGATCGGCGGTAAGACCGGTTTCACCGACGCGGCGCGCAAGACCTTCGTCGGCGCCGCCGCGCGCGGTGGCCGCCGGCTGGTGATCGCGATGATGTACGGACTGGTGAAGCAGGGCGGGCCGACCTACTGGGACCAGGCAGCCACCTTGTTCGACTGGGGCTTCTCGGTCGGCCCGCAATCCCCCGGCATCGGTTCGCTGTAAATCCCTGCTAGGGAACGTCTTTCGGCAACGCCGCAGTCAGCAGCGCCGAGAGCACCGGGATCCGCTTCGCCGCGATCTCGGGCCGCGGCAGCACCCCCTCCACCACGGCCGCGCCATCGAACACGTTCGTCAGCAACGCCACCAGGACCGGGAAGGTGTCCTCCGGGTAGCTCTCCGCCCCGGGCAGCGCCCGTGCGGCGTCGAGGATCTTGGCCGCATACTGGTCAAGCTCGTGTTGCAAAGTGTCCCTGAGCTTTTCGTCGGTGCGCGCGGCCACCAGCAGTTCGTAGAGAACGGCGTTGGCCGGGCCACTGGTGATGTCGCGCAGGATCACCAGCGCCGCTTCGAGCGCCGGCTGGTCGGACGGTATCTCGGCGACCCCCTTGGTGAACGACTCCAGCTGACGGCGCAACACCTCGGACGCGGTGGCGGCCATGAAGTCGCCCATCGTTTCGAAATGCCGGAAAAGGGCGCCGACGGACACGCCCGCGCGCTTGGTGATGACGGCCGCTGAGGCTCGGGCGTAACCGATCTCGATGATGGTGGCGATGCAGGCCTCGAGGAGGCGACCAACGGTCTCTTCCCGACGCTGCTGCTGGGTTCTGGCCATCTCAGGCTCCGACTTTCTCCACACTTCGGCCCAGGTGCCGCCGGCCGGCCCGCAGATAGCGGCCCGACCGCACGGTCTGGCCGTAGCCGTCCCGGAACTGGCCCCCACGGAAGACGACGACGCCGCCGATGCCCGTTGCGACGACGGCATCGTCGTTGCGGTTGACCATGCGGCGCAGACCGCCGTAGAACGGCACGGCCTCCTCGTGGTAGCCGTCGACCGATTCGTTCAAGCCGGCCGGGTCGATCACCACGAAGTCCGCGCGGTCGCCCTCGCGCAGCGTGCCGGCGTCGATGCCGAACCACTCCCCCAGTTCGCCGGTCAGGCGGTGGACCGCGCGCTGCGTGGACAAAAACGGCCTGCCGGCCCGGTGCGCGTCCCGCGCGCGCCTGAGCAACCGGAGTCCGAAGTTGTAGAACGCCATGTTGCGCAGGTGCGCTCCGGCGTCGGAGAAGCCCATGTGGATGCTCGGGTCGGCCGCGAGTTTGTCGAGCTGCTTGGGCCGGTGATTGGCGACGATGGTCGTCCACCGGACGTTGCGCTCACCGTTTTCGACGAGCACGTCGAGGAACGCGTCGAGCGGATGCAGTCCGCGCTCGACGGCGATCGCGCCAAAGCTCTTGCCGATCAACGATTTATCGGGGCACTCGACGATGACCGCGTCGTGGAAGTCGCGGTGCCACAGCGACGGCCCGAGCTTGACGCGGTCGAACTCACGCCGGAACCGACGGCGGTAGTCCTTGTCGGCGAGCAGCTCGTTGCGTTCCAGTTGGTCGCGCAGGTGCAGGGCCGCCGTTCCGGCGCCGAATTCCTCGAACACGGGCAGATCGACTCCGTCGGAGTACAACTCGAACGGCACCGGCAGGTGCTGGAACCGCACATCGGACCCCAGCAGTGCGTTGAGGATCCGGGTGCCGACGCCGAAGGTGTGCACGGCGAGCGGCATCGACTTGGCGTCGGCCGACACCAGCATGCTCATCCGAACTCCCTTGCCGCGACCGAAGATTCGGCTGCCGGTCAAAAAGAACATCAGCGCCGACGACGGATTCTCGACGTCGGGCGCGCTCTGCAACATCCGGCCGCGCTTGCGCAGGACCTTGATCAGCTTGCGCCGCTCCCGCCAGGTCGCGAAGGTGGACGGCAGCGCGCGCGACCGGAAGCGGTCGCCGTCGAGCTTGTCGATGGCGGCGTCCATCCCCGACATACCCAGCATCCCGGCGTCCAGCGCGTCGTCCAGCAACGCCGCCATCTTGTCCAGTTCGGCATCGGTGGGCCTGACGGTGGCGTCGGTCGCGCGATCGAGTCCCAGCACCGCGGTCCGCAGATCCGAATGCCCAAGCAGCGAGCCGACATTCGGCCCCAGGGGCAGGGCGTCGATCGCCTGGATGTATTCCGCTGCCGTCGACCACGTTTTAGCCGAATCCAAAGCGCCGTACACGTATTCGCGCGGCACCGCTTCGACCCGGCTGAACAGATCGGCGGCATCCTCGGAGTCGGCGTAGACCGTCGAGAGCGAGCAGTTGCCCAGCAGTACGGTGGTGACACCGTGGCGCACCGACTCCCGCAGGCCTGGGTCCAGCAGCACCTCCGCGTCGTAGTGGGTGTGCACGTCGATGAAGCCGGGCACGATCCACTTGCCGGCCGCGTCGATCACATCCGGGCAACCCGTCGCGTCCAGCGGTTCGTCGCAGGGGCCTGCCACGGCGGCCACCACGCCGTCCCGAATGCCCAGCGTCCGGGTTTGCGGCGCGCCGCCGGTGCCGTCGAACCACAGTCCGTCGCGAATGATCACGTCGTAGGCCACTTTTCCTCCGGGTCGTCGTGGTGGCACGAAACGTAACATAGATAGCAAGCACTCGCAATCATTTCGGGCCCGACACGCCGTGTCCTTGAAGACGCTGATCAGAAGCGGTGTTATCGCGGGCGCGGCGATGCCGGCGCGCCGCCCGCCGCGCTGGGATCCGGAATGCTCACGGCGGGCGGCACCTCCCCGCTCCGGTTGGCCACCGTGGGAATCCGGACGACGGCCGACTGCTGGCCGCACTCGTTGGTTTGCACGGTGACCGTCTCTTCACCGACGAAATCACCCTGAGATTGCGGCCGCAGCGACACGACCATCGATGTGGTCTGCGTCGCCTGCGATCCGTCCGATGCGACGCACGGGAAGTCGAGACTCATCGGCGCGGACTGCCATTGGCCGTCGGTGAATTGCAGGAAGAGGGAC
Source organism: Mycobacterium sp. (assembly GCF_019243155.1). Classification (GTDB taxonomy): domain Bacteria; phylum Actinomycetota; class Actinomycetes; order Mycobacteriales; family Mycobacteriaceae; genus Mycobacterium. The sequence goes on from NZ_JAFAUS010000353.1 coordinate 9,956, forward strand.
GCGCCGGCCGGCGCCTTCGCCACCACGTGATCGGTGTCGTCGAGCTGGGTGGCGGCGGCGTTGCACCCGTTCGGCGTGCACAACGAGCGGAACGCCCACCAGGTGGTGACGTCCGGAGGATTGGGATCGGCGACGGAGTTGTACGTCTGCTTCGTGCGTTCGGCCTGCAGGCGGTAACTGCCGTCGAGTTGGGTGGGCGCGGCGGCTGGTGCCGGCGGTGCGCCGGCCGCCACGGATGCCCCCGGCGTGTGGGCCACCGCGCCTCTGGGCGCGTAGGTCTTGCGGCCGATCACCACACCGAGTGCGAGCACCGCAACCACGACCACCGCCGCAGCGGCCCACAGCAGGAACTTTCGCGGCCTGCGCCGCAACGGCACGGGTCCCGCGGCGGGCTCGGTCAGGGTTGCGACCGGCGTGGCGACGGCGGCCTCCTGCGGCTCGCCCTCGCTCGGTTGGGACGCCTTGGCGCCGAACCTCGACCGAAAACGCGACCCGGCCTTCTCCTTATCGTCGGTCTTGTCGTCAGTCGCATCCGTTTGCGCGCCGCGCGAGACGCCCACCGCTTCGCTTGCCGCCGTGGCGAAGTCGCCACAGGTCCCGAATCGGTCGGCGGGTCTGGGGGCAAGCGCCCGGGCGAACACGCTGTCCAGGCGTTCCAGCTCCGGGCGCTGCTCGCTGAGCCGCGGACCTGTGGCATGCCGAGCCGAACCGACTACCGGCGGCGCTCCGGTCAGCAAGTGGAAAGCGGTGGCGGCCAAGCCGTACTGGTCGGCGTGCCCGTCGACCTCGGCGCCGCTCAACTGCTCGGGCGCGGCGTAGGCGACCGCGCGGACCGGGACGTCAGCCGCGTTCGGGTCGACCGGCGGCACGATGCCGAAGTCGGTCAAGAGCACCCGCTGTTCGGCTTCCCCGCGACCCGTCAGCAAGATCTTGTCGGGTTTGACGTCGCGGTGCGTCATGCCGTGCTGGTGTGCGTAGTCGAGGGCGGCGGCGATCGCGGTCACGATGGCGAGCACGTCGCCGACCGGAGAGACGGCGGGAAAGCGGTCGGCGATGAGCTGCGCGACGCTGCTGCCCTCGATGTACTCCATCGCGATGTACAGCTGGCCCTCAAACTGGCCGCGCTCGTGCACCTCGACGATGTGGGGGTGCGCGAGGTTCGCCGCGATCGGCGTCTCCTCCCGGAATCGCCGACGGAATTCGGGGTTCGTCGACATCTCTTGCGAGAGCACTTTGAGCGCCTGCCAGCGCGACGATCGGGGATCTTGGACGAGGTAAACCTCACCTGTCACTCCGGAACCGAGGCTTCGCGACACGATGTAGCCGGCAAAGCTCGCGCCGCTGGGCAAAGCCATTCCGGAAGCTTATCCGCCAACGCGGTTCGGCGCCTGGCTAACTGGTCGGACGAAACGTCTTGCCGCGCAGGATCACCAGGTCGGGCCGGTTCAGCACGCCGGCGCCCGACCGCGGGTCCTGCGAGTAGCACAGCAGATCGGCAGACGCGCCATGGTCGAGGCCGGGCCGGCCCAGCCAACGACGCGCATCCCAGCACGCCGCACCCAACGCGTCGGTCTCAGTCATCCCGATCTTCTTCAGCGCGTCGACCTCGTCGGGGATGCGGCCGTGCGCGACCGTACTCCCGGCGTCGCTGCCGGCGTACACCGGAATCCCCGCCTCGCGCGCGGCGGCCACTCGCGGGTAGCAGCGGTCGTACAGGTCGCGCATGTGTGCGGCATACGTCGGATACTTTCCGGCGGCGTCGGCGATCCCCGGGAAGTTCTCGATGTTGATCAGCGTGGGGACCAACGCCGTCCCGTGCTCGAGCATCAGGGCGATGGTGTCGTCGGTCAGCCCGGTGCCGTGTTCGATGCAGTCGATGCCGGCCTTGATCAGGCCGGGCAGCGCGTCCTCGCTGAAGACGTGCGCGGTGACGCGGGCGCCGTGCGCGTGCGCGCTGTCGATCGCGTCCTTGAGGACGTCGTCCGACCACAGCGGTGCCAGATCACCGACCTTGCGGTCGATCCAGTCGCCCACCAACTTGACCCAGCCGTCGCCACGCTTCGCCTGCTCGGCCACCGCCGCCGGCAGCTGCGACTCGTCCTCGAGTTCCACGGCGAAGCCCGCGATGTAGCGCTTGGGTCTGGCCAGGTGTCTGCCCGCCCGAATGATGCGGGGCAGATCCTCGTGGTCGTCAAGGCTGCGTGTGTCGGTGGGTGAGCCGCAGTCGCGCAACAGCAACGCGCCGATGTCGCGTTCGGTCTCGGCTTGGGCGATCGCGTCTGCCAGCGGGATCTCGCCGTGGTCGCCGAGGCCGACGTGGCAGTGCGCGTCGACCAGCCCGGGGATGATCCAGCCTTGAAAGCCGGACGAGCCGAAGACGGTGTCGGCTCCAGCCACCGGCTCCATGCTGATGCGGCCGTCGACGATCCACAGGTCGATCTCGGTCTCGTCGGGCAGCCCGACGCCTCGCACGTGCATACGCACGGCGGGGCTAGCCCCTTCCTGGGTTGCCCGGGAACTTCAGCTTGGATAGGTCGAAGTCGGCAAGGCCGGGCGGCAGCTCATTGAGACCCTCGGGCATCTGCGAGATGTCGGGGAACCCGGCGGGCATGCCCGGCACGCCGGCGCCGAAGGGACTGCGCGCCTTCGGCGGCGTCGGGCCGCGTGCCCCCTTCTTGCCCTTCTTGCCCTTCGCCCCCTTGGCCTTTCGGGTCGACGACTTGCGGCCCATGCCCGGTATGCCCATGCCGCCGAGCATCGACGACATCATCTTGCGGGCTTCGAAGAAGCGGTCGACCAGCTGATTGACCTCCGACACCGTGACGCCGGAGCCGTTGGCGATGCGCAGCCGACGCGACGCGTTGATGATCTTCGGGTCGGCCCGCTCCTGCGGCGTCATCCCGCGGATGATGGCCTGCAACCGGTCGAGTTGCCTGTCGTCGACTTGGGCGAGCGCGTCCTTCATCTGCCCCGCCCCGGGCAGCATGCCCAGCAGGTTGCCGATCGGGCCCATCTTGCGGATCGTGAGCATCTGCTCGAGGAAATCCTCCAGTGTCAGCTCGCCGGTACCGATCTTGGCGGCGGTTGCCTCGGCCTGCTCGGCGTCGAAGACCTGCTCGGCCTGTTCGATCAGGCTGAGCACGTCGCCCATGCCGAGGATGCGGCTGGACATGCGGTCGGGGTGGAAGACGTCGAAGTCCTCCAGCTTCTCGCCGGTGGAGGCGAAAAGGATTGGGACGCCGGTCACCTCGCGGACCGACAGCGCGGCGCCACCGCGGGCGTCGCCGTCGAGCTTGGTCAACACCACACCGGTGAAGCCGACGCCCTCGCGGAACGCCTCCGCCGTGGTGACGGCGTCCTGGCCGATCATCGCGTCGAGCACGAACAGCACTTCGTCGGGGTTGACGGCGTCGCGGATGGCCGCGGCCTGGGACATAAGTTCCTCGTCGATGCCCAGCCGGCCGGCGGTGTCGACGATGACGACGTCGAAGTGTTTGGCGTGCGCTTCGGCCAGGCCCGCGGTGGCGACGGCGACGGGATCGCCGGGTCCCGATTCGGGCGACTCGCCGGGATGCGGCGCGAACACCGGCACGCCGGCGCGCTGACCGGTGACCTGCAGCTGGTTGACGGCGGCCGGTCGCTGCAGGTCACAGGCCACCAGCAGCGGCGTATGTCCTTGGCCGCGAAGCCATGCGGCCAACTTGCCGGCCAGCGTGGTCTTCCCTGAACCCTGCAGGCCGGCGAGCATCACGACGGTCGGCGGCGTCTTGGCGAACGCCAGCTGGCGGGTCTCACCGCCCAGGATGCCGATGAGTTCTTCGTTGACGATCTTGACGACCTGCTGCGCCGGGTTGAGCGCACCGGAGACCTCGGCGCCCTTTGCGCGGTCTTTGATGCGGGCGACGAAAGCGCGCACCACGGGCAGCGAGACGTCGGCTTCCAGCAGCGCCAGCCGGATTTCGCGGGTGGTGGCCTCGATATCGGCGTCGGTCAGTCGACCCTTGCCGCGTAGTCCCTGTAGGGCACCGGTCAACCGGTCGGACAGCGATTCAAACACCCCGCCAGCCTAGTGGCACTGCCAGCGCGGCGAAGCCGGGCGCAGCAGGTGCCACTCCATCGGACCTAGTGGCACTGCGTATGCGCGAGTGTGCAGCTAGCTTCACGCTCGGCACCGAGTGTGCGGCTAACTGCACACTCGCGGGCCTGATCAGGGCGGAAAGCCTTGACGGCCGGGCGTCGGCAAACAAAGGTCAGCTCATGATCGAGGTGATCGGCAAAGGGACCGGCAGTGACGCGCATCCCGTCCCGCTGCTGTTCGTGCACGGTGGCTGGCACGGCGCGTGGTGCTGGGAGAACTTCCTGGACTACTTCGCCGACGCCGGCTACCGCGCGGTCGCGCTGAGCCTGCGCGGCCACGGCAACAGCCCCACGACCAAGCCGTTGCCCAAGGTCTCCATCGCCGACTACCTCGACGACGTGCATTCGGTCGCCGACGAGTTGGGTGGCGCGCCGGTGCTGATCGGCCATTCCCTGGGCGGATTCGTGATCCAGCGCTACCTCGAAGACCACACGGTGCCGGCGGCGGTGCTGGTGGGCTCGGTGCCGCCGCAGGGCGTGCTCAATTTGGCGTTGCGCGTCTGGCGCCGCAGGCCGTCGATGACGATGGAGTCCTGGAGTGACCCCACGCTGCTGAAGTTCCTCGCCACCCCGGCACTGACCCGCGAGTACCTCTTCTGCTCCGACACGCCCGAGGACATCGTGGAATCGTGCATGCAGCGCGCCGGGGCCGAGAGCGTCCGCGCCGCGATGACCGATCCCATCGTCCGGCGCGTGCGAACCCGGCGGGTGCGGACCCCGATCCTGGTCCTGGGCGCCGAGCACGACGGGTTCGTCAGCGTCCGCAATGTGCGCGCCACGGCGCGCGCCTACGGGACCGAACCGGAATTCTTTGCGATGGGTCACAACATGATGCTCGAGCCCGGCTGGGCTGACGTCGCCGGACGCATCCGCGGCTGGCTGGAAGCGCGCGATCTGGCGAGCCCGATCCGATAGTCGCCTCGAGTCGTTAGAGCGTCGAAAAGCGTTGGCGTGCTAGATTTCACAGCCGCCACTTACATCGAGCTGGCCACGGCTAAGACGCAACTATCGGGGGGAGTTCAGTCGATGCAACCGGTCAGCAGCGCCGACGTGCTGGTCGAGACCGGACACAGCGAACCCGGGGCGGCCCGGGCGCTGCGAGGCTGGCAGCGCAGAGCGCTGGTGAAGTACCTCGCCGGCCGGCCGCGCGATTTCCTGGCCGTCGCGACGCCGGGATCCGGGAAGACGACCTTCGCGTTGCGGATCGCTGCCGAACTGCTGAGCCAACGCGCCGTCGAGCAGATCACCGTCGTGGTGCCCACCGAGCACCTCAAGGTGCAGTGGGCCCAGGCCGCCCAGCGGCATGGTCTGGCGCTGGACCCGAGGTTCTCCAACAGCAATCCGCAGACCTCGCCGGAGTATCACGGCGTGATGGTGACCTACGCGCAGGTGGCCGCACACCCGACGCTGCACCGGGTGCGCACCGAACAGCGCAAGACGCTGGTCGTCTTCGATGAGATCCACCACGGCGGTGACGCCAAGACGTGGGGTGACGCGATCCGCGAGGCCTTCAGCGACGCAACCCGCCGGCTCGCGCTGACGGGGACGCCGTTTCGCAGCGACGACAGTCCTATTCCGTTCGTCACCTACGAGCAGGGCGCCGACGGGATCCGGCGCTCGCAGGCCGACCACACCTACGGCTACGCCGAGGCGCTGACCGACGGGGTGGTCCGGCCCGTGGTGTTCCTCGCCTACTCGGGCCAGGCGCGCTGGCGGGACAGCGCGGGCGAGGAGCACGAGGCGCGACTCGGTGAGCCGCTGTCGGCCGAGCAGACGGCGCGGGCGTGGCGCACCGCGCTGGACCCGGCCGGCGAGTGGATGCCTGCGGTGATCGATGCCGCGGACCAACGGCTGCGCCAGTTGCGCACGCACGTGCCCGATGCCGGCGGCATGATCATCGCCTCCGACCAGAAGGCCGCCCGCGCGTACGCCGTCCTGTTGAAGCGGCTGACGTCCGAGGAACCGACGCTCGTGCTGTCCGACGACCCCGGCTCGTCGGCGCGCATCAGCGAGTTCGCCGCGAGCACCAGCCGGTGGCTGGTCGCGGTGCGAATGGTTTCCGAAGGTGTCGACGTGCCGCGGCTCTCGGTCGGGATCTATGCCACCAGCGCGTCGACTCCCCTCTTCTTCGCCCAGGCCGTCGGCCGGTTCGTCCGGTCGCGCCGCGCGGGCGAGACCGCGAGCATCTTCGTGCCGTCGGTGCCCAATCTGCTTCAGCTCGCCAGCGAGTTGGAGGCGCAGCGCAACCACGTGCTGGGTGAACCGCACCGCGAGTCCGAGGATCCGCTAGACGGCGATCCCGCCACCAAGACGCAGACCGAGAAAAGCGAAATCGACAACAGCTTCACCTCTTTGGGCGCCGACGCCGAACTCGATCAACTGATCTTCGACGGGTCATCGTTCGGCACGGCCGCGGCGGCCGGCAGCGAGGAGGAAGCCGACTACCTCGGCATCCCCGGGCTGCTCGACGCCGAACAGATGCGCGCGCTACTGCATCGACGCCAGGACGAGCAGCTCCAACGGCGCGCCGCGACGGGGGCGCCCCCGCCGCTGGTGTCGATGCACGGCCAGCTTCGCGATCTGCGTCGCGAGCTCAACACCCTCGTCTCGGCGACGCATCACCGCACCGGCAAACCGCACGGCTGGATTCACAACGAACTGCGCCGTCGTTGCGGCGGACCGCCGATCGCCGCCGCCAGCAGCGAGCAGATCCAGGCGCGCATCGAAGCCCTGCGTCAGCTCAACGCCGAGCGGTCCTGAGCCGCAAGGCATTCCGCTACGGGACGTGATGCCGAGCGTGGTTCCCACCGTGCCGTTTCGCTTCGTACATCGCGGTGTCGGCGCGGGCGACCAGCAGGCGGTACGCCTGCTCGGCGTCATCGCTGCCGACGGTGCCCAACGCCAGGGTCGCGGTTCCAACGCTGGCGGTCACCGGTGACGCCGCCGTCGCCACCGCGTCGCAGAGTAAGAGACTCCATTCGGGTGGCTGCTGCGTCTTGACGATGTCGGCGACCAGAAACTCCTCCCCACCGACCCGGCCGATGAGCGCGGTCTCGTGGCAGACGGTGGTCAGCGCGCGGGCCACCGAGACGAGTGCCTCGTCGCCGGCCGCATGCCCCTTGCTGTCGTTGAGCTCCTTGAAGCGGTCCAGGTCGAGCATCGCCACCGCCAGATACGAGTGGTCGCCGCTGGCGAGGATCCGCCCGACGATCGCCCGGTCGCAGGCGCGTCGATTCAGCAGGCCGGTCAGCGGATCACGGTCGGTGCGAAGGAGATCCACGCCGAGTGCGCGCACGATCGCCTGGATGGCGAACGGCACGATCACGTTGAGCTCGAGCAACAGGCAGTAGCCGTTGACCCCGAGCATCGCCTGCCCGGCGGCCACCAGGCGGGCCACCTCTATCGCGCCGACCGTGCCCGCCAGCCAGAAGTTCGCCGCCATGTACTTGGCGGTGTGGAAGAACGCGAAGTAGCCGCCGGGGATTGCCATGGCCGAGGCCGCCAGCAGCGCGACGAACGGATTGTGTTGCAGCAGTGAACCTGTCGCGATGCACAGGCTGCCGGCCGACGTGAACACGACTGACTGCCGGCGAGTTGGCCAGCGCGACAGCCAAACCGCCGCGACGCCGAGCCCGACCCCGGCGATCAGGATGCTGGCGACGAGCTCGACCGGCCAGAATGTCTTCGGCCCGAACAGGACGTCGGCCGGGTACAGCGCCAGCGAGGCGGCGAGTCCGGCAAAGATGCGGCGGGCGTTGCGGCTCAGTCCCTGGGATTGCAGGTAACCGGTCAGCCAGTCGAAGTGGTCGGGCTGTCCCCACCACGCCGCCAGCCACTTCATGGGTCGCCTTTCGGAACATGGTGAGCCTAGCGAACGAATCGCCAACAGACTTGATCAGTTTTAACACGAGCCTCAACGCGGGCGGGTCGACATTCCGCGGCCGTTGGGATCTAGTCGCCGGCGGATTCTTCGAGCACCTCAACTACGGGACCGCCCAACACGGCCAGCAGGTTCCGCTCGATCGCCGCACGCGCCTCGAGCTCGGCTTCCTCATCCGGCTCCGACGCGCCGGGTTGCGCCGGCACCGACACACAGAAGACGTCGGCCGCCGTGGACCCGAAGGTGTTGACCTTCGCCCAGACGATGTCCCCGCCGGCCCGCTCGAGCGCCCGGGTCAGCAGCGCGAGCAAACCCAATCGGTCCGCCGCGCGCACTTCGAGAATCAGTTGGCCGGAGGAGGCCGTGTCGAGCCACAAGATGCGCGGCGGAGCTGTCGACCGGATGACGGGCACCCCGACCTGCACCTCGCCCGCACGGGCGATCGCCGCGTTGGCGGAGTCGCTATCACGTTTCTCCAGCGCGCCGAGAACGTCGACACCGTTCAGCGAACCCGTGAACGCTTGACGCAGCAGACCCGCCTCGGGCGGGGAACCGAACAACGGCGACACCACGAACTCGATGATCGCCGCGCCCTCATGCACGTTCACCGACGCCCAGTGGATCCGCAGCGAATTGAGGGCCAGCACCGCGGCGGCCTTCGACACCAACCCCAGCTGGTCGGGCGCGATCATCGCCACGTGCACCCGTTCGCGGTCGGCGGGCTTGATCTCCACGTGCACACCGCCGCTAGCTGCCAACGAAAGGTATTGCGGCGCAGTGGGTTCCGCTCGCGGCAGCGGCTCACCCGCCATCACCAACCGGCAGCGACGAACCAGGTCGGCCATCAACGAGGCCTTCCAGTCACTCCACACACCCGGCCCGGTCGCCTGCGAGTCCGCCTCGGCCAGCGTGTGCAGCAGTTCCAGGAGTTGCGCGTCCCCACCCAACGCTTCGGTCACCGACTCGATGGTCTTGGGGTCGTTGAGATCGCAGCGGGTGGCCGTGATGGGCAGCAGCAGGTGATGGCGCACCATGTTGGAAAGCGTGTTGATGTCCTGGGTCGACAGGCCCAGCCGCTCCCCTATCGGGGCCACCAGTTTGGCGCCGAACACACAGTGGTCGATGCCCCGGCCCTTCCCGATGTCGTGCAGCAACGCGCCGAGCGCCAGCAGGTCCGATCGCGCAACGCGGGTGGTGAGCGGCGCCGCGTTGACGGCGGTCTCGACGATGTGGCGGTCGACGGTCCATTTGTGGGACACATCGCGGGGCGGGAGGTCGCGTACCGCGTCCCATTCCGGTAGTACCCGACCCCACAGCCCGGTGCGGTCCAGCGCCTCAATCGTGTTCACCGTCGTGGGACCGGCCAGCAGCACAACCAGCAAGTCGTCCAAGGCCTCTCGCGGCCAGGGCGTCGGCAGGTCCGGGACGCTCTCGGCCAGCCGGCTCAGGGTGGCGGCGCCGATGGGCAGGCCACTGCTGGCCGACGCGGCGGCCACCCGCAGCACGAGGCCGGGATCGCTTTGGGGTTGCGCCTCGCGGGCGAGCACGATTTCACCGTCGTACTCATGCACGCCTTCGTCCAGCGGCCGGCGTTTGGGTCGCCGCACCAAGGCCGAGATGCCGCGTCGCGGCAACGCGTTCTGAGCGGTCCGCATCCCGGTCTCGGCATGGTAGGCGATCGTGCGGCTGGCGCCGGAAAGCATGCGCGACAAGGCAAACCGGTCCCCGACGCCCAGTGCGGCGCTCACTTCGTCGCCGAACTGAGCCAGCAGCTCGTCGCGGCCGCGGCCCGATACCCGATGCAGCTCGGTGCGCACGTCGAGCAGTGTCAGGTACGCCGCATCCAGTGACCCGCCCGGCATGTTCGGGTTGGCCATTCCGCGGCGGTCGATCAGCTGGGCGACCCCCAGCGCGTCCAGCAGTTGGACGTCGCGAAGGCCGCCGCGCCCCGATTTCAGGTCGGGCTCGGCCCGTTGCGCGATGCGGCCACAACGCAGCCAACGGGCAGACGTCATCTCGACCAGCTCGTCCATCCGCGATCGAATCGCGCTGCGCCACTGGCGTCGTGCGCCGGAGATCAGCTCCGTCGACAATTCCGTGTCACCGGCGATATGGCGCGCATCCAGCATGCCCAGCGCCGCGATGAGGTCGGCATTGGCCACGCTCAGCGCGCCGGACACGGTCCGCACACTGTGATCGAGCCGGACATTGGCGTCCCACAGCGGATACCACAGCCCGTCGGCAACGCGCCCGACGAACTCGTCGGATTTGTTGTCGTGCAACAACATCAGGTCGAGATCGGAATGCGGCACCAACTCGCGGCGGCCCAACCCGCCGACTCCGACGAGGGTGAAGCCGCTGCCGTCGGTGATCCCGATCTCGGCGGCCTTTGCGGTCAGCCAGGATTCGTGGAGATCGAGCCAGGCCTGGCGTAGCTCGGACGCATTCAGCTGCTCGCAGTCGGACAACAGTTGGCGCCGCGAGGCCGCTAAACCGCTTCCCCCGCAAGCACTTTCCAATCCAGATGACCCGGACGGGTCGGGTGGGTTTGTCATCCCCTCCCGGCCCGTCCGGCCTGGATCATCACTGTGACGCTGAGGTCAGATGGCATCGGGTCCGCGTTCACCCGTGCGTACTCGCACAATGGTTTCCACGGGGCTGACCCAGACCTTGCCGTCACCGATCTTGCCGGTGCGGGCGGCCCGGACAATGCTGTCTACGACCTTGTCGACAATGGAATCGTCGACAACGACTTCGATTCGCACCTTGGGCACGAAGTCGACCGAGTATTCAGCTCCCCGGTAGACCTCCGTGTGGCCCTTCTGCCTGCCGTAGCCCTGGATCTCGCTGACCGTCATCCCCAGGACGCCTGCCTCTTCGAGGCTGGTCTTGACGTCGTCAAGGGTGAAGGGTTTCACGATCGCGGTGACTAGCTTCATGAATGCTCTGCCTCCACTTTCTCTTCGGACGGGGCTTCCAGACCGTTCCGAGTGTCCTCCACGGCGACCCGCGTGGGAAGCACCGACCCGGTGCCGGCGACGGCGAAGTCGTACGCGCTCTCAGCGTGCTCAGCCTCGTCGATGCCGCCGGCCTCATCCTCGGGGTTGAGCCGTATGCCGATGGTGTACTTCAGGATCAGCGCCAGGATGAGTGTGACGATGCCAGAGTAGAACAGCACAGCAAAGGCACCGACGGCCTGTCGTTCCAGTTGGGCCCAGCCGCCGCCGTAGAACAAGCCCTTGGACACCCCGGCCACGCCGTTGATCGCGGTGGATTCGGGCGCTGCCAGCAGGCCCACCAGCAGCGTGCCGGTCAGACCACCGATCATGTGCACCCCGACGACGTCGAGCGAGTCATCGAAACCGAACCGGAATTTCAGTCCGACCGCCAGCGCGCAGACCACACCGGCTATCAGCCCGATCGCCAGAGCGCCCAGCACGTTGACCGACGAGCAGGACGGCGTGATGGCGACCAGTCCGGCGACGATTCCCGACGCCGCACCGAGCGTTGTGGGCTTGCCGTCCCGGATGCGCTCGGTCAGCAGCCAGCCGAGCATGGCCGTCGCCGTCGCGATCGTGGTCGTCATGAACGTCGACCCGGCGGAGCCGTTGGAGCTGGTCGCCGATCCCGCGTTGAACCCGAACCAACCGAACCACAGCAAGCCGGCGCCGAGCATCACGTACGTCACGTTGTGCGGACGGAACAGCGTGGTGGGCCAGCCTTTGCGCTTGCCCAGCACGATCGCCAGCGCCAGGCCCGCGACACCGGAGTTGATGTGCACCGCCGTTCCACCCGCGAAGTCGATCGCGTGCAGCTTGTTGTTGATCCAGCCGCCGTGCTCGGACGCGAAGCCGTCGGCCGCGAAGACCCAGTGCGCGACCGGGAAGTACACCAACGTCGCCCATAGGCCGGAGAAGACCAGCCACGCGCTGAACTTCAGCCGGTCGGCCACCGCGCCCGAGATCAGCGCGACGGTGATGATCGCGAACATCAGCTGGAAGGCGACGAACACGGTGGCGGGCATAGTGCCGGCCAGCGGGATGTCCACTTGGCTGACGCCCTTGGTCGGGTCGCCCTTGACGGCGTTGCCACCGATCAGCTTCGCCAGACCCCAGTAGTCGGACGGGTTTCCTACGACGCCACCTCTGTCATCACCGAATGACATGGAGTAGCCATAGAGCACCCACAGCACGGTGACCACGCCCATCGCGCTGATGCTCATCATGATCATGTTGAGCACGCTTCTGGTGCGCACCATGCCGCCATAGAAGAACGCCAGACCTGGCGTCATCAGTAACACCAGTGCGGAACTCGCCAACATCCAGGCGGTATCGCCGGTATCGGGTTGGCCCAATTGCGGGAAACTCACTCGCTCACCTCCGAGTCGGCCTTTGACGGCCGTCAGACAAGTGCCTGATGACCTGATCCAGAACCATGCGCAATGGTTGTTTCCGCAATAGAGCCACCGTGTTTCGTCAGCATTAACGAAACGCCCGGTGTGTAAGGGGTTTCAGCCAAGCAGCGCGTCGACGAAGGCGGCGGGCTCGAAAGGTGCCAAATCGTCCGGGCCTTCACCGAGGCCGACCAGCTTCACCGGGACGCCGAGTTCGGATTGGACGCGGAATACGATGCCGCCCTTGGCCGTTCCGTCCAGCTTGGTCAGCACGGCACCGGTGATCTCGACGACGTCGGCGAACACCCGGGCCTGAGCCAGCCCGTTCTGCCCGATGGTCGCGTCGAGCACCAGCAAAACCTCGTCGACGGCGGCGCGCCGCGTCACAACGCGCTTGACCTTGTCGAGTTCGTCCATCAAGCCGACCTTGGTGTGCAGCCGGCCCGCGGTGTCGATGAGCACGACGTCGGCGCCCGCGATGATGCCCTTGTCGACGGCGTCGAACGCGACCGACGCCGGGTCGGCGCCCTCGACGCCGCGCACCACGTCCGCGCCCACCCGGGACGCCCAGGTTTGCAGCTGGTCGGCGGCCGCGGCCCGGAAGGTGTCGGCGGCGCCCAGCACGACACGCCGACCGTCGGCGACCAGAACGCGTGCCAGCTTGCCGACGGTGGTGGTCTTACCGGTGCCGTTCACGCCGACGATCAGCAGCACCGACGGGTGGTCGGCGTGCGGGAGCGCCCGGATCGAGCGGTCCATCTCGGGCGACAGCTCGTTGATCAGCACGTCGCGCAGCACAGCCTTGGCGTCGGCCTCGGTGCGCACCGTGCTGCTCGCCAGCCGGCCGCGCAGCTGGGTGATCACCGATTCGGTGACCACCGGGCCCAGGTCGGCGACCAGCAGGGTGTCTTCGACGTCCTGCCAGGCGTCCTCGTCGAGGTCGCCGCCGCCGATCAGGCCCAGCATGCTGCGCCCCAGGGCATTCTGCGACCGGGCCAGCCGGCCGCGCAGTCGCACCAGCCGGCCTTCGGGGGGCGCGATGGCCTCGATCTCGGCGGCCTCGGCGCTTTCCGGCGCGG
>NZ_JAFAUS010000427.1 GCF_019243155.1 Mycobacterium sp.
CTAATATTTAGCCGATATAACAAGCTTCTCCCACTGTACGCTTCCCGCGATTCGCGGCAACCTTGACTGATGGCGTACGCGGTGGCTGGTAAGCGGGTGCTCATCACGGGTGCCTCATCGGGATTGGGTGCGGCCCTGGCGCGACAGCTGGCAGCCCGGGGCGCGGTAGTGGGGCTGATCGCGCGGCGTCGGGATCGGCTGGGCGAGGTGCTGGCCGACTGCCGGCACACCTCTCCCGGATCGGCCATGTTCGTGGCCGACCTGGGCGACACGTCGGCGCTGGATGGCCTGGCGCTGCGGGCCTGGGATGCGCTCGGCGGCATCGACGTGCTGATCAACGACGCCGCGATGCCGAAGCGGCGAAGCGTCATCGCGCTGGACCCGGCCGAGGCCGAAGACGTCATGCGGGTCAACTTCTTCGCCCCGATGCGCCTGACGCTGGCGCTGCTGCCGCGGATGCTGTCGCGCGGATCCGGCATGATCGTCAACGTGTCCAGCGTCGGCGGCCGGCTCGGAATCATCCACGAATCGGCTTATTGCGCAAGCAAATTCGCGCTCTGCGGCTGGAGCGAGGCGATGGCCGTCGACCTGCACCACACGCCGATCTCCGTGAAGCTGATCGAGCCGGGACCGGTCGACACCGAGATCTGGGACCACCCGGGCAGTGAGGAGCCCCTCTACCAGGGGCCCAAGGTGGCCGCCGAGGTGGTGGCAGAAGGGATCGTCGAGGCGCTGGGCAGCGACGGTTTCGAGCATTACCTGCCGGACATGAAAGCGGTCGTCGACGCCAAAAACGCCGACCTCGATGCGTTCATCGCCGGGGCCGCTGCGATGGCGCGGCGATGAAGGCGCTCGTGTATGGGGTCACGCCGGAGCCCTTCGAGGTTGCCGACGGCGCGCACCTGCTCGCGATCGCCAATCAGGGCGACAGTGGCGCGGTGAAGGTGGTCTTGGACCCGCGCTAGTTTCCGCGTCAGGTGTTGGCGCGAAGGTAGTCGTACACCGCTGCGAAGTTGCGGTTGACGTCCTCGGGAATTGCGATTGGTCCGCCGAGAGCCTTTGCACCCCAGACTATTTGGGCGGTGCGCTCGACCAGCGCGGTGACATGCAAAACCTTGTCGGGGCGCGGTCCGACGGCCACCAGGCCATGGTTGGCGATCAGGGCGGCGCCGCGGCCCTCGAGTGCCTTGACCGCGTTGGTGCCGACGTCGGGCGTGCCCGACGCCGCGTACTCGGTGCAGCGAACGTCGCCGCCGCAGTACACCGCGAACTCATCGATGCAGGCCGGGATCGACTGGTGGGCGATGGCGAACATCGTCGCCCACACCGGATGACTGTGCATGACGCTGCCGACGTCGTCGAACGCCTTGTAGCACGCCAGGTGCAGCTGCATCTCCGATGAGGGCGCTCGACCCTCGGCGGCGTGCAGCACGCCGCCGTCGGGATCGATCAGCACCAGGTCGTCGAGCTCCATGTCGCGATAGTCGACGGACGACGGCGTGATGACGACGTTGCCGTCGGAGCGTCGGGCCGAGATGTTGCCCGCGGTGCCCTCGACCAGGCCGCGGCGCAGCATGTCCTTGGCCGCGTCCAGCACCGCTTTTTCCGGATTGTCGACGAATTTCATGAGCCCAGCACCTCCGGGTTGACGATATGGGTGGGCCCCTCACCGGAAAGCAGCGCGGCCAGGTCGTCGGCCACCATCTGCGCCTGCCGCGCCTCGGTGTCCCAGGTGGCGCCGCCGATGTGCGGCGTCAGGACGACGTTGGGCATGCCCACCAGCGGGTGATCGGTCGGCAGCCATTCGCCGACGAAGTGGTCCAGGCCGGCGGCGGCCACCTTCCCAGCCCGCAGCGCGTCGACGAGCGCGTCGGTGTCGTGCAGCTGGGCCCGGGCGGTGTTGAGGAAGACCGCGCCGTCGCGCATGGCGGCGAACTCCCGCGCGCCGACCATGCCGACGGTGTCGTCGGTGACCGGTGCGTGCATGGAGACGACATCGGCTTCGGCAAGCAGCTCGTCGAGGCTGTGCTGGGCGTCGGGGTTGTAGGGGTCGTGCGCGACGACGCGCAGGCCCAGCCCGGACAACCGCCACTGGGTCGCGCGGCCGACCGCGCCGAGGCCCACCAGCCCGGCGGTGAGCCCCGCGATCTCGCGCCCGCGAAACCGTTGATACGGGATGCTGCCGTCGCGAAAGATGTTGCCGCTGCGCACATCCGAGTCTGCGGGCAGCAGCCGGCGGGTGACGGCCAACAGCAGGGCCACCGTCATCTCGGCGACGGCGTCGGCGTTGCGCCCCGGGGTGTTCAGCACCGGCACACCGGCGGCGGTGGCCCCCGCGATGTCGACGTTGTTGGGGTCCCCGCGGGTGGACGCGATCGCGCGCAAGCTCAGGTCGAAAACGGGCCCGCTCACCGAATCGCTTTCCACCACAACCACATCGGCGGACTCGGCCTTGATGCGATCGGCCAGCTGCTCGGCGCTGTAGATCCGCAGCGGGGTCTGCTCAATCCAGGGGTCGTACACCACGTCGGCCAGCTCACGGAGTTTGGCGAATCCCGGCCCGCGCAGCGGGGCCGTCACCAGTACGCGCGATCTTGACGTCACGAACCCCAATGCTGGCGTACGGTGACGCCCGTGTCACGTAAGGACGTCACAATCGGCATCGATATCGGCAGCACCGCCGTCAAAGCGGTGGCCGCCGACGCCGACGGCCACGTGACGTCGCGGGTGCGGATCCCCCATGAATTGCGGGTGCCCGCCCCCGACCTGCTCGAGCACGACGCCGACGAGGCGTGGCGGCGCGGGCCGTTGGCCGCGCTGAAACAGCTGGGCTGCCCCCAGGCCCGCGCCGTGGCGGTTTCGGCGATGGTGCCGTCGCTGACCGCGGTGGATTCCGCGGGCCACCCGATCACTCCCGGGCTGCTCTACGGCGACGGCAGGGGCCGCAAGCCTGGCGTCGAAGAGCACGCGCAGCCGCTTCCGGCGCTGGGCGAGGCCGCGGAGTTCCTGCGCTGGACGGTGGCACAGGCGCCCGGCGCGACCGGCTACTGGGCCGCCCCGGCGGTGGCCAACTACGCACTGGCGGGGGAGGCGGTCATCGACACCGCCACTGCCGCGACGGCTTTCCCGCTTTTCGACGGAACCGGCTGGAACGCGGACGCCTGCGCGAGCTACGGCGCCGCCGGTGAGCAGTTGCCGCGCGTGGACACCATCGGCGCCGCCGCGGGGCAGGTGCGTGACACCGGGGCGGTGTTGGCGATCGGGACCATCGACGCCCTGTGCGAGCAGTTCGTGGCCGGCGCCGACCGCGACGGCGACGTGCTGGTGCTGTGCGGGACCACTTTGATTGTCTGGACGACGATTTCGGAGTTCCGGCAGGTGCCCGGCCTGTGGACGATCCCGCACACCACTTCGGGAAAGAGCCTGATCGGCGGAGCCAGTAACGCCGGCGGTCTGTTCCTCGGCTGGGTGGATCGCGTTGTGGCACCGGCAGATTCGACGGCGATCGATCCCGGGCGAATACCGGTGTGGTCGCCCTACATCCGCGGGGAGCGCACGCCGTTTCACGACCCGGGGCTGCGGGCCAGGCTCGACGCCGCGGATCTGACCCACGACGCGGCGGCACTGCGGCGAGCCGCCTACGAGGCATCGGGTTTCGTGGTGCGCCAGCTCATCGAGCTGAGCGGGGCTTCGGTGTCGCGGATCGTGGTCGCCGGCGGCGGCACCCGCGTCAGTCCGTGGATGCAGGCCATCGCCGACGCCACCGGGCGGCCGGTGCAGGTGTCCGGAGTGCCCGAGGGGGCGGCGCTGGGAGCGGCCTTCCTCGCCCGCATGGCCGCCGGGTTGGAAACCACGATCACCGACGCCGCCCGGTGGGTGTGCACCGAGCGCGTGGTCGACCCCGATCCCGCGTGGCTGGGCGCTGTCGACGCCCGCTACCAACGGTTCCTGGAGCTTCAGGAACCGGGGTCTAGCGCGATACCTCCACCGGCGTTCTAGTCTGGTGTGATGACTGACCAGGACCGCAAAGCTGCCCGTCGAGAGATCGCTGACGCACTGCTGAAGGCTCTCGAGCGCCGGCACGAAGTACTCGACCTGATCGTGGAGGCCGACAACAAATCGGCCGCGGTCGACGCCATCGCCGGTCTGCTCGGCACGTCGCACGCGGGTGCCGAAGCGGTGTTCGGCCTGTCCTTCGACCGACTCACCAAGGACTCGCGCAAGACGATCCAGGCCGAGCTCGAGGACCTGAATAAGCAGCTGAGCTTCACCCTGGGCGAGCGTCCGGCGAGTTCGGGGGACACCCTCGAACTCCGGCCGTTCTCCGCGACCGAGGACCGCGACATCTTCAACGTCCGTACGCAGGACATGGGTGGCGCGTCGGGCGACGGATCCGGCGGCCAAGCCGGCAACCTCGACGACGAGATCAGGGCCGCGCTGGGCCGCGTCGACGACGAAGAGGCCGCGTGGTTCGTCGCGATCGACTCGGGCGAAAAGGTCGGCATGGTGTTCGGCGAGTTGGTCCGCGGCGAAGTGGACGTGCGGATCTGGATTCACCCCGACCACCGCAAGCGGGGCTTCGGCACCGCCGCGCTGCGCAAGTCGCGCTCGGAGTTGGCGTGGTGTTTCCCCGCCGCGCCGTTGGT
>NZ_JAFAUS010000432.1 GCF_019243155.1 Mycobacterium sp.
GCACGCCACCGGCGCAGACCCTTGTCCACTCGGGCGCCGTCCCAGTTAGCCACGCAGCGGGCGGCCTGCCAGGCGAGGAAGGCGTCGGCGCCGGCTTCGGTGGCCAACTCGATAGCGAGTTCCGAACGGTCGGATTTGGGCAGAGCCTGCACCACGGTCACCGCCGGCCGACCGCGCTCGACGCTCCACCGCCGAAGCACCCGCGCCCGCAGACCGTCGCGCCCGGCCTGCTCGACCTCGCAGTGGGCCAGCTCGCCGGCGCCGTCACCAAGCACCAGCTGCTCACCGGGGCGGATCCGCCGAACGGTGGCGGCGTGGAATCCCTCGTCGCCGTCGACGACGGCCACCGACCCGATATCCGGCAGTGTGCCTACGTAGAACAGCGTCGCGACCATGTGCGACTTGGCGCGGCTAGCGGCCGGTAAAGGTTTCGCGCAGCCGGCTGAACAGACCGCCACCGGCGTGCGTGGAGCGGACCTCGGGCACATCGCGGCTGCGGCGGTTCTTTAGCTCGCGCAGCAGTTCGGTGTCGTGATGATCCAGCCGGTTGGGAACCACCACCTCGACATGCACGTGCAGGTCCCCCCTGGTGCCCGAGCGCAGGTGCGGCATCCCGTGGCCGCGCAGCGTGATGACCGAACTCGGTTGTGTGCCAGGCGGAATGGTGATCTCGCTGACGCCGTCCAGGATGGCCTCGACGGTGACCGTGGCGCCCAGCGCCGCGTCGACCATCGGTACCGACACCGTGCAGTGCAGGTCGTCGCCCTCGCGAACGAAGATGTCGTGGGCCTGCTCGTGCACCTCGACGTACAGGTCACCGGCAGGCCCGCCGCCGGGCCCGACCTCACCCTGCGAGGCGAGCCGCACCCGCATACCGTCGCCGACACCGGCGGGAATCTTGACGCTGATCTCGCGGCGGGCACGCACCCGCCCGTCGCCCATGCACTGATGGCAGGGGTCGGGAATGACGACCCCGACACCGCGGCAGGTGGGGCACGGGCGCGACGTCATCACCTGGCCAAGCAGCGAACGCTGCACCGTCTGCACCTCGCCGCGACCGCCACAGGTGTCGCAGGGAATCGGCGCGGAATCGCCGTTGGTTCCCTTGCCCTGGCATCGGTCACACAACACCGCGGTGTCGACGGTGACCTGCTTGGTCACACCCGTCGCGCACTCTTCGAGGTCGAGCCGCATCCGCAGCAGCGAGTCAGAGCCCGGCCGCACCCGGCCGATCGGTCCGCGGGACGTCCCAGCCCCGCTGAAGCCGCCGCCGAAGAAGGCCTCGAACACGTCACCCAGGCCGCCGAACCCACCGAAACCGCCACCGGCCGCGGCGGCGTTCTCCATCGGGTCGCCGCCCAAGTCAACGATGCGCCGCTTCTCCGGGTCGCTCAGCACTTCGTAGGCGACGCTGATTTCCTTGAACTTGGCCTGGGCGACCTCGTCGGGATTGACGTCGGGGTGCAGTTCGCGCGCCAGCTTGCGATACGCGCGCTTGATCTCCGCGTCGCTGGCGTTTCTGCTCACACCGAGCAGCCCGTAATAGTCGCGTGCCACGCCTGACTCTCCTATACCCTGTCTTGTGCCGCACCAAGGAATGTCTCAGCATTCCACGGATGCGCGATCATCGAGCACCCAGGACTTCGCCGATATAAAGAGCAACCGCAGCAACACTGGCGATAGTTCCCGGATAGTCCATCCGAGTGGGCCCCAGCACACCCATTCCGCCGAATACGGTGTCGGAGGTGCCGTAGGCAGTGGTCACCATCGAGGTGCCCATCATCTGCTCGACGGCCGTTTCATGGCCGATGCGCACCGTCACTTTACCGGCCTCCTGCTGAGCCGCCAGCAACCGCAGCACCACCACCTGCTCCTCGAGCGCTTCCAGGATGGAGCGCAGCGAACCACCGAAATCCGCGGCGTTGCGGGTCAGGTTTGCGGTACCACCCATCAGCATGCGTTCTTCGGTGTGTTCCACCAGCGACTCCAGCAACACCGTCGCCGAGCGGCCGACCGCGTCGCCCAGACCATCCGGGCTGCGCAGCTCTCCGGCCAGGTCGGCCACCGCGATCGAGGCGGCCGATAGCTTCTTGCCCACCAGCGCCTGGCCGAGCATCTCCCGCAACTGCGAAAGCTGGTGGTCGTCGATGACGTCGCCGAGCTCGACGACGCGCTGGTCCACCCGGCCGGAGTCGGTGATGACGACCATCAACAGCCGGGCCGGGGTCAGTCCGATCACTTCGAGGTGGCGCACGGTCGACGACGACAGCGTCGGGTACTGCACCACAGCCACCTGACGAGTCAGCTGGGACAGCAGCCGCACCGCCCGGCGCAGGACGTCATCCAGGTCGACGCCGGACTCAAGGAAGTTTTGGATGGCGCGCCGCTCGGCCGACGACAGCGGCTTGACGTCGTCGAGCCGGTCGACGAATTCGCGGTAGC
>NZ_JAFAUS010000284.1 GCF_019243155.1 Mycobacterium sp.
CCTTTTTCGCCGCAGCAGGAGATACCCGGCGACGGCGAAGTCGACGAGCAACACGGCGCCGCCGCCCCACGTTGCCAACTCCATGGCCCGGTCGATCCAGGCGGAATCGCCGCACTGCACCGAAGCGCAAGCGTCGGTGCTCATGACGAGCAGGCCCAGCAGCGCGAAGGTTGCCCCGAACAGGCCCGCATGGACAACCAGCAGGATGAGAGTCGACGCGATATGCGCGGGGCGACTGCGATCAGTGGTGTCAGAGGTCGGCACTAGGAAATTATTGCCCGGTCATGCCGGTGCGAAACCGAAGACTTGACCGTCGCTGGTGGTGGCCACCACACGGCGATCGCTGCCGACCGAGACCGCGAGCGGATACCCGGTTGCCGCGGGAAGCGGATAGCTGCTCAGCGTGTGGCCGTTGCCCGGATCGAAGACCAGCAGCGACATACCCGGTGCGCCGTTCGGGGCGGGTGTGCTGCTGACCGTGTAGCCGACCCCGGCCCCGGCCAGGCTCGACGAGGACAGGGGAGAGACGTCATCGCGGCGCCAGGCCTGGTCCGCGTGATCGCCCGCATCCTCAAACGCGGCCAAGTGAGTGTCCGGGCCGCCGCCCGAGACGATCAGGCCCTGCGGGGTGACCGCCGGCGGTGTCTGTGCCAGGAACCCCAACGGCACCGACCACTTGACCTTGCCGTCCGCGGCGTGCAGCGCCCACAACCGTTGGTCGCGGCCGTTGACGTAAACGGTCGATCCGTCGGCGGACAGCACTGGGCTGGCGATACAACCGGAGTTCACGGCGTCGCTGGCCCACTCGCGCGAAAGGAGCGGCGTCTGTCCCGGGTGATACTTCAGGCCGACCAGGCCGGCGGCCGGCGCACCCGGCTGCCAGACACTGAGCACCACCGTCCCACTGGCCGCCGAGAATGCGGGGGCAGCCGCAAGCGGGCAATTCGAGCGTGCGGGTTCGCAGTCGCTCAAGCCGCGCGACGCGTCGGTGGGATCGACACCCTCCACCAGATCCATTGGGCTGCCGACGACCTCGCCGCGATGGGCGTCGAAGACCAGCACCTGGCCCAGGTGGGTGGCGACGAGAAGTTGGCCGTGACCGAGGAACCGCGGCGTCGTGGGCATGCCGATCACCGGCTGCCGCCATCGCGTCCACTGCGTCACCGGGAAGGACAGGAACGCCCCGGGCTGGCCGACGTAAACGTTGTCAAAACCGTCGAGCAGCGGGCCGCCGAAACCGCCGCCCTGGATCAGGCGGACGCACCAGCGCTGCCGGCCGTTGTCGTTGTTCTCCCATTCCATCAGCGAACACCCGGCCGGCGTCTGCGCGTTGAGGGCCAGATAACCCCGCGCGCTCAGCGCCGGCCCCGCGGCCAGGCTGCCTTTGACCGATCTTGTCCACTGCAGCGACAGCTTGGTGGCCCCCCCGGTGCCGGTGTAGCTGCTGTTGGCGGCGTCACCGTATTGCGCGGGCCAACCCTGCGCCTGCGCTTCCTGCACCCACGAGTCGGTGTTGCCGCAACCGCTGAGCCCGCCCGCAACCGCAATCGCCCCCACCACAGCTGACCAACGCCGAAGCCCACGCAGCAGTGTTCGGGCAAGCACCTCGGTTTCCCAAATCCTTCCGCGGCCGTTCGGCGTGATGAGCAGCGATCGAGTACAGGTGAGGGTAACCCGTCGCGGCGAGCGGGTGACCGATCGACTGGCCGCTCGCCCACCTCCTCAGGTGGGCGATACAGCGCGATAGGCTGTGCGGCCATGACGAGCATGTGGGGTGCCCCGATCCACCGCCGCTGGCGTGGGTCGAACCTGCGGGACCCACGCCAGGCCAGGTTCCTCACGATGGCCTCGCTGCGATGGGTGCTGCGCAACCGCGCGTACACCCCCTGGTACTTGGTGCGGTATTGGCGGCTGCTGAAGTTCAAGCTGGCCAACCCTCACATCATCACCCGCGGAATGGTGTTCATCGGCAAGGGTGTCGAGATCCACGCGACGCCCGAACTGGCGCAGCTCGAGATCGGCCGATGGGTGCATATCGGCGACAAGAACACCATTCGCGCGCACGAGGGTTCGCTGCGGTTCGGGGACAAGGTGGTGCTGGGTCGGGACAACGTGATCAACGCCTACCTCGACATCGAACTCGGTGACTCGGTGTTGATGGCCGACTGGTGCTACGTCTGCGATTTCGACCACCGGATGGACGACATCAATCTGCCGATCAAGGATCAGGGCATCATCAAGTCCCCGGTCCGGATCGGCCCGGACACCTGGGTGGGCGTGAAGGTGACGGTGCTGCGGGGCACGTCTGTCGGGCGCGGCTGCGTGCTGGGATCGCACGCGGTGGTTCGCGGTGTGGTGCCTGACTATTCGATCGCGGTCGGAGCGCCGGCCAAGGTCGTCAAGAACCGCCAGTTGTCCTGGGAGAGTTCGGCCGCACAGCGCGCCGAATTGGCCGCCGCCCTGGCCGATATCGAGCGCAAGAAGGCTGCTCGCTAACCACCCGGTTGCGGGTGGTCATCCACCTTGTAATCGAAGTTGACGTCGCCGCCGTCGACGCTGGTGACGTTCACCATGACGCCGTACGTCTGGTTCCCATCGGTGAGCTGACACCGTAACGACGAGCCGACGACGCCCTTCAGGTTGTCGGGGCACGTCACCGCATCCGGTTTCCTGCCGACCTGCGCGGTGAGCTTGCTGCTGAGAATGCTGGCGACCTGCGCCTTGTCGACCGTCTCCACCATGTCGAATTTGACGTCTTTGCCGTCGACACTGGTCACGGTCACATTGATGTTGAAGGTCTGGTTCTTGACCTTCATCTCGCAATTCACCTGCGACCCAACCTTGGCCTGCAGATCGTCCGGGCAGTTCACCGAATCGGGTTTGTTCCCGGCGGCGTCGGTCAGCTTGGAGGTGATCTGGCCGGCGACGTCGCCCTTGCTCACCGTGTGCGACGACCCGACCGAACACGAGCAGGCGCCCACGCTCGCCAGCAGGCCGGCAGCGGCGCCCGAAACCAGCAACGTCCGAACGATCGAATGGGTCACATCGTCTCCCGAGCAGCATGAACTGTGAACTGGCCGATAATGGCACGCCGCACAGCCAGCGGACGGGTGATTCAGCAATCGTTCACGGAAACGGCGTCGGCGTTGCTGGAGAGGAGTGATCACGCGTGTGACTCAGATGTTTTGAAAGCGCCGCAACGCCTCGGACC
>NZ_JAFAUS010000061.1 GCF_019243155.1 Mycobacterium sp.
GACTCCGAACAGGACGCGCCCGACGCCGTGTTGCTTCCCGCCGACGACGACGCCGTGGCCGCGATCCTGCGACACTGCTCGGACCACGGCATCGCGGTCGTCCCGTTTGGCGGCGGCACCAGCGTGGTCGGCGGGCTCGACCCCGTCCGCGCGGAGTTCAACGCCGTGGCCTCCCTCGACCTGCGCCGCTTCGACAAGCTGATCTCCCTGGACGAGGAATCCGGCCAAGCCGTTTTCGGGGCCGGTGTCACCGGGCCGGATGCCGAACGACTGCTTGGTGCACAAGGGTTTTCGCTCGGGCACTTCCCGCAGAGCTTCGAGTACGCCACCATCGGCGGCTTCGCCGCGACCCGCTCGTCGGGGCAGGACTCGGCCGGTTACGGTCGCTTCAACGACATGGTCCGCGGACTGCGCGTGGTCACCCCCGTGGGGATCATGGACCTCGGCCGCGCCCCGGAATCGGCGGCAGGCCCCGACCTTCGTCAGCTGATGATCGGCTCCGAGGGAGCCTTCGGCGTCATCACCCGCGTGCGGCTGCGCGTGCACCGGGCCCCGGAGACCGTGCGCTACGAGGCGTGGTCGTTCCCCGATTTCGCGACCGGGGCCGCCGCCCTGCGCGCTGTCACGCAGAATGCCACCGGCCCCACGGTGATTCGACTCTCGGATGAAGCGGAGACCGGCATCAATCTCGCCACCACCGAGTCGATCGGCGAAAACCAGATCACCGGCGGATGCCTGGGCATCACGGTGTTCGAGGGGACCAAGGAACACGTCGAAAGCCGCCATGGCGAAACCCGCGCGCTGCTGGCCGCCCAGGGCGGAACACCGTTGGGCGACGGGCCCGCCCAGGCGTGGGAGCGGGGCCGATTCGGGGCGCCATACCTGCGCGACTCGCTGCTGGCGGCGGGCGCGCTGTGCGAGACGCTGGAAACCGCCACCGACTGGTCCAACATTCCCGCGCTGAAAGCCGCTGTCACCGAAGCACTTACGACGGCGCTGGCCGAGAGCGGCACCGCGGCGCTGGTGATGTGCCATATCTCGCACGTCTACCCCACCGGCGCCTCGTTGTACTTCACCGTCGTCGCGGGGCAACGCGGCAATCCGATCGAGCAGTGGAAGGCCGCCAAGAAGGCCGCGTCGGATGCGATCATGACCACCGGTGGAACGATCACACATCACCACGCGGTCGGCGCCGACCACCGGCCCTGGATGCGCGACGAGGTGGGCGAGTTGGGGGTCCAGGTCCTGCGAGCGGTCAAGGCGACGCTGGACCCGGCCGGAATCCTCAACCCCGGCAAGCTGATTCCGTGACTCGGGAGATCGCCAAGGTCATCGCGCTGACCAATCCCGCCTCGGGACATGGCGCCGCGATACGCGCCGCGCAGCTCGCGATCGCCCGGCTGCACCGGCGGGGTGTCGAGGTCGTCGAAATCATCGGCGACGACGCGCAAGACGCGCGTCATCTGGTCGGCGCGGCAATCGAGAAGGGCACCGATGCGGTGATGGTGACCGGCGGTGACGGCGTCGTCTCCAATGCGCTGCAGGTGTTGGCGCAGACCGAAATTCCGCTCGGCATCATCCCTGCGGGCACCGGCAACGACCATGTGCGCGAATTCGGCATCCCCACAAAGGATCCCGAGGCGGCCGCGGACATCATCGTCGACGGCTGCACGGAAACGATTGACCTGGGCCGGCTTCAGTGGGCCGACGGCGCCCACAAATGGTTCGGCACCGTGGCGGCCACCGGATTCGATTCCCTGGTCACCGATCGCGCCAACCGGATGCGTTGGCCGCATGGGCGATTGCGCTATTACCTGGCGATGCTCGCCGAGTTGTCGCAGCTGCGGCTCTTGCCGTTTCGCCTGGTGCTCGACGGGACCAAGGAGATCGACGCCGACATCACCCTGGCGGCCTTCGGAAATACCCGCAGCTACGGCGGTGGCTTGTTGATCTGTCCCGACGCCGACCGGACCGACGGCCTGCTCGATATCACGATGGTGCACGAGGCGTCGCGCACCAAGCTGGTCCGGCTGTTTCCCACCGTGATGAAGGGCACCCACGTCAATCTCGACGAGGTGAGCACGGCCCGCGCGAAGACGATTCACGTCGACAGCGCGGGCATCAACGTCTATGCCGACGGCGACTTCGCGTGCCCGCTTCCCGCCGAGATCTCCGCGGTCAAGGGAGCGTTGCGGATTCTGGGGCCCGCTGCAAAGAGTTAGCCGACTCCCCGGCTCAGCCAGGTCACTTCGCCGGCGTCGCCGCCGTCGCGGTAGGCCTCGAGCGCCTCATCCCACGCCGTCCCCAGCACCGAGTCCAGCTCGACGGCCAGGGTGTCGGCGCCCTGGGCCATCATGGCCCGCAGCCGCATCTCCCCGACCATGACGTCGCCGTTGGCGCTCATCGCCCCGCTCCACAGGCCCAGTTGCGGGGTGTGGCTGAACCGATGGCCGTCGACGCCGGGACTGGGGTCCTCGGTCACCTCGAAACGGAGCACGGACCAGGAGCGCAGCGCGTTGGCCAACTTGGCGCCGGTGCCCACGGGCCCGACCCAATTGGTGACCGCGCGCAACTGCCCGGGCATCGCGGGCTGCGGCGTCCACGTGAGGTTCGCCTTCGCCCCAAGGGACGACGACAGCGCCCACTCGACATGCGGGCAAACCGCCGCGGGAGAGGCGTGCACGTACACCACGCCAGTCGTCGCGTCGGCGAATTGGTTCGACGCTCGCATTTCCTGCTCCTTCGGTTCCACGAGGGACGTCTTCCCCAACGACCTGGTGGACCTGGCAAACAGGACAGCTTGCGCAAAATTTGGTTATTTATGTGTCTTGCGTGTCTATTGTGCCTTGTGATGCCCGTGTTGCGCTAGTGTGCAGTTCCAATTAGCTGTATTCGGATATCACGGCGTCGGAGATTGCCGGCCACGGTTCGAGCGCCCACTCCCCGAAATCACGGTTCGTGAGGACCACCAAGGCCAGCTCCAATTCGGGGTCTGCCCAGATGAGACCCCCTGCTTGGCCGAAATGACCGTAGGTTCGCGGCGAGTTGCGTGACCCGGTCCAGTGCGGGGATTTGGCGTCCCTGATCTCGAAGCCGAGCCCCCAATCGTTGGGCCGCTGCACCCCGTAGCCGGGCAGCACGCCGTCCAAACCGGGGAATTGCACCGCCGTCGCCTCCGCGTGCAGCTGCTCCGAGACCGTTGTCGGGCGCAGTAACTCCCCCGCGAATGCCGACAGGTCGGCAACCGTCGACGTGGCCCCGAAGCCCGCGGCATCCGCGCCTCCCTCCAGCCGGGTGGCCTTCATGCCCAGCGGCTGGCACAGGGCCTCGGCCAGGTATTCACCGAACTCGATTCCCGACTCCCGCTCCACGGTCTGGCCCAGCACGGCGAAGC
This sequence comes from Mycobacterium sp., assembly GCF_019243155.1. GTDB lineage: Bacteria > Actinomycetota > Actinomycetes > Mycobacteriales > Mycobacteriaceae > Mycobacterium. The sequence goes on from NZ_JAFAUS010000061.1 coordinate 3,395, forward strand.
CGTAGTTGGAGTAGATCCGCCGTATGCCGGGCGGGGCCAGCACGTGATCGGTGAGCATCGACAACCCCGCCGCATGCGCCAACAGGTGGCGGATGGTCGACCCCGGCGGCCCGGCGGCCGTGTCGAGTTCGACGACGCCCTCTTCGATCGCAACGTGCACGGCCCGGGCGACCAACGGCTTGGTCACCGATGCCAGCTCGAACACCCGGTCGACATCTCCGTGGGTGGCCAGTACTCCATCGGGCCCGATCACCGCAGCGGCGGCGGCCTGCACCGGCCAGTCGTCGACAGCGTCGAGAGCGCTCACCTACTCAATGGTTCCGGTGGTAGCGGCGGACGGGCACGTGGCCCCTGACTCGGACCTCGACTTCGGCCCCCGGCCCCCCGACCTCTTTCACGATGAAGGTGTGCAGATCGCCGAGCGGGCTGACAAGCACCTCTCCGACTCGCTCCTCGACGTACCACTGCACGCCCGGCTGATCGCAAGGGGGCTTCGAGGCCCTGCCTTCTTCCACATACCACTTCACCCCCGGGTCATTGGACGGGAATTCGATGTTGTCACCCCGCTGGATGTCGTCAGCGACGATGGCGTCGTAGCCTTCGGACCCCATCTGCGCCATCACTTCCTGGCGATGTAGTAGTTGTTGATCGGGTCTCCCTCGATCTCGGCCACCCGCACGTCGTCGAATCCGGCGTCGCCCAGCATCGCGGTGGCCAGCTGCGTCCCCCACGCGGTGCCCAGCCCGGCGCCGTCCAGCGCCAGCGACACCGTCATGCAATGCATCAGCGAGACGGTATAGAGGTAGGTGCTCATCGGGACGTCGACGTTCTCCTCGAGCCGGCTGGACGCCCTGATGTCGGCCATCAACAAAACGCCGCCGGGCCGCAGGGCGCGGTAGATGTTCTCCAACACCTTCGCCGGCTGGGCCTGATCGTGGATCGCGTCGAACACGGTGATGACGTCGTAGGCCTCGGCCTTGTCCAGCTCCGTGAGGTTGTGGCTTTCGAAGGTCGCGTTCTTCAGGCCCAGGGCGGCGGCCTCCCGGACGCCGGCGGCGATGGCCTGATCGGAGAAGTCGATGCCGGTGAAGCGGCTGGCTCCAAACGCCTGCGCCATCACGTTGATCGCGTGGCCGCTGCCGCAACCGAAATCGGCCACGTCGATTCCCGACTGCAAACGCTCGACGAGACCGTCGACCAACGGCAGCACCACATCGACGAGCGCAGTGTCGTAGACGACCGCGCTCTGCTCGGCCATCAGCGCATGGAAACGGGGAAATTCGCTGTACGGCAGCCCGCCGCCGGCGTTGAAACAGCCGATGATCTTCTGCTCGACCTCGGCCAGCAGCGGAAAGATCATGGAGACCAACGCGAGATTGTCCGGCCCGGCCGCGCGGGTCAGCACGCTCGCGCGGTGGGCGGGCAGCGAGTAAGTGTCCGTTTCCGGGTTGTAGTCGACGACGTGCCCAGTGGTCATGCCTGCCAACCACTCCCGCACGT
>NZ_JAFAUS010000246.1 GCF_019243155.1 Mycobacterium sp.
TCTTTGACGGCCGCACCCCCAGCCCGGGCTCGGTGGCGATGACGAAGGGGCGCAGGTACAGCGCCGCCTCGCCGCCGGCGGCGGGCACCCAGGCCCTGTCCACGGCGATCAGCTGGCACAGCGACCCCATGAACAGTTCCTCGGGCAGTTCAGGAATCGCCAGCCGCCGCGCCGACGACTGGAGTCGCGCGGCATTTGCCTCGGCCCGAAACGACACGATCGAATCGTCGGCCCAGCGGTACGCCTTGAGCCCTTCGAAGATTTCCTGCGCGTAGTGCAGCACGATCGCCGACGGGTCCAATTCGACCGGTCCGTACGGGATGACGCGCGCGTTGTGCCAACCGTGCGCTTCGTCGTAGTCGATCGACACCATGTGGTCGGTGAAGTATTTGCCGAAACCCGGCTCGGCCAGGATGGATTCACGTTCGGCGTCCGGTAACGGGTTCGCCGATCGGGAAACCTTGAACTCAAGGGAGCCGCTGGTCATGGCGCCGATTGTATCTCTGACTGCGAAACCGCTTTTGCCCCCCGAAGCGGGGGCGGCTAACGGGTTTTCGCATCGACGAAAGGCGGCTTCACGACTTCGCACTCGACCGAACGGCCACGAACGTCGACGGTGATTTGCTGGCCATCCTCGATACCGGCGTCGGTGTCGATGAGCGCCAGTGCAATGCCGACCTGCAGCGTCGGGGAGAAAGTGCCAGATGTGGTGACCCCGGCGGGCTTGTCCCCGGCGAGCACCGTGAGCCCCGGACGCAAGACGCCACGGCCGATCATTCGCAGGCCCCGCAGCAGCCGCCGCGGTCCGGCTTCCTTCTCCGCCAGCAGTGCGTCCCGGCCGAAGAACGCGTCTTTTTTCCAGCCGATCGCCCAGCCGCATCGGGCCTGCAGCGGCGAAATGTCGAGCGCCAGCTCGTGCCCGTGCAGCGGATAGCCCATCTCGGTGCGCAGCGTGTCGCGGGCGCCCAGGCCGGCGGGCTCGCCGCCGGCGGCCTTGACCGCGGCGGCCAGTGCGTCGAACACCACGCCCGCGGACTTCCACGGCGGCAGCAGCTCGTAGCCGTGCTCGCCGGTGTATCCGGTCCGGCAGACGCGCACGGGCACCTGAGAGTACGTGGCGTCGGCGTAGCCCATGTAATCCATGTCGGCGGGCAGACCCAGCTCGCCGAGCACGTCCGCCGATCGCGGTCCCTGCACGGCCAGCACCGCATACGAGCGATGCTGGTTGGTGATCGTCAGCCCCGCCGGGGCGGCTTCGGCCAGCGCCTCGACGACCGCCGCGGTGTTCGCCGCGTTGGGCACCAGGAAGATCTCGTCGTCGCTGACGTAATAGGCGATCAGATCGTCGATGACCCCGCCGGATTCGGTGCAGCACAACGTGTATTGCGCCTTGCCCGGCCCGATGCGGTTCAGGTCGTTGCTGAGCGCGGAGTTGACGAACTCCGCCGCGCCCGGTCCGCGGACCAGGGCCTTGCCGAGGTGGCTGACGTCGAACAGGCCGACGGCGTTGCGGGTCGCCTTGTGCTCGCTGACGGTGCCGGCGTAGGAGACGGGCATCAACCAGCCGCCGAACTCGGCGAAACTGGCCCCCAATTGGCGGTGGGAGTCTTCTAGCGGTCCGTGGAGGAGCTCGGCTGCGTTACTCACGACACTTCACCCTAATCAGCCACGACTAACGGGCCGTTAGGGTGTTGCAGATGAGCACAGAACCCGGTTACGCCTCTCCGTCCGTTAGTGTCGCTTCCTCGCTACCGCGCCGCGCCGCCGCGTCCACCGTGCTGATCGTCCCGGTCGTCTCTACCGGCGACGATGACAAGCCGGGCGCCAAGGTTGCGTCACTCGACTCTGGGCTGCCCGCCGACGCGGTCACCGAAATCGAATCCGCCCTGCGGGCGCTGGAGGCCACCGGTGGCGCCGAACAGGTGCACCGGCTGGTGGTGCCGTCGCTGCCGGTGTCGAGCGTGCTCACGGTCGGCCTGGGCAAGCCCCGCGACGAGTGGCCGGCCGACACGGTCCGCCGCGCATCGGGCGTGGCCGCTCGATCGCTCGGTCCCGCCGAGGCGGTGTTCACCACGCTGGGTGAGTTGCCGGGCGAGGGCCTCTGCTCGGCCGCCGTGGAGGGCCTGATCCTTGGCAGCTACCGGTTCACCGATTTCCGCACCGAGAAGACCGCGCCGAAAGACAAAGGGCTAAGCAAGATCACGGTGCTCGCCTCCTCGAAGGAGGCCAAGAAAGAGGCCGCGCACGGCGCCGCGGTCGCGACCGCGGTGGCCACCGCCCGCGACTTCGTCAACACTCCGCCGAGCCACCTGTTCCCCGCCGAATTCGCCAAGCGTGCAAGGGCTTTGGGTGAATCAGTCGGCCTCGAAGTGGAGGTGCTCGATGATAAGGCGCTGCAGAAGGGCGGCTACGGCGGGATTGTCGGCGTCGGGCAGGGCTCGTCCCGGCCGCCGCGGTTGGTGCGGCTGATCCACCGCGGGTCCAAGCTCGCGAAGAGATCGAAGCAGGCCAAGAAGGTCGCGCTCGTCGGCAAGGGCGTCACCTTCGACACCGGCGGTATCTCGATCAAGCCGGCGGCGGGGATGCACCACATGACCTCCGACATGGGCGGGGCCGCCGCCGTGATCGCCACGGTGACGCTGGCCGCGCAGCTCGAGCTGCCGATCGACGTGATCGCGACCGTGCCGATGGCCGAGAACATGCCGTCCGCGACCGCGCAGCGCCCGGGCGACGTGCTGACGCAGTACGGCGGCATCACGGTCGAGGTACAGAACACCGACGCCGAGGGCCGGCTCATCCTGGCCGACGCCATCGTGCGGGCGTGCGAGGACAACCCGGACTATCTGATCGAGACCTCCACGCTGACCGGTGCTCAGACGGTGGCGCTGGGCGCCCGGATCCCCGGCGTGATGGGCAGCGAGGAGTTCCGCGACCGGGTTGCCGCGATCTCGCAGCGTGCGGGCGAGAACGGTTGGCCGATGCCGCTGCCCGACGACCTCAAGGACGACCTGAAGTCCACGGTGGCCGACCTGTCCAACATCAGCGGGCAGCGCTTCGCCGGCATGCTGGTGGCCGGGGTGTTCCTGCGCGAGTTCGTCGCCGACGGGGTGAGCTGGGCCCACCTCGACGTGGCCGGCCCGGCGTACAACACCGGCAGTCCTTGGGGCTACACCCCCAAGGGCGCCACCGGCGTGCCGACCCGCACCATGTTCGCCGTGCTCGAGGACATAGCTGAAAACGGTTAAGCGATCGCTACTTCGTCAGCAGCGAAGTCGCGGCTCGGGTCATCGCGCGGCGGGGCCAGCCCGTCACACCGTGGGCAGCAAGCGCGGCAACGGCCGCATTGCGACCGCAGGCGCCGTGTACGGAACCTCCCGGCGTTGCCGACGCGCTGCCCAGATATAAACCGCGCACCGGGGTTTCGGCTCGGCCCATCCCGGGCGCGGGACGAAAGACCAGCATTTGCGGCAGTTGCGCCGTTCCACCGTTGAGCGCGCCCAGGTGCAGGTTGGCGTCGCTGGCCTCCAAGTCCGACGGGCGCTGCACGAACCGGTCGATCACCGCCGCGCCGAAACCCGGTGCATGCTCCTCGATGACCCGGTCGACTGCCGCGGCGAGGCGCTCGGCCGACGCGTCGTCGGCCACGTAGCGCGGCAAATGCGTGTACGCCCAGACACTTTCGGTGCCCGCCGGCGACCTGCTGGGGTCGGCCGTTGTGGTCTGGCCCAGCAGCATGAACGGATGCTCGGGCACGACTCGGGTGTTCAGGTCGGCCATCCAGCGCACCAGCCCGTCGCCGTCGGCTCCCAAGTGGACCGTGCCCACACCCCGCAAGGCCTTCGCCCGCCACGGGATGGGGCCGTTCAGCGCATAGTTGACCTTCACCACCGGCGGATCCCACTCATACCGTTCGAGATCACGAAGCAGGTTGGGCGGCAGTACATCCGCAGGCAGCATGTCGCAGAACAGCCGCGGTGCCGTCACGTCGGCCACGATCGCACGACGCGCCCGCACCGTGCGGCCCTCGTCCGTCGTCACCCCGACCGCCCGGCCGCCGCGAACGTGGATGCGGGAGACCGTCTGGTTGCACTCGATCTGCGCGCCGGCCGAGCGCGCGCGGTTCACCAGGGCAGCGGTGAGTTGACCGGAGCCGCCGACGGGCACCGGCCAGCCGCAGTCCTGGGCGAGCATCGTCATCAGGAAACCCATGGCGCCGCTGATCGGCGCGTCGGGCGGAACGTCGGCGTGCATGGCATTGCCCAGCAACAGGACTCGCGGGGCCTCGCCGTCGAACAGGTGCTTGGCCATGATGTTGGCGGGCTCGACCAGCAGGCGCGCGAGCCTGAGGGCCTCCGCCGTGCCGAGTTTGCGCAAGAGCCGCAGCAGCGGGCGCACCGGGGGGAAGGGCGACAACATGGCATCGAGCAACGGCGTCTTGACCTTCTGCCACAAATCCACTGCGCGCCACCAGTTTTCGCCATCGGCGGGCTCTCGGCGCGCCAATTCCGCTGCGGTGCGGGACGGGTCGCTGTAAATGATCGGCGGGTCATCGTCGGTCGCGCTGCGTGGATGAGCCACCACAGCCGGCGCGCGGGACCATCGCAAGCCGTGGTCCTCCAAGTGCAGCGCCGCCATGGCCGGAGATGCAACCGTCATCGGGTAGAACGAGCTGAACAGATCGGTGATGTAGCCCGGTGTCAGTTCCGCGCTGCGAACCGCACCGCCCGGTTCCGGTTGGGCTTCGAGCACCAGCACGTCCCATCCGGCGTCGGCCAGCATCGAGGCGGCGACCAGCCCATGGTGCCCCGCACCGATGACGATGGCATCGGCGACGTCCCGCACGATCACGTCACCTGGCTTGGCTTCCGATGCTCGGCAAGAGCCCCCAACCGCCACAGGCACTCGCGATTGCGCGGGTAGGCCGCGGCCAACGCGATGGAATTCGGGATGAGACTCATCGGCCCTTTCACAGGCACTTCGATCATCTCCACCCGGCAGCCCTGCGGGGTCTCCTGCAGTAGCAGCGTTATCCGCGCGGCACCCATCGGGCCCAGGCGGGCGAGTAGCACCAGTTTGTGCGGTGGGTCGCATTCCTCGGCCACCGTCGCATCGTTGATCACCAACGGCCAGATCCCGATCGAGTGCCTGATCGTGGCGCCAGGCTCCGGCCAATTCGAGTCGACCGCGCGCATGCGGCTGTTACCCACCACCCACTGGGTGTAGGTCCAGCCCTGCGCCAGCACCTCCCACACGCGCTCGCAGGGCGCGGCCACCTCCCGTGTCGCAGTGATCACCCGATGTCCTTTCAGTTCTGGAACCGATGCGTCCCGACTGATGCGGCGGATACCCACATTGAAAGGCGATACCCAATGAACTTCGCGTTTTGCCGCGGGTGTACGTGGCTAATCTGCTAGCGGTCGAAATCTTCAACAACGAAAGGCGAAGTCATGACGGTGCGAAGGTTGATCCTCGGTGTAGGCGCCGTTCTGTTGCTGGCCGGGGTGATCGGCCTGCTGGTGCCGGTGTCGATTTCGGATAGCAACGGCCATTCCGTCGGATGCGGAAACGCCGTCGCGACTGATCTTTCCGCCGCCAGAAGCGCGAACGAGACAAGCGTGGCCAACGTTCCGATCCTCAATCAGATCGTTCCGCACACCGATTACGTCGCGCAATGCCAGTCGTCGGTGGGCACTCGACGGGCGTGGACGATACCGCTGACCGTGCTGGGGATCATCGCGATAGGCGGGGTGTTGCTAACCGGGCGTCGAGGGGCGATCTCGACCACCTGAGCCGTGTCAGATCACGCGCATACGCGCCGCATTGCGTAATCCCTGCGGCGCGACACGGGAAAGTCCGTACAGCGCATAGGCTTCCGGCGCCACCGGCCGGATCGGCTTCTTCTTCTTGACCGAGGACAGAATCGCGTTGGCGACCTTGTCCGGGCCGTAATGCCTTAACGCGAACATCTTTCCGAGCTGTCCGCGCCGGCCGTCGACCTGCTTCGATTGCTTTCCGGCCGGGGCGTCGAAGCGGGTGGTGTTGATGATGTTCGTGTCGATGACGCCGGGGCAGATCGTGGTCAGGCCGACGTCAGCGGCGTCGAGTTCGGCGCGCAGGCAGTCGGAGAACATGTAGGTCGCCGCTTTTGACGTGCAGTAGGCGTTCAACGACTGAAACGGGGCGTAGGCGGCCATCGACGACACGTTCACGATGTAGCCGCCGGTGCCGCGCTCGACCAACCGTCGCCCGAACGACCGGCAGCCGTTCACCATGCCGCCCAGGTTGACGTCGAGCACCCGGTCGAACTGCTCGGCCGGGGTGTCCAGGAAGCGCCCCGCCTGCCCGATACCCGCGTTGTTGACGACGATGTCGGGGACGCCGTGCTCGGTGCTGACCTGTTCGGCATACGCCTCGACCGCGTCGGCGTCGGACACGTCGAGCACATAGGCGTGCGCGACGCCGCCGCGGGTGACGATCTCGGCCGCCGTGGCCTTGACGGCCGCCTCGTCGATGTCGCTGATCACCAGCTCGGCCCCCTCTCGGGCGAACGCAATCGCGGTCTCGCGGCCGATTCCGCTGCCGGCGCCGGTGACCGACACCAGAGTGTCGCCGAAGGAGCCTCGGGGCCGCCCCACCTGCGCGCGCAGCAGCGCGCGGCTGGGTTCCCGGCCGTCGGCCAGGTCGGCGAATTCGTGCACCGCGGCCGCCATCACCTGCGGGTGCGACATCGGCGAGAAATGCCCGGCCCTGATGTCGCGGCGCCACAGCCGCGGCACCCAGCGTCCGGTCTCGTCGTATCCGTACGGCCGCACGAACTTGTCCCGGGTGTTGACGATGAGTTGCACCGGCACATCGATGATGCCCGGCGCCTCACGGCGCCGGGAGAACGCGCGAAAGTAGTTGGCGGGGTACGTCTTTATCGACCGGGCGGCGTCGGCGGCCAGGGTCGGCGAGTGATGGATCAGCTCGTCGGCGATGTTGTCGACCGCGTTGCGCCGCAGCGCCGGGACCGACAGCAGCAACCGCAGCACCAGCGGCGCCAGCACCGGGATCGACAACAGCGCCATGTAGGTGAACCGCAGGGCCTGACTGACCGAGCGGGCGAACCTGCGCGGACGCCACGGTTGGCGCAGACCGCTGAAGATGTACTCGACCAGCTGGTCCTGACTCGGGCCTGACACCGACGTGAAGGAGGCAACGCGGTCGCCGGCGCCGGGACGCTTCAGGTACTCCCAGATGCCCACCGAGCCCCAGTCGTGGGCCAGCACGTGCACCGGAGCCCCTGGGCTCAGCTCGGCGGTGACGGCGGCGAAGTCATCGGCGAACCGGGCCATGGCGTACGCCGACACCGCCTTCGGCGCCGACGAGAGCCCGACACCGCGGTTGTCGTAACGGATGATTCGAAACCGCTCAGCAAGCAACGGGACCACGCCGTCCCACAGCACGTGGGAGTCGGGAAAGCCGTGCACCAGGACGACGGTCGGTCCGTCGGGATTGCCGTCCTCATAGACCGCGATGCGCACGCCGTCGGCGCTGTCGACGAATTGCTGTTCTGACGTCGGCATCCGACCTCCCCGCTTTGACTGCAGTGGCCACACGGTAGCAAGCGGGTTCGCGCCCGCCTGGCAGCCGCGCACGGTCCGCCCTGGATGTGTGCCGGCCGAGGAGCAGTGACAGGATAGTTTTGGATTGCACGTGCACTTCCCAAAGCTTGCGCTTCCGCAAGCGAGATGTTCGACCTGCCCCGACCCACGAGCGATCGAGGAGTCAAAAGAGATGGCCTTCTCCGTCCAGATGCCGGCACTCGGTGAAAGCGTCACCGAAGGGACGGTCACCCGCTGGCTCAAGCAGGAAGGCGACACGGTCGAACTTGACGAGCCCCTCGTCGAGGTGTCGACCGACAAGGTCGACACCGAAATCCCCTCGCCCGCCGCGGGCGTGCTGACCAAGATCATCGCCCAGGAGGACGACACCGTTGAGGTGGGCGGCGACCTGGCCCTGATCGGGGACTCCGCCGACGGCAGCGACGGATCAGCGCCGGCCGCGCAGCCCCCGAGCCAGCCGGAGCCACAGGCCGAAGCAGCGCCGGCGCCCCAGCCAGAACCCGAACCCGAACCCGCGCCCCAGCAGGAAGCCCAGCCCGAGCCCGCGCCGCAGAGTTCCGGCGGCGGGTCCGCGACGCCCGTGCTGATGCCCGAACTGGGCGAGTCCGTGACCGAGGGCACGGTAACCCGCTGGCTCAAGAAGGTCGGTGATTCGGTTTCGGTCGACGAGGCGCTGGTCGAGGTCTCGACC
>NZ_JAFAUS010000350.1 GCF_019243155.1 Mycobacterium sp.
CGCTCGGGTCCGGCCACGTAGTGAGTTGCTGGAAAGATGCGCAGCGAGTCGACCTGCCGGACAACGTCCCCGGTGAGCGGGTGCAGGTAGTACAGCGCCTCGATCTCGTCGCCGAAGAACTCGATGCGCACCGCAAGCTCCTCATACGACGGGATGATTTCGACGGTGTCACCGCGCACCCGAAACGATCCGCGGGTGAACGACAGGTCGTTGCGGGTGTACTGCACGTCGACCAGCAGCCGCAGCAGCCCGTCCCGGGGTACCTCGGTGCCGACCTGCAACTCCACGGAGCGGTCCAAATACGACTGGGGCGTGCCCAGGCCGTAGATGCACGACACCGAGGCCACCACGACGACGTCGCGGCGCGACAGCAGCGAAGACGTCGCGGAGTGCCGCAGCCGCTCCACGTCGTCGTTGATCGAACTGTCCTTTTCGATGTAGGTGTCGGTCTGGGCGATGTACGCCTCGGGCTGGTAGTAGTCGTAGTACGAGACGAAGTATTCAACCGCGTTGTGCGGCAACATCTCTCGCAGCTCGTTGGCGAGCTGGGCGGCCAGCGTCTTGTTCGGCGCCATCACCAGCGTCGGCCGTTGCAGCCGCTCGATCAGCCAAGCGGTGGTCGCCGACTTCCCGGTGCCCGTGGCACCGAGCAGCACCACGTCGCGCTCCCCCGCCTTGATCCGGCGTTCCAGGTCGTCGATGGCCGCCGGCTGGTCGCCGGCCGGGTTGTGCGGGCTGACGACTTCGAAGTCGCCACCGACGCGCACGACCTCATCGACGGCGCGGTATTCCGAATGGGCGACTACTGGATGTTCAGTCGCAAAAGCCATGGCACCAGGGTAGAGCCGCACACCGACAAGCGCCGCCGGTCACGATCCCACCGGGCTGACGAGCTCGTCCACGACCCATTGGGCGACCCCGACGGGGAATGGAGCCGGCAACCCGAGCACGATGTGGCTAAAACCGGCGTCTATGGCCCGTCCGATCGCATCCCGGGTGTCCGCTGGCCGATCGTAGGACACCCCGAGATGCATCGACCGCGTGACGGCGGCGGGGTCACGGCCGATCTCGGCGCAATATTCGTCCAGCAGCGCGCTGCGGGCGGTCGCGTCGTCCAGGTCGCCGCCCGGGATGTTCCACAGGTCTCCGTGCCGCGCGATGACACGTAGCAGTTGCTTCGAGCGGCCGCCGATCATGATCGGCGGATACGGCTGCTGCGCGGGCTTCGGGTTGCCGAAGGCGCCGGCGAGCCGGACGTGGGCGCCGTCGAAGTCGAACGGCCCGGCCTCGGTCCACAGTCGGCGGATCACGGTCAGCGCCTCGTCGAGGCTGTTCACCGAGTCGGTGAAGTCGTGGTACGGCAGACCGTGCGCCTCGTATTCCCGCCGGGCCAGCGGGTGGCCAGGGCGGGAACCGGCACCGATCCCGAAGTCCAGGCGCCCGCCGGAGACGATGTCGACCGTCGTGGCGATCTTCGCCAGCATCGCCGGCGGACGGAAGCGGTTGCTGGTGACGAGTAAGCCCAGCCTGATGCGGTGCGTCTGGGCGGCCATGGCCGATAGCAGTGTCCAACCCTCGAAGATGGGCCCGGCGGGGTCTCCGGCAATCGGCAGCAGATGGTCGAACAACCACGCGTGCTCGATCTGCGTGACCCCGTCCGCCTCGAGCCACACGCGTTGGATGTCGTCGTAGTCGACCTGCTGCGGCGCGGTCGCTATGCCGAACCGCGGGGCGGGTGTCCGGGCCATGGAATCCCCCATTGCCGTTCTACAATTCGTCAAACGGAACAAGGTTCCGGTGACGACGTTACGGAACATTGTTCCATTTCTCAACCGAGCAGCGAGGTGACGGTCGGTGACCGACGAAGAATCGCGGAAGTCGGTCCCCCAAAAGCGATCCGATGCGCGCCGCAACAACGAGGCGCTGCTTGCCGCGGCCGCCGCCGCCTTCGTCGAATCCGGCGTCAACGCGCCGGTACGGGACATCGCCACCCGGGCCGGGGTCGGTATCGGAACCATCTACCGGCACTTCCCAACGCGGGCCGACCTCGTCGTCGCGGTCTACCGCCATCAGGTGGAGGCGTGCGCGCAGGCCGGCCCGGCGCTTTTACGGGACAGCAGCTCACCGCTGGCCGCACTGACCGCCTGGATCGATCAGTTCATCGACTTCCTCGTCACCAAGCACGGCCTCGCCGGCGCCATGCGGTCGGATTCCGCGGCATTCGAGACCCTGCATGCGTATTTCCTGGACCGCCTCGTTCCGGTCGTCGCCGAATTGCTCGACGCGGCCATCTCGGCGGGTGAAATCGTCTCGGACGTCGAGGCTTACGGGTTGATGCGGGCGGTCGGAAACCTCTGCATCGGCGCGCACGGCGACGGCGACTACGACGCGCGGCGCATGGTGCGGCTCGTCATCGCGGGCCTGCGCGTGCAGTAGCCCGCGTGGCAGCGCCTACCCCGCGGGCCGGGTCCAGGTGCGGGTGACCGGATCGCACTGCAGCAGGTAGCCGTCGTTCGACGTGCTCATCGCAAAGACCGAGGTGTTCGGCCGGTCGCAGGTGCTGCCGGACGCGTGCACGCCCATCGTGATGGGCGCCTTGGCCCAGGCGTTGCCCTCGCAGACCACCTGCTCGTTGTTGGTCGGGTCGTAGGCGACCTTGTCGACGTCGCTGCATAAGCCGCCCAGCACGGCCGGCACGGCGTGCGCGGGCGCGGTCGAGGTGCTGATGACCTGGTTCGGATCGGCGATCTGCACGGCCGTCGGCGCATTCCCGGTTCGGGTGGCCACAACCGGCACCCGCACCACCGCTCCCTGCGCACCGCATTCGTTGCTCAGCACGGTGTCGGTCTCCGTACCGCGCAGCGAACCGTCGGCCTGCGGCGCCAAGGACCAGGCGACGGTCTCCTGCTGGGTGGCCCTGACCTGACCGTTGGGCTGGGTGCAGCCCACTCGCTCCTGCTGCGGCGCGCCCTGCCAGTAACCGGCAATGAAGCGCAGCGTGTCCGTGTGGCCCCCATCGGTGCTGCTGGCGGCCTGATGCTTGGCGTCGTCCAGCTGCGTCCCCGTGGCCGCGCAGCCGTTGGTGGTGCACGCCGAGCGGAAAGCCCACCAGTTGGTGTTGGCCCCGTCGGACCGGATAGCGATGCCATTGCCGGACTGCTTGCTGTGGTCGTAGGTCAACTGGTACGTGCCGTTGAGCGACGGCCCACCCGACCTGGCGGGAGCCGCGCTGGGCGCCGGCACCGACGGCCTCGACGCGAGCGCGGGATTGGGCTGGGAAGGATCCGGCTGGAAGGAGTAGAGGATCGACCAGGTGGCCGCCACGGCGATCAGCACCGCGCAAATCAGCGCGGTGGCCCAGCGAGTCTTCGCCGAGAATCGATGACTCATCGCGGCAACGGCTCCGAGGGCTCCGGGCCGGCGGGGCGGCGTCGAGGCGGTCGGAGCCGGGGCGTCGGACCCATCGCCGACCCGCTCGCTGATGGCCGCCGCGAACGCGCGGCACCGATCGAACCTGTCCTCCGGCTTTTTCGAAAGGGCCTTGCGGAACACGTCATCGAGGTCCGCCAAGTCCGGGCGGTAGTCGCTGAGCAGAGGCGGATCTTCGTGCAGGTGCTGGCTGATCACTGCGATCGGATTGGTGTGCCGGAACGGCGGCGCACCGGTGAGCAGATGGAAAGCCGATGCGGCCAAAGCGTATTGGTCCGCCCGGCCGTCGATGGGTGAACCGGTCAACTGCTCGGGTGCCGCGTAAGCCACGGTGCCCACCGCGACATTGGTCTCGGTGATGCCGCTGATATCACCGAGGTGTCGCGCAACACCGAAGTCTGCCAACAGAATTCGCCGCTCCCCGTCTTCGGGGTGGGTGAGCAGGATGTTGGCCGGCTTGACGTCGCGGTGCAGCAGGCCGCGGTCGTGCGCGTAGTCGAGTGCGCCCGCGACCGCCTGCAGAATCTCGCACACCTGGTCGAGCGGCATTCCCCCTTCGTGGCGCTCCTTGACGAGCCGCGAGGCGTCGGTGCCCGAGACGTAGTCCATCGAGATCCACAGATGCCCGTTGAATTCGCCACGGTCGTGTACGCCGACGATGTGCGGATGCCACAGCGTGGCCGCGAGATCGGCCTCGCGGTTGAACCTTTCGCGGAACTCGGGGTCGGCGGTCACCGCCTCCGCCAGGACCTTGATCACGTCGCGGCGCGGCAGCCTGGGATGCAGGGCCAGGTAGACCTCGGCCATGCCCCCGGCACCCAACTGCCGCAAGATCGTGTAGCCGGCGAACGGTTCGGCGCTGTCTATCGCGCCGGTCGGTACGCGCGGCTCGCTCGCTTCAACGATGTCCTGCTCGAGCGCCAGCGCGGGGTCGACCTCGGCTTCCGCGTTGGGTATCGAACTGACCGGTGGAATGTGGCGAAGCAGGTGCGCGAAAGTCGCCGACGGCAGCGAGGAAAAGCCCGCGCGCAGCGCCTCCCGCGCCTGCCGCGGGTTGCTCATCAGCCAGCGCCCCGCGCCGATGCGGCGGGTCGTCCCCTTGTGCTCGTCCATGCGTGACTCGCCCCCTCGTGTCTGAAGCACTAGCCCGGGTGTCGCACGCCGCAAATCAGATTCGTGGTGCGCCACCGTGGGCATGTGCATCGCGATTGGGCCCTCTGCTCCGTTTCGGTATCCGCCCAGCACGGCTGTGTGCTCGGCACCGTCCGGACACAATCTCCGTTGCACCCCTCCTGATCGAATAATGCCGTAGACGGGTAGGCGGTTGGTCTCAGGAGGCTATGAAACCGCTATGAGAGGCCGGAGCGAGACCCAGCCCGAAACAAAGCGAAGTCACAGGCGGGTCCAATAGAGGGCACTCGCCGCGCGGACCGATACTTGAGTAGTGACTCGACCCGCCCCGCCCATCCTGACAATTCGGCACGACGGGTCCCAACGATCCTTCGCGGCAGGCCATGAGGTGGTCATTGGACGCGACGCACACGCCGATGTGCGCATCGCGGATCCGCGGATCTCGCGTGCACATCTGATACTCCGGTTCGATCAAGGCCGATGGCTGGCAATTGACAACGGATCGCTGAACGGGACATATCTCAACGGCTACCGGATGCCGGTCATCGACATCCATGACGGTCAGAGCATCAACGTCGGCAATCCACACGGACCGCGGTTGACCTTTGCCATCGGCCCGCAGCAGGGCCAGACGAACCGGCCGGTCCGGATCAGGCCTACCCCGGAATCCGGGCCACCCACCCTTACCTGGACCGCGGTCCCTGAGCAAACAAATCCCAACCAGCCGCCACCACCGCCACGTGGCCAGTCCGGAGGCCAGAGCCGCAACCCCGCTCGGGGCGGACCCAACGTCGCGCCGTCGCGCCCGATGCCGCCGAGGCAGCCGTCGAGACCGCCAAATTCGCCGCCACGGCAGCCGGTTTCGCCACCCCGTCAGGCGCCGCCGCGGGTTCCACCACCGGGTCCGCCGCGCGGTGCGGTGCCGCCACGTGCGATACCGCCCGAAGAGCTGACCGTGGTCGACGCGGGCTCGCCGGCCAGGTCGCAGGCGATGCCGGCCCAACCCGATGCCCCGGCTCCACCGCATGTAGACGCGACACCGCCGGCCGAATTCACCGTGATCGACGCCAAAACCGGTGACGTGTCCAACCTCGCGACGCGGTTTGTGAAGTTGCTCTCGCCGCGCGCGTCGTCGGCGGCCGGCACCGCCGGCGCCATGACGATCGGCCGGGCCGCCGAGAACGACATCGTCGTCTCGGACGTGCTGGCCTCGCGCCAGCACGCGACGTTGGTGCCGACCGCGCTCGGTACCGAGATCCGCGACAACAGCATCAACGGAACGTTCGTCAACGGCACCCGGGTCGGTTCGGCGATTCTGTCCGAGGACGACGTCGTCACCATCGGCAACGTCGACCTGGTGTTTCGCAACGGCACGCTGACCAAACGCAGCGAAACCACGGCCCGCACAGGCGGTTTGGAGGTGCGCGACGTCCGGTACGTCGTCGACAACGGCAAACAGCTGCTGGACGACATCTCGCTGACCGCGCGCCCGGGAACGCTGACGGCCGTGATCGGCGGATCCGGGGCCGGCAAGAGCACGCTGGCGCGCCTGATCGCCGGCTACACCACGCCGAGTTCGGGCACGGTGACGTTCGAGGGCCACAACATTCACGCGGAGTACGCGTCGCTGCGCAGCAGGGTGGGCATGGTCCCCCAGGACGATGTGGTGC
>NZ_JAFAUS010000474.1 GCF_019243155.1 Mycobacterium sp.
CACCCCGTCAGGGGTCCACATCACGTTGCCGCTCCACAGATCGCCGTGCAGCCGGGCGGGCGGATCGTCGTCGTCGAAGTCGCCCGCACGACAGCGTGCCGCGACCGAGTCGACCGCGGACCGGGTCGACGCATCCAGCCCCGCCGCGAGCTCGGCCATCGGCGCCAGCCGCTCCTGGGCGTAAAAGCCGCCCCAGCGTTTATGCCGCCGCAGCGACATCGGCAGTGGCTGCGACAGCGGTCCGAAGAACCCCGGCCCGTCCCAGCCGTCGGGCCCTGCGCCGAACTCCGGTGCACCGGCGTCATGCGTCACGGCCAGCCGGCCGCCGAACACGCGAGCGGCCTCGGGGCCCGGTGCCGCCGACTCGAGCCGCTGCAGGGTCAAGCTCGTGTCATCTACGCAAACGACCCGCGCGCACGGCACACCGCCGTCGACGCTCGCGAGCCATCGCAGCCCGGCGGCTTCACAGGCGAAGAAACCGGCGGGTGCGCCGGAGTGACTTTTGACGAAATCCGTCACGCAGTGACGTGCGCGGCGTGCACGTCGTCAGCCGGGCGGGCCTCGGTCTGCTCCTTGGCCCAGCGGTAGTCCGGTTTGCCGGCGGGCGAGCGCTTCACCTCGTCGACCAGCCAAAGGCTGCGCGGCACTTTGTATCCCGCGATCTCGGAGCGAACGAATCCGTCCAAGTCGGACAGCGACGGCCGCGACCCCGGCCGGGCCTGCACGACGGCGGCCACGTGCTGGCCGTAACGCGGGTCGGGCACGCCGACCACCAGGGCGTCGAAGACGTCAGGGTGGGCTTTGAGCGCGGCCTCGACCTCTTCGGGGTAGATCTTCTCGCCGCCGCTGTTGATCGAGACGGAGCCGCGGCCGAGCATCGTGACGGTGCCGTCCTCCTCGACCGTCGCGAAGTCGCCGGGGATGGCGTAACGGACGCCGTTGATCGTCTTGAAGGTCTCGGCGGTCTTCTTCTCGTCCTTGTAGTAGCCGACGGGGATGTTGCCCTTCTTGGCGATGAAGCCACGCACGCCCGAGCCGGGCGTCACCTCGTTGCCGTCGTCGTCCAGGACGACGGTGCGGTGGTCGATCGTCACGCGCGGACCGCCGCTGTGCGGCGCGTCCTTGGCGACGATGCTGGTGCCGCCAAACCCGGTCTCCGAGGAGCCAATTGAGTCGGTGATGACGCGGTTGGGCAGCAGCTCGAGCAGCTTCTCCTTGATGCTCGGCGAGAACAGTGCCGCGGTGCTGGCGAGCAGGAACAGCGACGACAGGTCGTATTCGTTGCCGGCATCCTGGTGGGCGAGCAGCGCATCGAGCAGCGGCCGAGCCATCGCGTCACCGGTGAAGAACAGCAGGTTGACCTTGTGGTCGTGAATCGCGCGCCACACCTCGTCGGCGTTGAATTCCGGTGCGAGCACGGTGGTTTGACCGGAGAAGATCGACATCCAGGTGGCCGACTGCGTGGCGCCGTGGATCATCGGCGGAATCGGGTAGCGGATCATCGGGGGGTTGGCGGCGGCGGCCTTGGCCAGGTCGTACTCGTCCTTGACGAATTCGCCCGTCGCGAAGTCCGTTCCGCCGAAGAGCACGCGGTAGATGTCCTCGTGGCGCCACATCACGCCCTTCGGGAAACCGGTCGTGCCGCCGGTGTAGAGCAGGTAGATGTCGTCGGCGCTGCGCTCGCCGAAGTCGCGCTCGGGTGAGCCCTCCGCGATCGCGGAGTAGAACTCGACACCGCCGTACCGGCCGAAATCGTCGTCGCTGCCGTCCTCGACGACCAGGACGGTCTTGACGTTGGGCGTGTCCGGAAGCACGTTGGCGACGCGGTCGGCGTACTGACGCTCGTGGACCACCGCGACCATGTCGGAGTTGTCGAACAGGTAGCGGAGCTCGCCCTCGACGTAGCGATAGTTGACGTTGACCAGGATGGCGCCGGCCTTGACGATGCCGAGCATCGCGATGACGATCTCGATGCGGTTGCGGCAATACAGGCCGACCTTGTCGTCCTTCTTGACGCCGTGATCGATGAGGTAGTGCGCAAGGCGGTTGGCCTTCTCCTCGAGTTCGGCGTAGGTCAACTGCTCGTCGCCGGAGATGAGGGCGACACGGTCAGGCACAGCGTCAATGGCGTGCTCGGCGAGATCGGCAATATTCAGGGCCACGGCCACCAAATTAGAACGTGTTACATTTCCTGACAAGTTCGTGCTCAACGTCGAGGGAAAGGCGATAGCCGTGGCCGAAGCTCCAGCAAACGAACAGTCGGGCCCCGATGAACCAGACGCACTGGTTGAACAGCGCGGTCACACGCTCATCGTCACGCTGAACCGGCCGCACGCGCGCAACGCGCTGAGCACCGAAATGATGGAAATCATGGTCCAGGCCTGGGACCGCGTCGACAACGATCCAGACATCCGGTGCTGCATCCTGACCGGCGCCGGTGGCTACTTCTGCGCCGGCATGGACCTCAAGGCAGCAACCAAAAAACCGCCGGGAGAGTCCTTCAAGGATGGCAGCTACGACCCGTCACGCATCGACGCGTTGCTGAAGGGGCGGCGGCTGACCAAACCGCTGATTGCGGCCGTCGAAGGCCCCGCGATCGCCGGCGGCACCGAGATCCTGCAGGGCACCGACATCCGCATCGCCGGCGAAAGCGCCAAGTTCGGCATCTCGGAGGCCAAGTGGAGCCTGTACCCGATGGGCGGCTCCGCCGTCCGCCTGGTGCGCCAGATTCCCTACACGGTCGCGTGCGACCTGCTGCTGACCGGCCGCCACATCACCGCCGCGGAGGCCAAGGAGATGGGTCTGATCGGGTACCTGGTGCCCGACGGGCAGGCCCTGACCAAGGCGCTGGAAATCGCCAAGCTGATCGAGAACAACGGCCCGCTGGCCGTGCAGGCGATCCTGCGGGCGATCCGCGAGACCGAGGGCATGAACGAGAACGAGGCCTTCAAGATCGACACCCAGATCGGCATCAAGGTGTTCCTGTCCGACGACGCCAAGGAAGGCCCGCGGGCGTTCGCCGAGAAGCGCAAGCCCAACTTCCAGAACAAGTAAGGCTGGATCGCGAGGGTAACGCCACTGCTGAATTCTCAACGATTTTCCGCAGTGGCGTTGCGCTCGGCGCAAGTCCGGGGTCAGCCGAGTAGCGGCGCGGTGGGGGTGAACACTACCGGCATCTCTTCCAGACCGCTGACGAAGTTCGCCGGACGCAGCGGCAGCGACGAGTCGTCCTCGGCCAGCCGCAGATCCGGCAGGCGCTTCAGCACCCGCTCGGTCATCATGGACAGCTCCAGACGGGCCAGCTGGTTACCCAGGCAGAAGTGGGTACCGAAGCCAAACGCCATGTGGCTGTTCGGGTTTCGCCGGATGTCGAAGTTGTCGGGGTCTTCGAACACCGTTTCGTCGAAGTTGCCCGACTCGAACAGCAGCATGACCTTCTCGCCCTCACGCATCTGCGTGCCGTGAAAGTCGGTGTCGGCGGTCAATATTCGGCACATGTTCTTCACCGGCGACGTCCAGCGCAGCATCTCTTCGATCGCGCCAGGCAGCAACGACGGGTCACGCCCCACAGCGTTCCACTGGTCGCGGTGACGCAACACCTGCTCGATCCCGCCGCTCAGGGTGTGGCGCGTCGTCTCGTCGCCCCCGATGAGGATCAGCAGTGTCTCCATGACGATCTCGTCGTCGGACATCCGCTGCCCGTCGACCTCGGCGTTGACCAGGATGGAGAACAGATCATCGGTCGGTTCGGCGCGCCGCTTGGTGATGATCTCCATCGTGAAGGCGGTGTACGCGGCGAACGCACCCATCACTTTCTGGGCCACCTCCGAGGTCGGGTCGATGTGCGAGCTCAACCCGCAGACCAGGTCGTCCGACCACTGCAGCAATTTGCTTCGTTCTTGCGGCAGCACGCCGAGCATGTCGCCGATCACCGCCATCGGCAGTGGCGCGGCGATGTCGCGGACGAAGTCACACTCGCCCCGCTCGCACACGGCGTCGATCAAAGCGTCGCAGAGCCGCCCGATCGACGGCTCCTTCTCCTTGACCCGCTTGCGGGTGAAGCCGGCGTTGACGAGCTTGCGCCGCACCAGGTGTGCCGGGTCGTCCATGTCGATCATGTAGGGCATGCCGGGCTGGTCGGGACGGATTCCGCCGGTGCTGGAGAACAACTCCGGATTGCGCTCGGCGTCGAGGATGGCTTGGTAGGTCGTCGCACCGGCCAGCCCGTTGCAATCCCGAAACACCGGCTGGTTGGCGCGCATCCACCGATACGCCTCGCGCGAGGTCGGTCGGTCGGCGTAGAAGTTGCCGTCGGTGAGATCGATGTTGCGGATCGAGTCGGGAATGGTCCCTTTTCCAATAACGGTCATGAGATCTCCTGCGCGTCGCCGAATGTCATTTGTACGTGGTCAGTGGAGCTGGACAGCATCGCGCGCTTCGGAAGACCAAGCGACGCCAATTCTTTCGCATAGGGGTGATCACCCAGCCTGATGCGCACTCCGCCGAATCGGGTGCGCACGCCGTCCAGCGTGTGCTCGAAGGCGGTCTCGCGGGTGACCCCGTCGCGGTGCGAGTAGCTGCGCTGCACCTGCTCTCGCGGCGTGAGCCGGATCGGCAGACCGCGGCGAAACTCCATGCCGATTACCAGTTGCCCGTCTATCGCGCAGTCGAACGCGAACTGACGACCTTCTCGAACGGTGAAGTCCGCCATCACTTTCGGGTAACCCCAGATCTTGGTGCCTGCTTCCAGGGTGAATTCCTGGTCGACGGGCAGGTGGTGGATGAAGGCGCCGGCCGACGCCAAGGCGCGCGGACCGCTCGCACTCGACCCGGGTGGGTTGACCATGACGCTGGTGCCGAATTCGTAGTACCGGCCGAGGTCGCCGTCGATGTAGTGCATCAGCATCAGGACCGCGAGTGCACGCCCAGGAAGAAAGCGGCAGACCCGCAAGCCGCTGTAGTCGATCAGGTGTTGTGCGGCGTCGGCGTCGACCGAGAACATCGCCATGTGCTGCTCGGCCCTGCGGATCCGCACAGGCATCGTGATCACCGTGCCCGCGATGGTGTGCTGCGAGGCTGTCATCCGGTCAATTTAGAACGTGTTCTAAGCGGAGGCAAGCAGCGGTCAGATCAGGGACGCCACCTCTTGGACCTGCTCCGTATTGCGACCGGACACCACCATCGTGGTCACACCAGCGGCTTCCCAGACCTTGATCTGCTTACGCACGTAGTCCAGATCGCCGACGATCGCGGCGTCGTCGACCACCTCATCGGGGATGATTTCGGCGGCCTTGTCCTTCTTGTCGGACCGGAACAGAGCGGTCACTTCGTCGACCACCTCCGCGTAGCCCATCCGCCGGTAGACGTCGGCATGGAAGTTGGTGTCCTCGGCGCCCATGCCGCCCATGTAGAGGGCGAGGTAGGGCTTCATGGCCGCGAAGGCGGCGCTGCGGTCGTCGGTGATGACAATGTTGGCGGTCGCGCAGATCTCGAAGTCCTCGCGGGAACGACGGGCGCCGGGCCGCGAGAACCCTTCGTCGAGCCATTCGTTGTACATGTCGGCCAGTCGCGGGGTGTAGAAGATGGGCAGCCAGCCGTCGCAGATCTCAGCGGCCAGCGCCACGTTCTTCGGCCCTTCGGCGCCCAGGAAGATCGGGATGTCGGCGCGCAGCGGATGAGTGATGGGCTTGAGCGGCTTGCCCAGGCCCGTAACCGGTCGCCGGGCCCCGTCCTTCAAAGGCAGCGGGTAGTGGGGGCCGGCGCTGGTCACGGGCTTCTCCCGGGCCCACACCTGCCTGATGATGTCGATGTATTCGCGGGTGCGGGCCAACGGCTTGGGGAACGATTGGCCGTACCAGCCCTCGACCACCTGCGGGCCGGAGACGCCGAGCCCGAGGATGTGCCGTCCGCCGCTGAGGTGGTCGAGCGTCAGGGCGGCCATCGCGCATGCCGTCGGGGTGCGCGCGGAGAGCTGGACGACCGAGGTGCCCAGCCGCACGCGGGAGGTCGACGAACCCCACCAGGCCAGCGGCGTGTAGGCGTCGGATCCCCATGCCTCGGCGGTGAAGACGGAGTCGAATCCCGCTGCCTCCGCGGCTGCCACGAGTTCCGCATGGTTCTCCGGCGGCCGAGCGCCCCAATATCCCAGCTGCAATCCCAGCTTCATTTCTGCGCCCTTCCCACCTAGACCGGACCCGATATTGAAACGATTCTTAGAACCTGTTCTACTCGATGGCGTGACAGCCAGCTCGAGCAGCCCGACCTTGATTAATAATCCTGAGCCACCGCTCTCCGCGCCACTAACGTTGTCCTTCGACTACACCCGTTCGGTCGGCCCCACGCTAGGCAAGTTCTTCACCGCCTTGCGTGAGCGCCACATCCTCGGGGTGCGCGGATCCGATGGCCGCGTGCATGTCCCGCCGGCGGAATATGACCCGGTTACCTATGAGCCGCTGGGCGAGATGGTACCGGTATCCAGCGTCGGCACCGTCGTGTCTTGGACATGGCAGCCCGACCCGATCGAGGGCCAGCCGCTGGACCGGCCGTTCGCGTGGGCGCTGATCAAGCTCGACGGCGCGGACACCCCGATGATGCACGCGGTGGATGCGGGTGAGCCGAAGGCGATCCGCAGCGGAACCCGGGTGCACGCGCACTGGGCCGACGAGACGGTCGGGGCCATCACCGACATCGCGTACTTCGCACTCGGTGACGAAGCCGAGCCGGTGACGGAACAATCTGCGGGCGAACAAGATCCGGTGACCATGATCGTCACGCCGATCTCGCTGACCATTCAGCACACCGCCTCGCACGAGGAGAGCGCATACCTGCGCGCCATCGCCGAGGGCAAGCTGCTGGGCGCCCGGACGGGCGAGAAGGGAAAGGTTTACTTCCCGCCGCACGGCGCCGACCCGGCAACCGGCCATCCCACAACCGATTTCGTCGAACTGCCCGATAAGGGCACGGTGACGACGTTCGCGATCATCAACATCCCGTTCCAGGGTCAGCGCATCAAGCCGCCGTACGTGGCGGCCTACGTGCTGCTGGACGGTTCCGACATTCCGTTCCTGCACCTGGTCGCCGACATCGACGCGCACGACGTGCGGATGGGGATGCGCGTCGAGGCGGTCTGGAAACCTCGCGACGAGTGGGGTTTTGGGATCGACAACATCGAGTACTTCCGGCCGACAGGGGAACCCGACGCCGAATACGACACCTACAAGCACCACCTGTAAAGGGTTTACTTGCAATGAGCGAACGCAACGTTGCGGTTGTCGGCTTTGCCCACGCCCCGCACGTACGCCGCACCGACGGCACCACCAACGGCGTGGAGATGTTGATTCCATGCTTCCACCAGCTCTATGAGGAGCTCGGGATCAACCAGGCCGACATCGGCTTCTGGTGCTCCGGTTCGTCCGATTACCTTGCCGGACGGGCATTTTCGTTCATCTCGGCGATCGACTCGATCGGTGCGGTTCCGCCTATCAACGAGTCGCACGTCGAGATGGACGCGGCCTGGGCCCTCTACGAGGCCTACATCAAGATCTTGACCGGCGAGGTGGACACCGCGTTGGTGTACGGCTTCGGCAAGTCCTCGGCCGGGATTCTGCGCCAGATCCTTTCGCGCCAGACCGACCCCTACACCGTCGCGCCGCTGTGGCCGGATTCGGTGTCGATGGCGGGACTGCAGGCCCGCCTCGGGCTCGACTCCGGCAAGTGGACCGAAGAGCAGATGGCGCGCGTGGCATTCGACTCCTGGGCGAACGCCCGCCGGGTGGACCGGGTGGAGCCGGCGATCAGCGTCGGGGAATTGCTCGAACGGCCGTTCTTCGCGGATCCGTTACGGCGCCACGACATCGCGCCGATCACCGACGGCGCCGCCGTGATCGTGCTCGCGGCCGGCGACCGGGCGCGCGAGCTGCGCGAAAACCCGGCCTGGATCACCGGAATTGAGCACCGCATCGAGTCGCCGGCGCTGGGCGTTCGCGACCTCACCGAGTCCGAGTCCACGAAGGCCGCGGCCCACGTCGCCCT
>NZ_JAFAUS010000460.1 GCF_019243155.1 Mycobacterium sp.
TCAAGGAGTCCAACCCGTACAACAAGCTGTTCGAGGAACGCATCATCTTCCTCGGTGTCCAGGTCGACGATGCGTCGGCGAACGACATCATGGCGCAGCTGCTGGTGCTGGAGTCGCTGGACCCCGATCGCGACATCACCATGTACATCAACTCGCCCGGTGGCGGATTCACCTCGCTGATGGTGATCTACGACACCATGCAGTACGTGCGCGCCGACATCCAGACGGTGTGCCTGGGCCAGGCGGCCTCGGCCGCGGCGGTGCTGCTGGCCGCCGGGACCCCGGGTAAGCGGATGGCACTGCCCAACGCGCGGGTGCTGATCCACCAGCCGTCGCTTCAGGGCGTGATCCAGGGCCAGTTCTCGGATCTGGAGATCCAGGCCGCCGAGATCGAGCGGATGCGCACACTGATGGAGACGACGCTGGCCCGCCACACCGGCAAGGATGCCGCGACGGTCCGCAAGGACACCGACCGGGACAAGATCCTGACGGCGGACGAAGCCAAGGACTACGGGATCATCGACACGGTTCTCGAGTACCGGAAGCTCTCCGCACAGACCGCCTAGCGGTTTTCGGCGACGGCGGCGATGTCGGCCGGGCCCACCCGGCAGCACCCGCCGATGATGCGCGCACCGGCCGCCGCCCACTCGCGGGCGAGCCGTGCCGAGAAGCGGGATTCGCCCGTCCAGGCGCGGCCGTCCCAACGCTCACCGCTGTTCGGGTAGACGATGATCGGCTTGCCGATGTCCGCGGCGCGGATCGCGGGGAGGACGTCGTCGGGTGCGCAGCAATTGACGCCGATCGCGACGATCTCGTCGACCCCGGCGGCCACGGCGAACGCCTCGGCGAGCGGTTGCCCGGCGCGGGTGCGGTCGCCGTCGATGGTGTAGCTGAGCCAGGCCGGCACGCCGACGGAGCGAACCAGATCGACGAGCGCTTCGGCCTCGTCGACATCGGGCACGGTTTCGCACGCCAGCACGTCGGCGCCCGCGGCGGCCAGGATCTCCAACCGGGGCCGGTGCCATCGTCGAAGGGCCGCGACGGACAGTCCGTAGCGTCCGCGATACTCCGACCCGTCGGCGAGCGCCGCGCCGTACGGTCCGATCGAGGCGGCGACCATGAGGCTCTCGGATTCCGCCTCGTCACGGGCTTTTCTCGCGAGTTCGACGCTGCGGCGCAGCAACCCGGCGGCCTCGTCCGGCGCTATCCCGTGCGACGCGAAGCCCTCGAACGACGCCTGGTAGCTGGCCGTGGTAGCGACCGTGGCGCCCGCGCGAAAGTAGGCGGCGTGCACGTCGGCGATCGCCTGCGGGTCGTCCCGGAGCAGCTTCGCCGACCACAGCGGGTCGGACAGGTCATGACCCCGCGCCTCCAGTTCGGTGGCTAAACCGCCGTCGAGCAGCACGAATTCGCTGGGCGATGCAAACTTCCCGGCCAATTCCACCCGGCCACTGTAGGGTGATTTCTTGGGGCCGCCCAGACCGCGGGTGATCGTTTGCTCTGGTTGGCGCCACCGGGAGTAGCGGTCCGTCGCGCAACAGCCTCGGTCGGGTAACGACTGCGACACGCCAAAGACACGCAAAGCGCGCCTTTCGCGAGTGACGGGCATCGTCTGGCTATATGTTTCATCCAGACGTACAAGCATGAATACCACCGACGCGATTCGGCGTTATTGGTCGCATCGGGCGTGACCAAGCGGGTAGCGTCGGGGGATACATGCGGGACACCACGACGAACGGCGATTAGGAAGTAGGCCCTGAAGCACCATGGCGCGCATCGGAGACGGCGGTGACCTGCTGAAGTGCTCGTTCTGCGGGAAGAGCCAAAAGCAAGTCAAGAAACTCATTGCCGGCCCCGGCGTGTATATCTGCGATGAATGCATTGACCTCTGCAACGAGATCATCGAAGAGGAACTCGCCGACGCCGACGACGTAAAACTCGACGAACTCCCCAAGCCGGTCGAGATCCGGGAATTCCTCGAGGGATACGTCATCGGGCAGGACACTGCCAAGCGCACGCTCGCCGTCGCGGTCTACAACCACTACAAGCGGATTCAGGCCGGCGAGAAGGGCCGCGACTCGCGGCACGAGCCCGTCGAGCTGACGAAGTCCAACATCTTGATGCTCGGGCCGACGGGTTGCGGCAAGACCTATCTGGCCCAGACGCTCGCCAAGATGCTCAACGTTCCGTTCGCCATCGCCGACGCCACCGCCCTGACGGAAGCCGGGTACGTCGGTGAGGACGTCGAAAACATCTTGCTCAAGCTGATCCAGGCTGCCGACTACGACGTCAAGCGCGCCGAGACCGGCATCATCTACATCGACGAGGTCGACAAGATCGCCCGCAAGAGCGAGAACCCGTCGATCACCCGCGACGTCTCCGGCGAGGGCGTGCAGCAGGCCCTGCTGAAGATCCTGGAAGGCACCCAGGCCTCGGTGCCCCCGCAGGGCGGGCGCAAGCACCCGCACCAGGAGTTCATCCAGATCGACACCACCAACGTGCTGTTCATCGTCGCGGGCGCGTTCGCCGGCCTCGAGAAGATCATCTACGAGCGCGTCGGCAAGCGGGGTCTGGGCTTCGGCGCCGAGGTTCGCTCGAAGGCGGAGATCGACACCACCGACCATTTCGCCGAGGTCATGCCCGAGGACCTGATCAAGTTCGGTCTCATCCCCGAGTTCATCGGTCGCCTTCCGGTGGTCGCCTCGGTCACCAACCTGGACCGCGAATCGTTGGTCAAGATCCTGTCCGAGCCGAAGAACGCGTTGGTCAAGCAGTACACCCGCCTGTTCGAGATGGACAACGTGGAGCTGGAATTCACCGACGACGCCCTGGAAGCGATTGCCGACCAAGCGATTCACCGCGGCACCGGCGCTCGTGGCCTGCGGGCGATCATGGAAGAAGTCCTGCTGCCCGTCATGTACGACATCCCGAGCCGCGACGACGTAGCCAAGGTCGTAGTGACCAAGGAGACCGTGCAGGACAACGTCTTGCCGACGATCGTGCCGCGAAAGCCCTCGCGCACCGAGCGTCGCGACAAGAGCGCCTAGCTAGCACTCGCGCACGCCCCTGCAAACCAGCGACGCCCTTGCGCCTCGACTGGCGCATTCGCTGGACGTCCTGAATTTCCTGTTGGCCGATGTGCGCGACGGGCTGGGGCCATACCTGTCGATATATCTGTTGCTGACCCACCACTGGGATCAGGCGTCGATCGGCTTCGTGATGGCGGCCGGCGGCATCGGGGCGATCGTCGCGCAGGCGCCGGCCGGCGCTTTGGTGGACAGGAGCACGGCCAAGCGGGCGCTGATCATCGTCGCCGCATTGACCATCACCGCCGTATCGCTGGCAATGCCGTTGTTTCCAACGCTCTATCCGATCTCGGTGCTGCAGGCCCTCACCGGGATCGCCGGCTCGCTTTTCGCCCCGGCGTTGGCCGCGATCACCCTGGGCATCGTCGGTCCGCGGTTGTTCGCGCGGCGGGTCGGGCGAAACGAGTCGTTCAACCACGCGGGGAATGCGTCGGCGGCGGCCATCACCGGTGGCTTGGCTTACTTCTTCGGACCCGTCGTGGTGTTCTGGGTGCTCGCCGCCATGGCGGCCGCCAGTGTGCTTGCGACGCTGCGGATTCCGGCCGATGCGATCGATCATGACGTCGCCCGGGGGATGGATCACACCACCGGAGAACCGTCGACAACGCCGTCGCGGCTGACGGTGTTACTGCACAACCGCAGGCTGATGATCTTCGCCGCGACGGTCATCGCGTTCCATTTCGCCAACGCGGCCATGCTGCCCCTGGTGGGCCAACTGCTGGCGCTGCACAACAAAGATGTCGGGACCGCGCTGATGGCCGGCTGCATCGTCGCCGCCCAGGTCGTGATGGTGCCGGTGGCCTATATCGCCGGAGCCAAGGCCGACTCGTGGGGTCGAAAGCCGATCTTTTTGCTCGGCTTCGCCGTCCTGGCTGCGCGCGGATTTCTCTACACGCTCTCGGCCAACTCGTACTGGTTGGTCGGTGTGCAGCTGCTGGACGGCGTCGGTGCCGGCGTATTCGGTGCTCTGTTCCCGCTCGTCGTGCAGGACGTGACGCACGGAACCGGGCGCTTCAACATCAGCCTCGGCGCGGTGACCGCCGCGACGGGCATCGGTGCCTCTGTGTCGAATCTCGTTGCGGGCTCGGTCGTGGTCGCGGCCGGCTACAACGCGGCCTTCGCCTCGCTCGGCGCCCTCGCGGCGGCGGGCTTCGTCTTGTACCTGGTCGCGATGCCGGAAACCGCGCCCCGCAATTAGTGAGACGTTCGCTGCTTACGGACGGAAGTGACCAATACCACAGTTTTGAATTAGCTGCCCCGCGATCCCCTCGCTGACTTCGGCTTTAGTCACAAAACCCCTGTATGCAGCATGTTAGAGACACCCATGCTTGCCTAAAAACAGTGCCATAATTGGTACTACCAGTGACACACAAGCGCGAGGGCGCTGGAGCGGTTCGAATGGCGCGTACCCTAAAGCTCCAGCCAAGTGCCTATCGGGTTAACAAATGGAGGTCGGACAGGTGGATCCGAACGGCAGCGCAGCCGGGTCAGATTCTCAAAATGGGACTTCTCGGAACGGGTCCGATCGGCAGCGTTTAGAGCAAGTCGTCATTCGATTCGCCGGGGACTCCGGCGACGGCATGCAGCTCACCGGAGACCGGTTCACATCCGAGGCAGCGCTTTTCGGCAACGACCTGGCGACCCAACCGAACTATCCGGCCGAAATCCGCGCTCCCGCAGGCACATTGCCGGGCGTCTCGTCCTTCCAGATTCAGATCGCCGATTACGACATCTTGACCGCGGGTGATCGGCCCGATGTCCTCGTCGCGATGAATCCGGCGGCCCTGAAGGCCAATATCGGTGACTTGCCGCGCGGTGGGATGGTGATCGCGAACTCCGACGAGTTCACCAAGCGCAACCTGACGAAGGTCGGCTACGTAACCAACCCGCTCGAATCCGACGAGTTGGAAGAGTACGTCGTGCATTCCGTCGCGATGACGACGCTGACGCTCGGCGCCGTCGAGACGATCGGTGCGTCCAAGAAGGACGGCCAGCGCGCGAAGAACATGTTCGCGCTCGGCCTGCTGTCCTGGATGTACGGGCGTCCGATCGAGACCAGCGAGAAATTCATCAGGGAGAAGTTTGCCCGCAAGCCCGACATCGCCGAAGCCAACGTGCTGGCCCTCAAAGCGGGCTGGAACTACGGGGAGACGACTGAGGCCTTCGGTACCACCTACGAGGTTTCGCGAGCGACCCTGCCGAACGGCGAATACCGCCAGATCTCGGGCAATACCGCGCTGGCTTACGGCATCGTCGCGGCGGGCCAGTTGGCCGACATCTCCGTCGTGCTCGGCAGCTACCCGATCACGCCGGCGTCGGACATCCTGCACGAGCTCTCGAAGCACAAGAACTTCAACGTGATCACCTTCCAGGCCGAGGACGAGATCGGCGGCATCTGCGCGGCCATCGGCGCCTCCTACGGCGGCGCGCTGGGCGTCACCAGCACGTCGGGGCCCGGCATTTCGCTGAAGTCCGAGGCACTGGGCCTCGCGGTGATGACCGAACTGCCGTTGCTGGTGATCGACGTCCAGCGGGGTGGGCCCTCGACCGGCCTGCCGACCAAGACCGAGCAGGCCGACCTGCTGCAGGCGCTGTACGGCCGCAACGGTGAATCGCCGGTCGCGGTGCTGGCGCCGCGGTCGCCATCCGACTGCTTCGAGACCGCCCTGGAGGCGGTGCGCATCGCGGTGTCGTATCACACCCCGGTGATCCTGTTGTCCGACGGCGCCATCGCCAACGGCTCTGAGCCATGGCGGATTCCGGACGTCGGCTCGCTGAAGCC
>NZ_JAFAUS010000062.1 GCF_019243155.1 Mycobacterium sp.
GTAGGCCTCGCCGGCGGCATCGTCGACGGTGCTGCCCAGCTCGATCATCGGTTCGCCGAGGGACCGCACATGCAGCAGGTGGGTGTGTCCGCCGGACACCAGCAGCGCCACGCATTCGGGCAGCGGCCCGTGTTCGTAGACGTCGGCTGCCAGGTGCCCGCCTAAGTGGTTGACGGCGTAGAACGGCACCCCCCACGCGGCCGAATACGCTTTGGCCGCAGCAACTCCCACCAACAGCGCGCCCGCCAGGCCGGGGCCGATGGTGGCGGCGACGATGTCGGGCCGCTGCAAGCCCGCGGCGTCCAGCGCTCGGCGCATCGTGGGGCCGAGCGCCTCCAGGTGCGCCCGGGAGGCGATCTCCGGGACGACGCCGCCGAAGCGGACGTGCTCGTCGACGCTGGACGCCACCTCGTCGGCCAGCAGCGTCACGGTGCCATCGGCGTCGAGGCGCGCTATGCCGACTCCCGTTTCATCGCAGGAGGTTTCGATTGCCAAAACTGTAGTCAATTGCGCCACTCCTCCTCATCGCTTCGCTCTGCATCGTCGCCGACGCGCGTCACAGGGCCTCCCGCCGCATCGTGTACGCGTCGGCGCCGCTGACTCGGTAATAGCGTCGGCGCAATCCGATCTGGGTGAACCCGACGCTGTGGTAGAGCGCGATGGCCGCCTCGTTGTCGGTGCGAACCTCCAGGTAGACGGCGCCACCGTCAGCGAAATCCAAGAGACCGTTGAGCAATCGACGCCCGATGCCCTGTCCCTGGTATGCGGGGTCGACGCCGATCGTGTGGACCTCGTACTCGAAGGGGGGCCTGCGACCCAACCGCGAGATACCGGCATACCCGACCAGGGTCTCGCCGATTCGCGCGCCCACGTAATGGTTGTGGGCACTGGCCAATTCGCGGTTGAACGCCGCCGCGGGCCACGGGTCGTCGCCGTCGAAGAGCTGCGCCTCCAGCTCGGCGCAGCGTTGCGCGTCGGCCGGCATCAACGCGCCCAGGGTCACAGGTCCGCTGTACGCGGTCATTTTCTCGCCGCCAACGGCTTGGCGTCGGGCCGACGCAGATACAGCGCGATCAGCGGCGCGGGTTCAGCCGACCAGTCACTCACCGCCGCAACAAGTCCGGCCGGTGTCGGGTAGACGGGCTCGCAGCACGGCAGGTCGAACAGGCTCGCGTGCTCGGGCGAACCGGCGACCGCCCGAGCCGTGCCCGGGTCGACATCGGCCGGGGCGTTGACCGACGGGCCGTGGGTGCGGACACCGTCGCGGTAGCGCGCCCAGTAGACCTCGCGCCGG
The DNA here is from genome assembly GCF_019243155.1 of Mycobacterium sp. Classification (GTDB taxonomy): domain Bacteria; phylum Actinomycetota; class Actinomycetes; order Mycobacteriales; family Mycobacteriaceae; genus Mycobacterium. The sequence goes on from NZ_JAFAUS010000062.1 coordinate 1,295, forward strand.
CGGGCATCGGTGACCACCAGCATGTCGCCGGTGGTGCGCACCCCGATGGCGTCCAGGCTGCACACGCCGTGCACCGGGATGCCCAGCGCGTGCCCATACGCGGCGGCGGTGGCCATCCCCGCGCGCAGGCCGGTGAACGGGCCGGGGCCACAGCCCACCACGACGGCGTCGAGATCACTCATCGTCAGGTCCGAAGTATCAAGGGCGGAAACCACGTTCGGCGTGAGCCGCTCGGCATGCGCCCGGGCATCGACCGTAACGCACTCGGCGAGCACCGACAGATCGTCGAGCCGCACGATCCCGGCGGTCACGGCGGGGGTGGACGTGTCGAGGGCGAGGACGATCGCTGCGGGGCTCATGAATCGACCCTGCTGTCGGCCCATTGCCAGGTCGCGATCCGCACGTCGGAGTGGCTGACGCGTTCGAGCCGGATGTCGAGATGCCGCTCGGCCAGACGCTCGACCAGACCTTCGCCCCACTCCACCACGACGACCGCGTCGTCGAGATCGCTGTCGAGGTCCAACGAATCGAGCTCGCCCAGCAGATCGGCGCCTTGCCCGGTGTCGAGCAACCGGTACATGTCGACGTGAATCATCGCCGGCGCACCGGGCCGGCGCGGCGGGTGAACCCGCGCCAACACGTACGACGGTGACGTGATGGGGCCGTCGACATCCATCGCGACGGCAATCCCCTTGGCCAGCACTGTCTTTCCCGCCCCCAGCGGACCGGAGAGCACCACGACGTCGCCCGCTCGCAGCTGCGCACCCAGCCGGGCGCCCAGCGCGACGGTGTCTTCGACGCGCTCGCATGTCACGGCGCCACTATCGAACTGCGGGCCGCGGCCATCGCGATCAGACACGGCGCCGCAACCGTTCTCGCATCCGGCGGGCCGCTGTCACCGTCTTGCCCGGGGCCGCGCGCTTGACCAATCGGACCAACCCGTCGTTGATGGCCTCGGGCTTGTCGAGCAGCGCCAAATGGCTGGCGCCGGGAACGATCACCAGCTCAGACAATGGCATGCAGGCCGCCATCTTTCGCGAATACTCGTCCGGGGTCAGCAGGTCATGATCACCGCACGCGACCAGGGTGGGAACGCGCAGCAATGTCCACAGCCCCGCGGTTTCATCGTGATGTTCCAGCGCATCCAGAAAGCCGATCATGGTCGGGATCGGGGTGCCGTTCATCATCCGCTGACTGAACGCGTCCAGGCTACGGCTGACCTGCAGGTCGCTGTAGGACGCGGCCCGCAGAACCGGGCCGATCAACGAGCGCGACACGTTGCGGCCGCGGTTCATCAGCTTAGGCGCGGAGCGCGCGGTGAACCGGATCGCTTCCAGCGCCGGGTTCTTCAGGATCTCGCCCAGCGGAGAGCGGGAAACCCCTTCGGCCGCAGTGGAAATCAGCGCGGCACCAACGATGCGGCGACCGTACTGCTTGGGAAACTGGCGAGCGTGCGACAGCACCGTCATGCCACCCATCGAATGGCCGACCAGCACGATCACCCCGCGCGGCGCGATCGCCTGCAGCACGGTTTCCAGATCCTGGCCGAGTTGAGTCAGCGTGTACGTCTCGGGATCGGCCTCGCCGGATCGCCCGTGACCGCGCTGGTCGTAGAACACCATCCGCACCCGCGGCCCCAGGCGGTTCGGCAGCCGGGTCCGCTGAAAATGAAAGGCCCCCATCCGAAGGCAGAATCCGTGAACGAACACCATGGTCAACGGGGCGTCCACCGGGCCGGCCTCGCGGACCGCAAGGGTCACCCCGTCCGGCGTGGTCACCACGTAGCTGGCGTCGTCATCGAGGCGGTCGAAATCCTCGTCGGCATAGGGGTCTTCGATCCCGCTCGCGCGTTGGGTCATCGAACGGCGGGCCGACGCTCCGACGATGGTGGCGACGGCCGTCACCCCCGCACCTCCCGCAAGCCACGCCCTGCCCTTGTGGCGCTTGCGGATTTCATCAGGGCTCAACGGTTCGTGCCTCGCGGTAGGTTCTGGTGATACGCCCGCGCGGGCTGGTCACTACTTCGTAGTGGATGGTGCCGAGCATGTCGGCCCACTCCTGCGCGGTGGGTTCACCGCTGCTGCCGGGCCCGAACAGGATCGCCTCGTCGCCCTCGACGACGTCGACGCGCCCCGGACCGAGATCGACGACGAACTGGTCCATGCAGATCCGCCCGACACCGGGCCGCCGCCGGCCGTTGATCAACACCTCGAGGCGCCCGCCCAGCGATCGGAAGACGCCGTCCGCGTACCCGACCGGCAGCAGCGCAAGGTTGGTGTCGCATGTCGCGGTCCAGGTGTGCCCGTAGGACACGCTCTCCCCCGCTCGTATCGACTTGACCAGCGCCACAGGGCATTTGACCGTCATCGCCGGGACCAGTCCCATGTCGCCGAGCTCGGGCACCGGGCTGAGGCCGTAGACGGCGACACCGGGCCGCACCAGATCGAAGGCCAGATCGGGGCGCGACATCGTGGCCGATGAATTGGCCAGGTGCGCGACCTCGAAACGCAGCCCCGCCTCGCGTGCCTGCGCAAGCATCTCGGTAAACCGTTGCGCCTGAATATCATTGATGGGGTTCTCCGGCTGGTCGGCGTAGACCATGTGCGACATCAGCCCCCGCACCCGGACCGCATCCTCGGCGGCGAACCGGCGCAGGGCGGTCAACATCGAGGGGTACTGAGCCGGAGCCACGCCATTGCGGTTCAACCCGGTGTCGACCTTGACGGTGAGCGTCGCCGTGCGGCCGGTCCGGCGCGCCGCGTCCAGCAGCTCGCCGAGCTGACGCTCCGACGAGACGGCGATCTCGACGTCGGCCAGCAGCGCGGGCCCGAAGTCCGTGCCGGGCCGATGCAACCAGGCCAACACCGGCGCGGTGATCCCCTCGGCGCGCAGCGCGAGTGCCTCGTCGACGGTGGCGACGCCCAGCTCCGCCGCCCCGGCGGCCACAGCGGCGCGGGCGGCCTGGACGGCCCCGTGGCCGTAGCCGTCCGCCTTGACGACGGCCATCACCTGGGCCTTGCCGGCATGCTCGCGCAGCACCCGCACGTTGTGCGCGACAGCGCCGAGATCGACCAGGGCCTCAGTGAGGACGCCCGGCGTCAGGGATATCGGCGTAAAGGCCACGGCCGCCATTGTCCCAGAACGCCGGCACTTGATGCGCCCGTCCCGGACCGGCGGGGCTAGGCGAGCGGTCGAGGCATAGGGCGGGCACCGTCCCGACGTGCGGCGATGGTCGCCCCGACAAGCCGTTCGGCTACCACGGTGAGCAGTTCCGCAGCGTACCTGGTGCAGCGCGACAGATCGGGCTCGAGTTCGTTGAGGCTGTGGACCGCAGTGAACCCCGCGTCGTGCGCTTGGACGCTGGTCAGCGTCGATATCCCAGCGATCGCGAAGGCGGGTATGCCCAGCGTCTGCGCCCTTCGGGAAACGCCCACGGGCGCTTTCCCGCGCAATGATTGCTCATCGAGGGAGCCCTCGCCGGTGATCACCATGGCGGCGCCTCGCAGGTTTCGGTCGAGATCGACGAGGTCGAGCAGCATCTCGATGCCGGGGCGCATCCGCGCGCCGAGAACGGCCAGCGCGGCGAATCCCGTCCCGCCGGCGGCACCCGCACCGGGCGCGTCCCGAACGTCGGTGTTCGTGGCCGGCCCAACCAGATCCGCCCATCGGGCAAGGCCGCGGTCCAGTTCGGCGATCTGACTGCCAAGCACCCCCTTCTGCGGCCCGTAGACCGCGGCCGCGCCCTGCGGCCCGCACAAGGGGTTGTCCACGTCGGCGGCCAGGGTGAAGGTGGCGGCACCGACGGCCGGGTGCAGTCGGCGAAGATCGAGCCGGGCGGCGTCGGCCAGCCCACGACCCCCCAACCCAATCGGGTTGCCGTGTCGATCGAGCACCTCGGCGCCCAGCGCCATCAGCATCCCCGCACCGCCGTCAGTGCTTGCGCTCCCCCCGACGGTGATCACGATGTCCCGGCATCCGTCGTCCAGGGCTTGGGCCACCACTGCGCCCAGCCCGTAGCTGGTCGCCGTCATCGGCGCCGGTGTCCCGGCGGGAAGCCGCTGCAGGCCGCAGATATCAGCCATCTCGATGACCGCGCGTCCACCGATGCGCGCATAGGCGGTGTGCACTACGGCACCGGTCGGCCCGGTGGCATGAGCATCGACCCGGTCGAATCCGGCCGCCACCAGGGCATCGAGGGTGCCCTCACCCCCGTCCGCGACCGGACATAGAACCGGAACCGCGTTCGGGTCCGCTCGACGCGCACCCTGCGCCATCGCGCGCGCCGCTTGGTCGGCGGTCAACGAACCCTTGAACTTGTCGGGTGCCAGCACGATGTTGCGGCTCACGGCGCGGCCTTTCCCGCGACGCACGTCATCACTCAATCCTTCCCGGGCACTCAGAGTCGGCTTCACAGAATTCCGTTATATGGAAGTCAGTTTCCATGACTGCGCCTCGATGAGCGAGTGCCATAACGCCATCCATTATGGGCCACTGGGTATGTCCACAGTTGATCGAAAGGCGTTATCAATAGCTTTGTTTCGTGGATCTTCCCGCCACGAGCCTTGACAGCATCGTCGGCCGGCGCGTTGACTTATTCCGTAATACGACGAATAAATTCCGCAATGCGAAATCTCCTCTCGGAAGGACACTCGTGGCCTCTGCTACCTACACGGTGAACTGCTCGATCCTGTTCACCGATCTTCCCGTGCTGGACCGGCCGGCCGCGGCCCGAGCGATGGGCTTCGAGGCGGTGGAATTCTGGTGGCCCTTCGTCGAAGCGACGCCACCGGACGCCGACGTGGATACCTTCGTGCGCGCCATCAAAAACGCGGGAGTCCGGCTGAGCGGATTGAACTTCTTCGCCGGCTACATGGCGGCCGGCGACCGAGGAGTCCTGTCCGACCCGTCGCAGTCAACCGATTTTCGAAACAACGTCCAGATCGCCGTCGGCATCGCCGAACAATTGGGCACAGGGGCCTTCAACGCGCTCTACGGCAACCGCATCGACGGCGTCGCCCCCGCGGTCCAAGACGACGTGGCAACAAAAAATCTCGCCTACGCGGCGGCCGCCGCGGCGCGCATCGGGGCGACCGTGCTTGTCGAACCGGTCAGCGGCGCACCGCGCTACCCCCTCAAGACCGCGGTCGACGCAGTCCGCGTCATCAACCGGGTCCACGACGAAAGCGGAACGACAAACCTGCGACTGCTCGCCGACCTCTATCACCTCTACGCCAATGACGACGACGTGGCCCGGGCCCTGATCGCCTACGCCGGCCACATCGGACACGTGCAGATTGCCGACGCACCCGGCCGCGGGGAGCCGGGAACCGGTGAGATCCCGCTGGACGAGCACGTCGGCATATTGCTCGCACAGGGCTACAGCGGCTACATCGGCCTCGAATACAAGCCCAGCCGGCTCAACACCTTCGACTGGCTGCCGCGGTCCGAACGTGGACGCGGCGGCGTCAACACCGACTCGCTGGCCACGCCGGCAGGAACGAGGACTCAATGAGCGCCATCTGCTTCATCGGACTGGGCATCATGGGCAGCCCGATGGCCTGCCACCTGGCCCGGGCGGGCCACACCGTCACCGGCTACAACCGGTCACCGGGGAAGGCCGGGGCCCTGATCGAGGCCGGCGGCACGGAGGCCCAGTCGATCGAAGAGGCGGTCAAACAAGCCGACGTGGTCGCCGTCATGGTGCCCGACTCGCCCGATGTGCAAGACGTGTTGCTCTGCGAGAGCGGTGTTTTCGCCCATGCGCAACCCGGCACCCTGGTGATCGACTTCTCCTCGATCCGCCCCGATGTCACCGCTCAGCTCGCCCAGGAAGCCGACCGCCGGGGCTTGCGGCTGATCGACGCCCCGGTCTCCGGCGGCGAACCCGGCGCCAAAAGCGCGTCACTGTCGATCATGGTCGGCGGCAGCGCCGACGACTTCGGCGCCGCTAAACCAATCCTCGACATCGTCGGCAAGACCATCGTGCACGTCGGACCCAACGGCGCCGGACAGACCGTCAAGGCTGCCAACCAACTGATAGTGGCGGGCAACATCGAGTTGCTCGCCGAGGCGATCACCTTCCTGCGGGCCTACGGAGTCGACCTCGACGCGGCCGTCAAGGTTCTCGGCGGCGGCCTGGCCGGTTCGGCGGTGTTGGACCAAAAGGCACCGAAAATGTTGTCCCGCAACTTCGATCCGGGCTTCCGTATCAAGCTGCACCACAAGGACATGGGCATTGTGACCAGCGCCGCCCGCGAAGCCGGCGTCGCCATCCCGCTCGGCGCTGTCGTCGCCCAACTGATGGCCTCCGCGCTGGCAACCGGCGACGGCGGCCTCGATCACTCGGCCTTGCTGCGCGGTGTCGAGCGGCTGTCGGGACGCCAGGAAGGTGTGGACTAATGACACGGATGCGCACGGTTGACGCAGCGGTCAGTATACTCGAAATCGAAGGCGCCACACAGACTTTCGGACTGCCCGGCGCGGCGATCAACCCCTTCTACTCCGCGATGCGCGCCCACGGTGGGATCCGGCATGTGCTGGCCCGCCATGTCGAGGGCGCCAGCCATATGGCCGAGGGGTACACCCGCGCCGCGCACGGCAACATCGGCGTGTGCATCGGCACCTCCGGACCTGCCGGCACCGATATGATCACCGGATTGTATTCCGCCAGTGCCGATTCCATTCCCATCCTGGCGATCACCGGTCAGGCGCCGGTGAACAAACTGCACAAGGAAGACTTCCAGGCGGTCGACATCGCCGCGATCGCGGCGCCCGTGACGAAGATGGCGATGACGGTTCTCGAGCCGGGGCAGGTTCCCGGCGCGTTCGCCCAGGCTTTCCACCTGATGCGCTCGGGTCGGCCAGGGCCCGTGCTCATCGATCTGCCCATCGACGTTCAGCTGGCCGAAATCGACTTCGACGCGGCCGCTTACGCTCCCCTGCCCGTCTACAAGCCCACGGCCACTCCGGCGCAGATCGCCAAGGTGCTGGACATGCTGCAGACGGCGCAACGGCCCCTCATCGTTGCCGGTGGGGGCATCATCAACGCCGATGCCTCCGAGCTGCTGGTCGAACTGGCTGAGCTGCTGGACATCCCCGTGGTGCCGACGCTGATGGGCTGGGGAACGATTCCCGACGACCACCGGCTTGCCGCCGGCATGGTGGGGCTGCAGACCGCCCACCGCTACGGCAACGCGACCATGCTCGAATCCGATTTCGTGCTGGGAATCGGCAACCGGTGGGCCAACCGCCACACCGGCGGCCTGGACACCTACCGCCGAGGCCGACGCTTCATCCACATCGACATCGAACCCACTCAGATCGGTCGCGTGTTCGCCCCCGACCTCGGCATCGTCTCCGACGCCAGGGCGGCGCTGGTGCTGCTGGTGGCCGAGGCGACGCGGCGCCGCGTGGCCGGCACATTGCCGAACTGGACCGGTTGGGTGCGTGACTGCCAAGAGCGCAAGAAGACACTGCACCGCAAAACCCACTTCGACGACATCCCGATCAAACCGCAGCGTGTCTACGAAGAGATGAATCGGGCGTTTGGCCGAAATGTGCGCTATGTCACCGCAATTGGATTGTCTCAGATCGCCGGGGGCCAGTTCCTCCAAGTCTTCAAACCGCGGCATTGGATCAACTGCGGCCAGGCCGGACCCCTGGGATGGACCGTTCCCGCCGCTCTGGGCGTGGCCACCGCCCACCCCGGCACCACGATCGTGGGGTTGTCCGGCGACTACGATTTCCAATTCCTCATCGAGGAACTGGCCGTCGGCGCGCAATTCAACCTGCCCTACGTGCATGTGGTGGTCAACAACTCCTACCTGGGACTCATCCGCCAGGCGCAGCTCAACTTCGACATGGACTACTTCGTCTCGTTGGCTTTCGACAACATCAATGCCCAGGAATCCGGCGACTCAGACATCCCCAAGGGCTACGGTGTCGACCATCGCCGCGTCGTGGAAGGCTTGGGCTGCAAAGCCATTCAAGTCACCGATCCCGCCATGATCGCCCCCGCGCTCACCCGCGCACAGCAGCTCGCCCAGGAGCACAAGGTGCCCGTCATGGTCGAGATCTTCCTGGAACGGATCACTAATATCGCGATGGGCACCGACATCGACAAAATCACCGAGTTCAACGAGCTGTCCACATCGCTCGACGATTCACCCACCGCCGCTTTGCTTTACGACTAGCCGATCCTGCCGTTGCGGCGGCGGTGGTCGAAGCCAGCGACCAGCTTTCGCCGGTAACGACGTCCCGGACGTCCCGCATGCTGCTACCGTCGCCGTCGTGGCAGAAGTTCCTCTCGAGCGGCTCGGATTGTGAGCCGATAGCCGATGGCGCGTGACGACACGGAGCGTACCGGCGGAGTCCAATCCGTCGAGCGAGCGTTCGAGCTGCTGGAAATCCTGGCCTCCATGGGAGGCACGGGCGCCCTCGGCGAACTCGCCGCCCGCGCGGACCTGCCTCAGCCGACCATCCACCGACTCGCGCGCACCCTGTTGGGCATGGGCTACCTGCGGCAGCTGCCCAACAGGCATTACTCTCTGGGGCCGAGGCTGATCCGTCTCGGCGAGAACGCGGCGCAGCTCATCGGGATGTGGTCGCGACCGCATCTGGTGGAGCTGGTGGAACGCACGGGCGAGACGGCGAACATGGCGCTCATGGACAACGACATGGCCGTCTATGTCGCCCAGGTTCCCTCGCCGCATTCCATGCGCATGTTCACCGAAGTGGGGCGGCGCGTCTATCTGCACTGCACCGGCGTCGGCAAGGCACTGCTGATGCAGCTTCCCAACGAGACGGTGCGCGCGCTGCTGGCGCGAACGGGGATGCCGGGCGCCACCGAGAACACCCTCACCACGCCCGCCGCGCTGCTGGAAGACATCGAGTTGTGCCGTTCGCGGGGCTATGCCCTTGACGAGGGCGAGCAGGAAGTCGGCGTGCGATGCTTCGCCGTGCCGGTGCCCGACGCGCCCTCCTTGACCGCGATCTCGATCTCGGGTCCCGCGGCACGGGTCACGCTGAAGTCCGCCACGGCAGTCACCCCGTTGCTCAAACGGGTCGCGCGCGACATCGCCTCGGAATTCGACAAGGAAGCCGCCGTTTAGCGTCATTCCTACTAGATCTGCAGTCCCTCATCGACTTTCAGCGTCATGCCGGTCATGAATTTCGTCGTCATCGCGAACAGCACCACGCCGGCGATGTCGACTGATGTTCCGTGCCGATGCAAGAGATTTCGGTGATCGTGATGCTCATGGCACTGGCGGACGCCGTACGTGCCCGCGGTGATCGCGGGTGAGACGGCGTTGACTCGGATCGGTGCGAGTTCAGCCGCCAACCAGCGGATCAGCAAATCCACCGCACCGCCAGTTCCAATACTGGCCGCGTCGAGCTTGACGGTGTGGACTCCGGAAAACAGCACGAACGATCCGCCCGGTTTGATCTGCCGGGCGAAATGCTTGGCGAGCATCATCGATCCGATGATGTTGATGTCGAACGACTTCCGCAGATCGTGACGCTCCAAGTCGGCCAGCCTCAATCCGGCCCAGGCCGCCGCGGTCGCCACCACGTGATCGACAGGGCCCGTCCGCGTGGCGAGGCGTGCGATCGACTCGTCGTCGGTGATGTCGACCGCTTCGGTGTCGATGTCCGTGCCGCCGTAATCGCTACGCAACCCGATCTTGTCGCGGCCGGCCACGACCACCCGAGCGCCGCGGGAGTGTGCCAACAACGCCACCGCACGCGCGGTCCCGCTGCCGCGCCCGATCACCACGACGGACTCGCCGCGCAGCGTGTCTGCCGCCTGCCTTGCCTCGGTGACCTGGCGGGGACGGTCGACCCGCGCCCATCTGGCTTCCAGTCCTCGCTCCATGCCGTCACCTCTGGCTTTCTCAGTCAGGCTGCATTTAGTGCATACAGTATTCATCTGACGTTAAAAGTCCAGAGTTGATCGACAGCATCGAAGACGTCGGTGGTGGATCAGGCGGCGCCGTCGGCTTCTTGACGGCGTTGGTGGTAGATCTCGCGGGTGCGTTCGGTGTGGCGGCGCATGAGGTCGCCGGCGCGTTTGCCGCTGCGGGCGGCGATGGCGGTGATCAGTTCGGCGTGTTCGT
>NZ_JAFAUS010000096.1 GCF_019243155.1 Mycobacterium sp.
ATCTATTCCAATGCGGCCCAGGACATTCTGTCGATCCTCGACTCGGCCACCGCGACCAGCACCACCCTCACCGAAAACCAGCGGTCGCTCGACTCGCTGTTGTTGTCGGCGGTGGGCCTGAGCCAGACCGGCATCAACGTCATCGGCAGAAACGAATCCAATATCGTGCGGTCGATCAACCTGCTCGATCCGACAACGGCGTTGCTGAACAAATACTCACCGACCTTCACCTGCCTGTTCCAGGGTGCGCAGTGGTACGTGGACCACGGCGGCCGAGATGCTCTGGGCGGCAACGGTTACTCGGTGATCCTGGACGCCGCTCTGCTTTTCGGTGACGACCCGTACCGGTACCCGAAGCACCTTCCGAAGACCAACGCCACCGGCGGGCCGGGGGGCAGGCCCAGTTGTGGGTCTCTGCCGGACCCCAGTGCGAACTTCCCGGTGCGTGCGCTCGTCACCGATACCGGCTGGGGCGCGGCCCCGAACGAGATCCGCACCAACGTGGCCGCTGGAAACCCGTGGTGGGCCAACTACTTCCCGACCACGAAGAACCCGCCGGAGGCGCCGCGCTACTTCTGGCGTGGAGGGCAGCCGCCGCCATGAAACGACGGAAGATGTCCGCCATCATCGTGCGCGTCGTGGCGTTCACGGCGGTGTGCGTGCTTTTCACCTTCACGCTGATCGCCGTGTTCGGTCAGTTTCGGTTCGAGGACCGCACCGACTACCAGGCGGTGTTCACGAACATCTCCGGTCTGAAGTCCGGCAACTTCGTACGCATCGCCGGCGTCGAAGTCGGCAAGGTCGGGGATCTGAACCTGCAACGCGACGGCACGGTCAAAATCGGCTTCTCCGTGGACAAGGGTGTGCGACTCACCGAGGGCACCAAAGCCGTCGTTCGCTACGAAAATCTCATTGGTGACCGCTATCTGGCTCTCGAAGAGGGACCGGGTTCCCCGCGGCGGCTTTCACCGGGCATGACGATTCCGCTGGCGCGGACGTCGCCCGCGTTGGACATCGATGCGCTCATCGGTGGCTTCCGGCCGTTGTTCCGCGCACTGGATCCCGATCAGGTCAACGCCCTCTCGGGTCAATTGCTGCGCATTTTTCAGGGACAGGGCGGCACCCTCGCGTCGGTCCTGGCGCAGACCTCGATGCTGACCTCGACCCTGGCCGGGCGCAGCGAACTGATCAGCGAGCTGATCAAGAACCTGAACACCGTGTTGCACACCTTCGCCACTCGCGATCGCGAGTTCAACGACGGCCTGGACAAGTTGTCGCAGTTCGTGAATGGATTGGCCGAGCGTAAGGATGACATCTCCACCGGGCTGGCCTACATCAACGCGGCCGCGGGGTCGGTGACGAATCTGCTTGTCCAGTCCCGCCAGCCGATCAAGGATGTCGTGCACGAGACGGACCGCATGTCGGGTCAGGTACTCGCCGACCGCGACTATGTCGACAACCTGCTCAAGCAGATGCCCGACATCTACCAGGTCCTGGCGCGGCAGGGCCTGAACGGCGACTACTTCGGCTTCTACTTCTGCGAAGTGCTGATGAAGGTCAACGGAAAGGGCGGGAACCCGATCTTCATCAAACTATTCGGCCAGCCCAGCGGGCGGTGCACGCCGCAATGAGATTACCCAAAATCAAAGTCGGCCGGCGCAGCCCGTGGGCGATCGGGGCGATGGGTCTCGTCATCTTGGGATGCGTGACCGTCGCCGCGTTCAATTACGACAAGCTTCCGTTCGTCAAGAACACCAAGGACTATGCGGCCTACTTCTCGGAGGCCGGCGGCATCAGAACGGGCAACTCGGTCCGGGTTTCGGGCATGGGCGTCGGTAGGGTCACCGACATCAAATTGGAGGGAACCAAGGTTCGGGTCGGTTTCACGGTCCGCAATTTCATCACGCTGGGCGACCGCACCGAAGCCGCGATCAAGACCGAAACGATCTTGGGCGCCAAGATGATCGAACTCACCTCGCGCGGCGAGGGGAAGCTGTCGGACATCATCCCGTTGGAACGCACTCATTCGCCATACGATCTTCCTGACGCTCTGGGTGATCTGACGACCGAGATCAGCGGACTGGATACAGCCCAATTGTCGTCGGCATTAACGACATTGGCTAATACCTTCCGGGACACGCCGTCGAACGTCAGGCCCGCGCTCGAAGGTGTAGCCCGGTTCTCCGACACCCTGAACAACCGCGACACGCAGCTGCGCAGCCTGCTCGGCAACGCCAATAAGGTCACGGGGGTGTTGGGCCGGCGCAGCCAGCAGATCGCCACGCTGGTGGCGGATTCCAATGCGTTGCTGGCGGCACTGCTGGATGAACGGGATTCCATCGACGCGCTGATGAACAATCTGACCGCGGTCTCACATCAGATTTCCGGGCTTGTCAACGACAACCGGACGCAGCTCAAGCCGGCTCTCGACAAGCTCAACGGGGTGCTCGAAGTCCTCGACAACCGCAAGGAGGACATTGCGCGGAGCCTACCCAAGTTCAAGCGGTATGCGATGTCATTCGGCGAGTGCCTGGGCTCTGGACCGTTTTTCAAGGCCTACGTGGCCAACTTGATTCCCGGCCAGATCAGCGGGCCGACGATCGACGCGCGCATGTATGACCGCTTCCTGGACCCCAACCAGAAGCTCCCGTCGGAGTCGGTGGATCCGCCGACCGGAACGCCGCCCGTGCCACCGGAACAGGCGCCGCACCCGCTTTGGTCCCAGCCGCCCTCGCCGGGGCCCGCGCCGGGCCCGCCGCCTGAGCCGGCCGACACGGGGGGACAGTGATGAGTCGTCGCACACTTCAACTACTGACCGCCATCAGCCTGGTCGGCACCCTTGTGGTGGCTTCACTCTTCGTCGCGGTGAAGTTATGGCGGGATGTCGAAAAGAACACCTACACCGCATATTTCACGGAAGCCAACGGTCTGTTCGTCGGCGACGAGATTCGCATCCTCGGCGTCGCGGTCGGTGTGGTGGACAAGATCGAACCGCAACCCACCAGTTCCAGGGTGACCTTCTCGGTCGACAAGCAATATGCGGTCCCGGCCGACGCGCGTGCCGCGATCCTGTCACCGTCGCTGGTGACGCCGCGGGCGATTCAGCTTGTCCCGGCGTACTCCGGCGGGCCGAAACTGAGTCCCGGCGCCTCGATTCCGCTCAGCCGCACCGCGGTTCCCGTTGAATGGGACGACTTCCGCAAGCAGCTGGAGAAGCTGACCGAGGCGTTGCAGCCGACCTCCCCGGACGGGGTGAACTCGCTGGGTGAGTTCATCAATTCGGCCGCCGACAACGTGCGCGGCCAGGGCGACACCGCTCACGACACGGTAATGAAGCTGTCCGCGGCGATTTCGGCGCTCGGTGATCACGCCGACGACATCTTCAGCACGGTGCGCAATCTGCAACTGCTGGTGACGGCGCTGTCGTCGAGCAGCGACTTGCTGGCTTCGTTCAACCAGAACCTGGCCGGCGTGACGACGCTGCTGACGAACACACCCAACGAGGTCGCCAACGCAGTAAAGGGGCTCGATGGAGCGCTGATCGATGTGCGCGACTTCCTCGCCGAAAACCGGGAAGCGATGGGCGTCACGTTCGATCGGCTGGGTTCGGTGACTACCGCGTTGAACGACAGCCGCATGGATGTCAAGCAGATCCTGCACATCGCGCCGACGGTGTTCCAGAACTTTCTCAACATCTACCAGCCCGCGCAGAGCGCAATGACGGGCATCATCGCGCTCAACAACTTCGCCGACATCCCGCAGTGGATCTGCAGTTCGATCGAGGCCGCCTCCCGGGCGCGGTTGGACCGGGTGTCCAAGCTGTGCCAGCAGTACATCAATCCGATCATCAAAAACCGCATCTACAACTACATCCCGGCGGGGTTCAACCCGTTCGTCGGGACTCAGGCCCGACCCGGCGAGATCACCTACAGCGAGGATTGGCTGCGGCCCGGATCCACGACCCCGCCGCCAGGTGCACCCGCGCCGGCGGCGACGCCCGCACCGGCGGCGCCCGGACCGCCGCCCACCGAGGTACCGACCGATCAACCGCCCGCCGACCAGCCCGCGGCGCCGCCTGCGCCGAGCGGCACGGTCAATTCGACTCAGGTGCTGCGGGATCTGATGCTTCCGGCGGGGGCATCATGAGACGGGCGATAGTGGCGGCCCTGTGCCTGATTTGCGTTGCCGCGCTGCCCGCTTGCGGATTCAAGTGGAAGGGCCTGAATTCGTTCATCCTGCCCGGAACTTCCGGCAACGGCCCCGGGTCCTACACCATTGCGGCCGAGATGCCCGATGTCGTCACGATCCAGGAGAACACCCGGGTGCGGGTGGACGACGTCAACGTCGGCAATGTGACCAGGATCGAGCTGCAGGACTGGCACGCGCTCGTCACGATGCGCATCAACGGCGACGTGCACCTGCCGGCCAATTCGACGGCCAAGCTCGGGCAGACCAGCCTGCTGGGGTCGATGCACATCGAACTCGCCGCACCCAAAGACGAACCGCCCGTTGGCCAGCTCAAAAACGGCTCGGTCATCCAGCTTTCGCGCGCGAGCATGTATCCGACCACCGAGCAGACCCTGGCCTCGGTGTCGGTCTTGCTCAACGGCGGCGGAATCGGCCAGCTGCAGGAGATCACGCAGTCGATCGCCAAGGCATTCGCCGGGCGGGAAAACGACATGCGCAGCCTGTTGAACCAGCTGGACGAATTCATCGCGCGCACCAACGAGCAGACCGACGACATCATCGCCGCGGCCGAGAATCTCAACTCGCTGGCGGGGCAGGTGGCCGATAAGGATCCCGTCGTCGACAAGGCTTTGATGACCGTGCCCAAGGCGTTGAAGGTGCTTTCCGATGAGCGCACCAAAATCGCCGACGCGATCGACCAGCTGGGCAAGTTCAGTGCGATCGCGGCGGACACCATCCAGCAGAGCAGGGAATCTCTGGTCAACAACCTGCGCAACATCGCGCCGGTGTTGCGATCGCTGGCCGACGCGGGCCCGTCGCTGACCAAGGGACTGGACGGGTTGGTGACCTACCCGTGGCCGGCTTCGACGGTGCGGAACTGGTTCCGCGGCGACTACGCCAACCTCACCCTGGTTGTCGATTTGACGTTGAGCCGCATCGATCAAGGGCTCTTCACCGGCTCACGGTGGGAAGGCAACCTCACGCAGCTCGAACTGCAGTGGGGGCGCACCATTGGCATGCAGCCCAGCCCGGCCACGGCGGGCAACCCGCTGACCTATCCGTATCACTTCGGGGGATACTGAATGCTGCGTTTGAACCGCCGCACGTGGATCCAGCTGTCAATCTTGGCGCTGGTGACCGTCGTGTCCTGTGGCGCAATGGCATTCAACTTCATGAAGTTGCCGGCGACGCTTTTCGGGATCGGGGAGTACGTCGTCACCGTCGACCTGCCCGAGTCCGGCGGGCTTTACCAGACCTCGGTCGTCACCTATCGCGGTACCGACGTCGGCAAGGTCAAGTCGGTCGATGTGACCGCGACGGGGGTTCGGGCGGTGCTCGCAATGAGATCGGGCGTCAAGGTGCCTTCGGATGTTCAGGCATCGGTGCACAGCCGCTCGGCAATTGGCGAGCAGTACATCGAGCTCACGCCGCGACCCGGCAAGGACGGGCAACCGTCCCGGGCACTGCAAGCCGGGGACGTCATACCCGTCGGGCGAGTCGATGTGCCGGTGGATATCGGGCATCTGCTTGACGTGACCAACCGTGCGCTGCAGTCGATTCCGCGTGACAACTTACGCACGGTAGTGGACGAGACGGATCGTGCGGTCGGCGGTCTGGGGCCCGAATTGTCGCGGATCGTAGACGGGTCGACGTCCCTGGCCATCGCGGGCGGGCGGACCGTCGACCCGCTTGCCGCGTTGATCGACCAGACGCCTCCGGTGCTCAATTCCCAAGTCCAGACTTCGGATTCCATTGCCAGGTGGGCCGATCGGACCGCGGCCATCACGGCGCAATTCAAGGCGCAGGACGCGGCCTTACGGGAACTTCTGACGCAGGGCACGTCGGGTGTGGAAGAGGGGCGGGCGCTGTTCGATCGGGTGTCGTCCTCCCTGCCGGTGCTGTTCGCGAACCTGGTAAGCCTGGGTGACATTGCGGTCGTCTACCGCCATGACATCGAACAGCTGCTGGTGCTGTTCCCGCAGGGCATCGCGGCGATGGCGGCGATCGTCGTGCCGAGCTCGAACACCAAGCAGGAGTACAAGGGCGCACAGCTGGACTTCAACCTCAACATCAACCTGCCGCCGCCGTGCACCACGGGATATCTGCCGCCGACCCAGCGCCGCTCACCGGCCAGCGTGGACGCCCCGGACCGCCCGGTCGGTGACCTGTTCTGCCGGGTGCCGCAGGACTCGGAGTTCAATGTCCGTGGCGTGCGCAACATTCCGTGCGAGAGCAAGCCCGATAAGCGTGCGCCCACCGTCGAGCTGTGTGAGAGCGATGAGGAGTACGTGCCGCTCAACGACGGCTACAACTGGAAGGGCGACCCGAACGCCACCTACAGCGGGCAGGGCGTACCCCTGTATCCGCCGGGACAAGATCCGCGCCTACCACCGCCGCGAGGCACCGCGCCGCCTGCGCCGGCGCCACCGCCACTGGCCGTCGCGACGTATGACCCGGCCAACGGTGACTACGTCGGTCCCGATGGTCGTCGCTACACCGAGGCCGATCTCGCACACCCTCGTGCCAAGAGCTGGCAGTCACTGTTAGTGCCGCCAGCGTAAGCAGTAAGGAGCAACATGACCGTAGAACCTGACGAGGCTGAAAACCTCGACGTTATCGAGGAACTCGACGAGTATCCGACCGATCAGCAGAGTCGGCGCGCCCGCTGGCGGCGCCGCATCACTGC
Source organism: Mycobacterium sp. (assembly GCF_019243155.1). GTDB lineage: Bacteria > Actinomycetota > Actinomycetes > Mycobacteriales > Mycobacteriaceae > Mycobacterium. Next base: position 6,875 of record NZ_JAFAUS010000096.1, read on the forward strand.
GCGGCTCTCGCAAGTCGGATGGGCGGCGGTGGCCGGCGTCACCGTCGTGGCGTTGCTGGCCGGACTGACCGGTTGGCTGGGTTACCGCGCCTACGAAAGGCACCAGGCTGACGCTCGGCGCGACCT
>NZ_JAFAUS010000503.1 GCF_019243155.1 Mycobacterium sp.
ATCGAATCGGGGTTGGCGTTGTAGGCGTCGTCGATCACGGTGACCCCGTCGGCGCGGGTGGTGACATGCATCCGGTGCCGCGACACCGGGCCCGCCTCGGCCAGTGCGGCCGCGCCCTGGTCGATGCTGGCGCCGCATTGCAGGGCAACCGCCCCGGCGCACAGCGCGTTGGTGACCTGGTGGTCGCCGTAGACGCCCAGTCGCACCTCGGCTTCGACAGCGCCTTGAGCGTTCATCGCGTGCAGGGTAAAGCGCGGTCTGGCCAGTTCGTCCAGCGACACGTTGTCGGCCCAGATGTCGCTGGCCCCGGATTCGGTCTTGTCGGCGCGGCTGACCCGGATCACCCAGGCCGAGGTGACATGGGCCATCGCCGCGACGGCTGGGTCGTCGACATTGAGGATGACTACGCCTGATGCTGGAACAGCTTGTGGCAGTTCGGATTTGGTCTGCGCAATGACTTCGCGTGAACCGAACTCCCCCAGGTGCGCCGTTCCGACGTTGAGGACCACCCCGATAGCAGGCGGGGCGATGTCGGCCAGCGCGGCGATGTTGCCGGGGTGGCGGGCCGACATCTCGAGCACCAGAAAGTCCGTGTCGCGGGTCGCGCGCAGCACCGTCCAGGGATGGCCCAGCTCGTTGTTGAACGAGCCGGGCGGGGCCACCACCTCGCCCAACGGCTGCAGCACCGCGGCCACCAGGTCCTTGGTCGACGTCTTACCCGACGAGCCGGTGATGCCAACGATCGTCAGCCCGCCCGCCACCAGCTCGGCGGCCACCGCCTTGGCCAGCTTGGCCAGCGCGGCCAGCACCGCCGCGCCCGACCCGTCGGTGTCGTGCTCGAGCACCCCGGCCAATCCGCCGCCGGCATGCTCGGGCTGCGGCGCGGGGGGCACCACGACGGCGGGAACGCCCACCGGTCGGGCCGCCAACACGGCGACCGCGCCGGCCTGCACCGCCGAATCCGCGTAGTCGTGCCCGTCGGCGCGGGCCCCGGGCAGCGCCAAGAACAGCGCGCCGGGACCGATTGCGCGGGAATCGAATTCGACGGTTCCGGTGACGTGGAGCTTTGCGGCCGCCTGCGGCGAGATGTCGGCCAGCGTGCCGCCCACGATTTCGGCGATCTGGGCGACGGTCAGGTCGATCACGACGGGGCCCCTAACGCGTTGAGGGCTTCCGCGAGCTCCACCCGGTCGTCGAAGGGCCGTGTTTCCTGGGCGCCCTTCTGCCCGGTCTCGTGCCCCTTACCCGCGATCAAAACCACATCGCCGGGGCTCGCCCAGGCGACGGCGTGCCGGATCGCGGCGCGCCGGTCGCCGATCTCGACAACCTCGGCCGCGTGTGCGATTTCGGCTGCGCCCGCCAGGATCTCGCGGCGAATTTCCGCCGGATCCTCACCGCGCGGGTTGTCGTCGGTGACGACGACCAGATCGGCCAGCTCGGCGGCGGTCGCACCCATCGGCCCCCGTTTGCCCGGGTCGCGTTCGCCGCCGGCGCCGAACACCACCGCCACCCGGCGGCCCGGGCGCGCCAGGGTGGTCAGCACCGCGCGCAGCGCGCCCGGCTTGTGGGCGTAGTCGACCAAAGCGAGGAAATCCTGACCGCGGTCGATGTCTTCCATCCGCCCGGGCACCCGCGTTTCGGCCAGCCCCGCCGACGCCTGCTCCGGAGAAACCCCCACGGCATTCAGAATCGCCAGTGCCACAAGGCAATTGGCGACGTTGTAATGGCCGGGCAGCCGGACGCCGACCCGGTGTTGCGCGCCGGTGGGGTCGACGACGGTGAACTGCTGGCCGCCGGCGCCCATCGGTTCGATGTCCACGGCCCGCCAGTCCGCGGAGCGTCCGTCGGCGCTGACGGTGATCGCGTCGCCGGCCCGTTCCGCCATGGCGCGCCCCGCCTCGTCGTCGACGCACACGACGGCCTGGCGCGCACGCAGCGGCGAGTTCGGGTCGAAGAGCAGCGCTTTGGCGTCGAAGTAGTCCTGCATCGTGGGGTGGAAATCCAAATGGTCGCGCGACAGGTTGGTGAAGCCGCCGACGGCGAACCCGGTGCCGTCCACCCGACCCAGCGCCAAAGCGTGGCTCGACACCTCCATCACAACGGTGTCGACGCCGCGTTCGGCCATCGCGGCGAACATTGCCTGCAGTGCGGGGGCCTCCGGTGTGGTCAGCGCGCTGGGGACGTCGGTGCCGTCGATGCGGATGCCGATGGTGCCGACCAGTCCGGCCACCCGCCCGGCCGAACGCAGACCGGACTCGACCAGGTACGTCGTGGTCGTCTTGCCCGACGTGCCGGTGATGCCGATGACCGTCACGCGGTCGGAGGGACGTCCGTAGACCGTCGCGGCCAGGACGCCGAGCACGCTACGGGGCGCGGGGTGAACGAGGGTGGGCACGGCTCGTGCGCCCATCTCGGCGACCCCGGCCGGGTCGGTGAGGACCGCGACGGCTCCGCGCGCGACCGCGTCGTCGGCATACCGCGCGCCGTGCGTGGTAGCTCCCGGCAGGGCGGCAAAGAGGTCACCGGGACGCACGTCCTGGCCGCGCAGCGTGACTCCGGTGATGGACACGTCGGGAACGGTCGCGCCGCCGGCCGGCAACGCCTCGACCTGTGCCGCAAGGGCCGACAACGGAACCCCCGCGACGACGTCGGGGCGCAGCCCGGCGGGCACCGACACTGTCCACCACCTCTCGTTCGCCATGATCAGCCATGACACCCTACCGAGGAGTGGCGGGCAACGCGGTCCTCCCGCGCCCATACAGGCCGGTTAGGGGGGCCTTACGTGCGTCGAGCAGCGCACGCCATCCGCAGCCATGCCACCGCGGCACCCGGCGGCGACCTCCTGATCCCGGCAACCCAGGAAGAAATCGACGCGCGCAACCGCGCCTTCAACGCCGCTTAGGTGGCCTGCAGCAGCAACGGCGGACCGGGATCCGGTGACAGCGGCACGTTCTCGCGTTGCATGAGCCAGCCGGCGACGTTGTGGAACAACGGCGCCGCCGAGTGACCAGGCGTCCCGTCCGCGTTGCGCTCCGGGTTGTCCATCATGATGCCGATGACGTAGCGGGGATTGTCGACGGTTGCCATGCCGGCGAACGTGATCCAGTAGACGTTGTCGAAGTAGCAGCCGCAGGCGGGGTTGATCTGCTGCGCGGTGCCCGTCTTGCCGGCCATCTGGTAGCCCGTCACCGCGGCGGCGGATCCCGTGCCCTGCTGGTAGCCCATCGGGTCGTGCTGCACGACCGCTCGCAGCATGTTGCGCACGGTCTGCGCGGTCTGCGCCGAAACCACGCGGACGCCTTCGGGACGCGGCTCCTCGGTCCGAGTGCCGTCGGGAGCGATGGTGGCCTTGATGATTCGCGGCGGTACCCGCACCCCGTCGTTGGCGATCGTCTGGTACATGCCGGCCATCTGCAGCAGCGTCATCGAAAGTCCCTGGCCGATAGGCAGGTTCGAGAACGTGCTGCCCGACCACTGGTCGATCGGCGGGACCAGCCCGGCGCTCTCACCGGGCAGCCCCACATTGGTGCGTTGCCCCAGGCCGAACTTGCGGACCATGTCGTAGAAGCGGTCCGGACCCACGCGCTGTGCCAGCATCAAAGTGCCGACGTTAGAAGACTTTCCGAAGACGCCGGTGGTGGTGTACGGCATCACGCCGTGGTCCCAGGCGTCGTGAATCGAAACCCCACCCATCTGAATGGTCCCGGGCACCTGCAACACCTCGTCGGGGTTGGACAGGCCGTACTCGATCACCGACGACGCGGTGATCACCTTGTTGACCGAGCCGGGCTCGAACGGTGAGGACACCGCCAGGTTGCCCAGTTGCTTGTCGCCCTGTTTCCCGAGGTCTTGCGACGGGTCAAAGGTGTTGTCGTTGGCCATGGCCAGCACTTCGCCGGTCTTCGAGTCCAGTACGACCGCCGAAACATTGTGCGCGCCAGACAGGTTCTTGGCCTGCTGCACTTGCTGCTGGACGTAGAACTGGATGTCGTCGTCGAGCGTCAGCTGCACCGTCGAGCCGTTGACGGCGCGATGCCGGTTGCGGTAGCTGCCGGGGATGACGACGCCGTCGGATCCGCGGTCGTAGGTGACCGAGCCGTCGTTACCGGACAGCGAGGAGTCCAGCGCGTCCTCCAGGCCGAGCAGCCCATGACCGTCCCAGTCGATGCCCCCGACGATGTTGGCCGCCAACGATCCACCCGGATACTGGCGCAGATCCTGTCGTTCGGAACCGACTTCGGGATACTTCTCCGAAATCGCGCTGGCGATGGCGGGATCGACGGCGCGAGCCAGGTATGCGAAGTTGTCGTCACTCTGCAGCTTCTTCAGCACGGTCGTCGAGTCGGGCTTGTTGCCGAGCCGGGTCGAGACCTCGTTCGCGATATCCCGCAGCCGCTGCTGGGGATCCGGGGCGGCCGGGTTCTTGGCCCTGGCCTCCTCCAGCTGCTTGCGAATCCGCTTGGGCTGGAACGTCAACGCGCGCGACTCAATGGTGAAGGCGAGTTGATCCTTATTACGGTCGATGATGCTGCCGCGCACGGCCTTTTCGACGTCGGTGACCTTGAGCTGTCCGGCGGCCTGGGCGCGCAGCGCCGGGGCGTTGGTCACCTGCAGCGCGAACAGCTGGGCCGCCGCCACCACCATCAGCACCAGGATGACGACGTTGCCCGCTCGATGGCGGAACACGAAGGATGCGCCGCGGCTACCCATCTGCACGAGTTGCCGGGTGCGACGCTCCTTGGCCGAATGCCCCGTCGCCGTGTCGGGCCGCTGCGCCGGGCCGACGCCTTTGGCCTGCTTGACTTTCCGGAACCGCTTCGGCTCCCGAACGTCGCGGCCCTGTTGAGCCGGCTGCGGACTGCGTCGCCGCTTCGACTGCCGGGTGTCCTTGGCTTCCTGTGCCTTACGGGGACCGCGCGTCGGCCCCTGCTCCCGGCCCTTCCGCTTGGACTCGCCGCGGCTCATCTGGGAGCACCCGGCGTCGCACCGGCGACGGGACCCGGTGCCGGAGCGACGGGTAGCAGGGCTTGCGGGGCCGCCGGCGGCGTCCGCGGTTGCACCGGCACCGGCACCTCCGCGGGCAGCGGAGCGGGCGCGGGCGCCGGGATGGGCATGCCGCCCAACGGAATCGGCACTTCGGCGGGTCCTGTGGCCGGTGCCGGACCGACCGGCAGCGGCAGGCCGGGTGTCGGCATGCCGGGCAGCTGCCCCGTGGCCGGACCACCGGGCATGCCGGGCAACGGTGGTCCGCCGGGCATGCCGGGCAGCGGCGCCGTCACGGGCGCACCGGGCGCACCGGGCAGTTGGGGAGCAGCCGGCGGCAGGTGCTGCCCACCCACCGTTGACGCACCGTCAGGAGCGCGCAGCAGCGCCTCGGGCCCGGACCTGGCCGGGGCCGGTGCGCCGGTACCCGGTTGCACCAGAACCGGAACCTCCGCGGGAACCGGCGGCGGCGGGGGCGGCGCGTCGGGAATCTTGACGTTCAGCGGCGGCGGTGGAACGCCGTCCGCGGGCTTCGGCGATCCGACGACCACCCAGTTTCCGGACGCGTCCTGGACCAGATGCGCGGTGTCACGGGTCGGGATCATGCCCTGCTTGCGGGCCGCCTCGGCCAGTGCGGGCGCGGATTCCGCCTCGCGCACATCGCGTTCCAGCGATTCCTTCTGCTGCTGCAGCAGCCGGGTCTTCTCCCTGGCGTGGCTCAACTTGTAAGAACGCTCGGCGGAATCCGTGGACAACCAGAGCGTGAGGCCCAGCCCGAGCCCGAGCGCGCCGATGACCAACACCACGAACGGAACCTTGCTGATCAAGGTCCGCGGACGCAGGTCGATGGATGCCAGCCGGGTGGCCAGGCGCTCGCTCAGGCGGGGGCGAATAACCTTAGGCGCCTTGGCCTTCCGCGCCTTGGCCCGAGCCTTGGCCTGGCTGGTGTTCTTCGGCCGCGCCGGCCGCTCGACCGGACGGGCGATGGGGCTGGTCTGCGGTCCGGACCTGGGGCCGCGGGCTTCCCGCGCGGGAGCCGAGGTCTTTCCCGGCCGGGTGCGGCGCGCTGCCGCGGAATCGGCCGCTGAACGCCTTGTCCTGCTGACGGATCCGTCGCGCGGGGCCCGACGGTCGGTGCCGTCGCGCCGCTTCGGCGTCTCGCGCTTTGCTTTCATGAGTCGCCTTTCGGAATTTCTTGCTGTGCTTGCGTCCCGCGCGCGATTCGTTGCAACGCCCGTAATCGCACCGCCGCGCTGCGCGGGTTCCGTTCGACCTCTTCGTCGTCCGCGCGCTGTGCACCGTGCGTCAGCGAGCGGAATCGCGGTTCGTGGCCGGGCAGCTCGAAGGGGAGGTCCACCGGCGTGCGCGACGCGACCGCGTCGGCGAACAGCCGTTTGACGATCCGGTCTTCCAGAGATTGATAGGCGAGGACCACGATGCGCCCCCCGACCGCGAGCGCCTCCAGGGCCGCCGGAACTGCGCTGCGCAGCGAGTTCAACTCGTCGTTAACCGCGATGCGCAGCGCCTGGAAGGTGCGCTTGGCCGGATGTCCGCCGGTCCGCCGCGCCGGCGCCGGAATCGCTTGGTACAGCAGGGCTACCAGGTCCGCGGTCGACGTGAACGGGGTGCTGGTGCGCCGCGCGACGATGTGCTTGGCGATCCGGCGCGCGAACCGCTCCTCGCCGTAGCGGTGCAGGATGTCCGCGAGTGCCCGCTCGTCGTAGGTGTTGACGATGTCGGCGGCGGTCAGCGGTGACGACGGGTCCATCCGCATGTCAAGGGGCGCGTCCTGTGCATACGCGAAGCCGCGCTCGGCGAGGTCGAGCTGCATGGACGACACACCGAGGTCGAACAGCACGCCGTCGACCGATTCGCCTGCGGGGTAACCCGATTCGGCCAGGGCGTCGGGCATGCCGTCGTAGCGGGTGTGAACCAGCGTGACCCGATCACCGAACCGCGCCAAACGAGATCCGGCAATTTCCAAGGCATTCGGGTCGCGGTCGAGGCCGATCAGTCGCAGGCCCGGCAGGTCGGTGAGGAACCGCTCCGCGTGCCCACCCGCGCCCGTGGTGGCGTCGACGAGCACCGCATCCGATCCGTCCGCGTGCTGGCGAGTCAGCGCCGGAGTGAGCAGATCGACGCACCGTTGCAGCAGGACCGGGACGTGCCCGAAATCGCTCGAATTGTCAGCCACCGCAACACCTCCCCGGCTCTGGCGACACTCGTCGGTTCTCGGGTAGGCCCCGAGGGGCCAGAAAGGGCTAGCCCCTGCATCGAGGCCCCTGTCCGAAGGCACGAACCTGGCGTTGGGGAAGTACGCCAGGGTCGGTTCGGGCAGAGGCCACGTTGCACGGGCAAGCGCCTCAGATGATGTCGCCGAGGGCTTCATCGCTGGCCGCGGAGAAGTTCTCTTCGTGTGTCTGCTGGTAGTCGTGCCAGGCCTGCGCATCCCAGATCTCGAGGTAGTCGACCGCTCCGATCACCACGCAGTCCTTGGACAGTTGTGCGTAGCGCCGGTGGTCGGCCGACAACGTGATCCGTCCCTGAGCATCGGGATGCTGCTCGTCCGTGCCGGCGGCCAGATTACGCAGGAACGCCCTGGCCTCCGGATTGCTTCGCGAGGTTTTGCTCGCCCTGCGGGCCAATTGCTCGAACTCGGCCCTCGGGTAGACGGCGAGGCTGTGATCTTGGCTCTTGGTGACCATCAACCCCCCTGCCAGCGCATCGCGGAACTTGGCGGGCAACGTGAGCCGCCCTTTGTCGTCGAGTTTGGGCGTGTAGGTGCCAAGAAACACCTGCTCACCTCCCCGTTCGAGGTCACCCAAACACTTCAGCCACCATACCCCACAATCCCCCACCACGCCCCATTACTGGGGTGTCCCGAGTGAGTTTTCTGGGCCGTTCCAGGTCCGGGGGCCTTGAAGGCGTCATACAACGTGGCTTGAGGTCGCGCCGGCGGGCGGACTCGAGGACAGAAAACCGCACTTCAAATGGCAAAACGGTGCTCTGTGGGGCGTGGTGGGGAGCTTACGTGGGGCCGGGTGGGGCGCCCATCCTGGCGCACGACTCGTTTGCGGCTCGATTGGGATTCAGAACGGCATCGGCAGTCCCGCGCGTGTCGCTCAGCCGGTCGGGCGTGCGACGCTGCCGGGCGAGACAAACCCCGACAAACAAAAACGGGGCAGCCGGCGGCTACCCCGATCTGTATGAAGTCTCGCTATTCGTCGAAGCGACGACGGAAGCGATCCTCCATCCGACTGGTGAACGATCCCCCGCTCTTGTTGCGGCGCTGGCGCACCGCGCCCGGGGTCGGTCCGGAGTGGTCGGCCCGGCCGGACAGGCGCGGTCCGGTGATGGCGAACACCACCCCGGCGAACATCACGATGAACCCGAAGACGCTGAGAATCGGGAAACTTCCGATCATCGTGGCTCTGAACGCCACTCCGGAAACCAGCATCGCCAGGCCGATGAGGAACAGCGCCGCGCCCTGCAGGCGTCGGCGCGCAGTGGGCGCCCGCAACCCTCCGCCGCGGACGCTCGACGCGAATTTAGGGTCCTCGGCATAGAGAGCGCTCTCGATCTGATCGAGCATCCGCTGCTCATGATCGGAGAGTGGCATTCGTCCCTCCTTGCCGACAGTTTGGCACGTAACCATCGATAGCACGCTGATGCCCGTTGTGGGGGCAACTAATTGAAATGATACGAGGTCAATCTGCCCCATACCACTGGTTCCGCGCCGATTCTATCCCTGCTGCACCCCGACGCCCACAAAGGCCGCAACGGCGGTGCGCTACAACCGGCTTCCCGAACCGGAGCCGTCCGCTGGTTCGGTGCCACGACCGCTCGTCGGTCGACCCCACGGGGGTCCGATAATGGCGATGGCGGTCCGGGGCGACCCGGACCCCACGACAACGAAACGCGAAGCGCCGATCACGGGTTGAGGAGGACGGGCGCAAATTGGCGATATTCCTCATCGATCTGCCCCCCAACGATATGCAGCGCCGGCTGGGTGACGCGCTCACGGTGTACGTCGATGCGATGCGCTACCCGCGTGGCACCGAGGCCCAGCGGGCCGGGATGTGGCTGGAGCACATCCGGCGGCGCGGCTGGCAAGGCGTCGGCGTCGTGGAGACGGACGCGGCGGAGGCGGCCGGAGGCATCGAGAGCCCGCCGGCCGACGAACTGAGCAACGCGCCGTTGCTCGGCGTCGCCTACGGCTACCCGGGAGCGCCCGGGCAGTGGTGGCAGCAGCAGGTCGTGCTGGGCATGCAACGCGGCGGCTCGCCGCCCCA
>NZ_JAFAUS010000504.1 GCF_019243155.1 Mycobacterium sp.
CGCAGGAAGTGCCGTGTCATGCCGGGGCTCCTACCGCGTCGAGGACGCCGGGCAGCGCATCGAGGAAGCCGCCGATCTGCGCCTCGCTGATGATCAGCGGCGGGGCCAACCGGATGACGTCGGGCGCCGCGGCGTTGATCAGGAATCCGGCGTCCCTCGTCGCCGCCTCGACGTCCTTGGCCCGCGGCGCGGTCAGCACCAAACCCCACAGCAGTCCGCGCCCGCGCACGTGGTCGATCAGTGGATGGCCCAGCTTCTCGATGCCCTCGCGCACCGACTTGCCCAGCACCTCGGCGTGCCGAATCAGGTTGTCGTCCGACAGTACTCGCAACACCGCCAGCGCCGCCGCGGTGCACACCGGGTTACCGCCGAAGGTGCTGCCGTGCAGGCCGGGCGTCAACAGCTCGGCGGCCGCCCCGATGGCCAGGCAGGCGCCGATCGGCAGGCCGCCGCCCAGGCCCTTGGCCAGTGTCACCACGTCGGGGGTAATTCCGTCGTGCTGGTGAGCGAAAAACGTTCCGGTGCGCCCGATTCCGGTCTGCACCTCGTCGAGCACCAGCAGTGCGCCGTGCCGCGATGTGATCTCCCGCGCGGCGGCCAGGTAACCCTCGGGGGGGACGACGACGCCACCCTCGCCCATGATCGGTTCGAGGAACACCGCGGCGGTGTCGTCGCAGACCGCGGCGGCCAGCGCGTCGGTGTCGCCGTAGGGCACGAACGTGACCTCGCCGGGCAGCGGGGCGAACGGCGCCTGCTTGGTCGGCTGACCGGTCAGGGCAAGCGAGCCCATCGTCCGGCCGTGGAAAGCCCCCTCTGCGGCAACCAGTTTCGTGCGGCCGGTGAGGCGTGTCAGCTTGAACGCCACCTCGTTGGCCTCGGTCCCGGAGTTGCAGAAGAACACCCGGGCCGCGGCGTCCGCCCCCAGCAACGCGACCAATTCTTCGGCGAGCGCCACCCCCGGCTCGGTGGCATACAGGTTGGAGGTGTGACCCAGCGTCGTCAGCTGTTTGGTGACGGCCTCGATGATCGCGGGGTGCCCATGACCGAGGACGTTGACGGCGATGCCGCCGAGCAGGTCCACGTAGGTCCTGCCGTCGACGTCGGTGACCACGGCGCCCTCGCCGCTGGCCAGGGCCACGGGCGGGGTGCCGTAGTTGTTCATCATCACGGCTTCCCAGCGCTGTTGCAGCTCTTGAGTGTTCGTCATGAGCTCACCACCTTCGTCCCGGTGCCTTCATCGGTGAACAGCTCGACCAGCACGCAATGTTTGACCCGCCCGTCGATCACGTGCGCGCTGGGCACTCCCCCGGCGACCGCTCGCAGGCAGGCCTCGATTTTCGGGATCATGCCCGCCTCCAGCGTGGGTAGCAGTTGCGTCAATGTGGCCGTATCGATTTCGCTGACCAGCGAGTCGCGGTCCGGCCAGCTGGTGTAGAGGCCCTCGACATCGGTGAGCATCAACAGTTTCTCGGCCCGCAGCGCTTCGGCGAGCGCGGCCGCGGCGGTGTCGGCGTTGATGTTGTGCACCACACCATCGGCGTCGGGCGCCAGGGTGGATACCACCGGAATACGCCGTGCCGCAATGAGATCGAGTACCGCGGCGGTGTTGACGTGTTCGACGTCGCCAACCAGGCCGATGTCGGTGGCCACACCGTCGACGGTGACGCTGCGCCGCACGGCGGTGAAAAGCTGCGCGTCCTCACCGGTGATCCCGACGGCGTAGGGCCCGTGCGCGTTGATCAGGTTGACCAGTTCCCGGCCCACCTGACCGAACAGCACCATCCGCGCCACGTCGAGCACTTCCGGTGTGGTGACGCGGAATCCGCCCTTGAAATCGCCTTCGATGCCGAGCCGGCTCAGCATGGCGGTGATCTGCGGCCCCCCGCCGTGCACAACGACGGGGTGGACCCCGCAGTTCCGCAGGAATGCCATGTCGGCGGCGAAGGCGTGCCGCAGCGTGTTGTCGGTCATTGCGTTGCCGCCGTATTTGACGACGACGATCTGGCCGTGCAGCTGCTTGAGCCACGGCAGGGCTTCGGCCAGCACCTGCGCCTTGACCTGAGTGGGCAACGCCGGAGTCGCGTCGAGCGCGTCGGTATTCGGGATCATGAGCTGTAGGCCGAGTTCTCTTCGACATAGCCGTGCGAGAGGTCGGTGGTCCGCACGGCGGCACGGCTGTCCCCGAGCCGCAGGTCGACGGTGATGTCGATGTCGGCGGCGGACAGGTCCACGTCGCGCGCGCCGGGGGCTCCTGCTCCGTCGATGCAGACCGCGGAGCCGTTGAACGACACCATGATTCGGTCGGGGTCCAGGGTGACCGGCGCCATGCCGACGGCAGCCAGCACCCGGCCCCAGTTGGGGTCCGAGCCGAAGACCGCCGTCTTGACCAGGCTGTCGCGGGCAATCACCCGCGCGGCGACCAGCGCGTCGTCTTCGCTGGCGGCTCCCGTGACCGTCACCGTGACGCGCTTGGTGACACCCTCGGCGTCGGCTTGCAGCTGGGCGCACAGGTCGTCGCAGACCCGCAGCACCGCCTCGTCGAGATCGGCCTGCGACGGGGCGATCTCGCTGGCGCCCGACGCCAGCAGCAGCACGGTGTCGTTGGTGGAACAACTCCCGTCGATGTCGAGCCGGTCGAAGGTGCGGGCGGTGGCGTGCCGCAGCGCCCGGTCGAGCGCGGCGGGCTTGACGGCTGCGTCGGTGGTGAGCACGCAGAGCATGGTGGCCAGTGACGGCGCCAGCATGCCCGCGCCTTTGGCCATGCCACCGACCGTCCAGTTGTCCGGATGGTGCAGCGCAACCTGTTTGGGCACGGTGTCGGTGGTCATGATCGCCTGGGCCGCGTCGTCGCCGCCGTTGAGGCCGCCGGCCATCTCCTGCACGATCGCGCGCACGCCGTCCAGCACCTTTTCCATCGGCAACCGGTCACCGATCAAACCGGTTGAGCAGACCGCGATCTCGATGGCCCCGGCCTCGGTTCCCCAGTCCGACAGCGCGGCCGCGACCGCTTCGGCGGTGGCGTGGGTGTCCTGAAAGCCGCCCGGCCCGGTGCAGGCATTGGCGCCGCCGGAGTTGAGGATCACCGCGCGCAGCCGGCCGGTGGTCAGCACCTGCTGGGTCCACAGCACGGGCGCGGCCTTGACCTTGTTGCGGGTGAACACTCCGGCGGCCGCATAGTCGGGCCCCTCGTTGAAGACCAGCGCGAGGTCGCGGCCGCCCGACTTCTTGATGCCCGCCGCAATCCCGGCTGCCCGGAACCCGGCGGGGGCGGTGACACCCTGCTCACGCAGCAACCTTGCCTCTTGAATCTGTGTCACGGCGCCACTCCGACCACCGAAAGGCCTTCGGTCTCCGGCCAATTCAGCGCCAGGTTCATCGACTGGATGGCCGCGCCGCCGGTGCCCTTGACCAGGTTGTCGATCGCGGCGATCGCCACGAAAGTCTGGGCGGCCTCGTCGACCGCGACGGCGACGTGCGCCGCGTTACTTCCGATCACCGACCCCGTGCGGGGCAGCTGACCCTCGGGCATCAGGTAAATGAAAGGTTCTGCGTCATAAGCCTTTTCGTAAGCGGCCCGCAACTGCGACAGCGGCGTCCGGGTGCGCGCGGTGCAGGTGGCCAGGATCCCGCGCGACGTAGGGATCAGCACCGGGGTGAACGACACGGTGACGTCGCGCTCGGTGACGGCGGCCAGGCCCTGGGCGATCTCCGGGGTGTGCCGGTGAGCTCCGGCGATGTTGTAGGCCCGTGCCGATCCGATCACCTCGGAGCCCAGCAGGTCGGTCTTGGCGGCGCGTCCGGCACCCGAGGTACCGCTGACGGCGACCACGGTGACGGCGGGATCGATGAGGTCCTCGGCCATCGCGGGCAGCAACGCCAGCAATGCCGCCGTCGGGTAGCAGCCCGGAACCGCGATGCGGCGGGCACCGCGCAGCCGCTCGCGCGCGCCGGGCAGCTCCGGCAGGCCGTACGGCCAGCTGCCGGCGTGCGGCGATCCGTAGAACCGCTCCCAGGCGGTCGCGTCGGTGAGCCGGAAGTCGGCGCCGCAGTCGATGATCAAGGTGTCCGGGCCGAGCTGTTCGGCCAGCGCCGCCGAATGCCCATGCGGCAGGGCCAGGAACACCACGTCGTGGCCGGCGAGCACGCCGACCTCCGTGGGCTCGACCACCCGCGCGGCCAACGGCGTCAGGTGCGGGTGGTGCTCACCGAGCATGGTCCCGGCGCTGGCCGCGGCGGTCACCGCGCCGATCGTGAAGCGTCCCTCGACGTAGGCCGGATGCCCGAGTAGCAGGCGCAGGATTTCACCGCCCGCGTAGCCGCTGGCACCGGCAACCCCCACCTTCAATACGTCGGACATCCCGCCGATTGTGCATGGTTATGCAATCGTTTGCAAATCCATTACAGGCTACGCGCGCAGCTCTGCGCCGACCGCTTCGGCGGCACGCTGCACCGCGGCGTCGCGGGCGGCGCTGGCGTCGTCTTCGGTCAGCGTGCGATCCGGCGCCCGGAACCGCAGCGCGAAGGTCAGCGACTTACGATCCTCGCCGATCTGCGGGCCGGTGAAGACGTCGAACAACTGGACCTCTTCCAGCAGTTCGCCGGCGCCCTCCCGAACGGCGTCCGCCACCGCCTGAGCCGGCACGTCGGTGGACACCACCAGGCTGACGTCCTGGAATACCGCCGGAAACGGTGACACCCGGGGCGCGGGCAGCGTCTCGGCGATCGGAATCGCTTCCAGGTTGAGCTCGAGCGCGCACGTGCCCTTCGGCAGGCCCGAGCGTTCGATCACGGCGGGATGCAACTGCCCCGCATGCCCGACCACGGTTTCCCCGACGAGCACTTCCGCGCACCGGCCCGGATGCCAGGGCAGGCACTGCGCCGGCCGCAGCGTTACGTCGACTCCGCTGGCGCGCGCGATGATTCGCACCGCCTCGAACGCATCGGCGGCCTCGGCCCGACGGCCGGGTCCCCACGGGCCCCGCTGCTCGCGCAGGCCGGCGAGCACCGCGGCGACGTGCTGCGGCTGCCGGGGCAGCGACGCGTCGAGCGTGGCGATCTCGCTGTCGGTGGGCCGCCGGTCGACGGGGACGACCTCCACACCGCGCGTCTGCTCGGTCGGCCGCACCACCTGCGCGAGGGCATAGAGCGCGACATCGACCAGCCCGCGGGATACGTTGCGCACCAACGCTTCCAGTAGCGCGGGCAGCAGGGTGGTGGCCAGGTGTGGGCGGTCGGCTTCCAGGGGGTTGATCAGCTGCGTCGTCGCGCGCCGCGGATCGTCGGCCGGCAGCCCCCAGAGGTCGAAGACGCCCGCGGGCAAAAACGGCGTCGGCAGGATCTCGACGTAACCGGACTGGGCCAGCGACTTGCCGATCGCCCGGCGGCGCTTCTGCACCGCGGTGAGGCCGCGGCCCGCCGGGGCCAACGGCAGCACCGACGGAATGGCCTCGAGGCCCTCCAGCCGCAGCACCTCCTCGACCAGGTCCGCCGGCTGCAGGAGATCGGGGCGCCAACTCGGCGGTATCACGGTCAGCGAGGCGCCGTCGTCGGTGACGCGGGCCCCGATCTGGGTCAGCCGCAACACGGTCGTGCCCGGCGGATACGTCACGCCCGCGACCCGGTCGGGTAAGTCGACGGCGAAGCGGATCGGCGGTAGCGACCAGTCGTCGCGCGGTGGTTCGCCGCGCCAATCGGTCAGCGTGTCCGACACCGATCCCCCGGCGATCTCGGCGAGCAGCGCGGCGCACCGGTCCAGTGCGGCCACCGAGATGGCCGGGTCCACCCCGCGCTCGTAGCGGCGGGCGGCCTCGCTGGGCAGGTGCAGCCGGCGCTGGGTGCGAGACACGGCGGCCGCGTCCCACACCGCGGCTTCCAGCAGCACGTCGGTCGAGTCGGCCCGCACCTCGGTGCTCGCCGCCCCCATCACGCCGCCGATCGCGGTGGTCGCCACGTCGTCGACGATGAGGACGTCGGCCGGGTCGAGCTTGCGCTCGATGCCGTCGAGGGTGACGACGGTCTCGCCCTGCTTGGCGAATCGCACACAGAAGCCCCCGGTGATCCGGTTGCGGTCGTGGGCGTGCATCGGGTGTCCGAGTTCCAGCATCACGTAGTTGGTCACGTCCACCGCCGGCGAGGTCGCGCGGATGCCGGCCAACAGCAACCGGCGCTGCAACCACCACGGCGACACGGCGGCGGGGTCGATCCCGGTGACCGGGCGCAGCGCGAACCGCCGGACACCCGTCTCGGCCTGCACCGTCAGCGGCCAGGCCTCTCCGCTGGCCGGGAGCGGCGGCACGTCGGCGGGATCGACGAAAGCCAGGTTGTAGGCGCAGGCGATCTCGCGGGCCAGGCCGCGGACCGACATGCAGTAGCCGCGGTCGGGGGTGATCGCGAGGTGGAAGACGACGTCGTCCAACCCCAGCACCGCGGCACCGTCGGCTCCCGGTTCGGCCGTGCCGGGCGGCAGCACAAGGATCCCGGCATGGTCGACGCCCAAACCGACTTCGGCGGCCGAGCAGATCATGCCGTCGGAGTTTCGGCCGTACGTCTTGCGGGCGGCGATCTTGAAATCGCCGGGCAGCGTGGTGCCCGGCAATGCCGCCACCACCAGATCGCCGACCGCGAAGTTGGTTGCCCCGCAGACAATTTCGCGCGGCTTGTCTTCACCAACGTCGACCAGGCAGGCGCGGATCGGCTTCTTGAATTCGGTGAGCTCTTCGATGTCGGCCACCCGGCCCACCGTCAGCGGGCCGTCGACCGGGCCAAGGGTGAGCACCTCCTCGACCTCGTGGCCGATGCGTATCAGCGTCTGCTCCAGCTCGGCGGGGGTGACGTCCCAATCGCCCGCGCCGGCGTTCACGACTTCGCGCAGCCAGCTGTAGGGGACGCGCATCAGGCACCCACCCCGAACGGCAGCGAGAACCGGACGTCGCCTTCGACCATGTCACGCATGTCCGGAATTCCGTTGCGGAACTGCAGGGTGCGTTCCAGACCCATGCCGAACGCGAAGCCGGAGTACACGTCCGGGTCGATTCCCACCGCCCGCAACACGTTTGGATGCACCATTCCGCAGCCGCCCCACTCCACCCAGCCGGCCCCGCCCTTCTTGCCGACGAACCAGACGTCGACCTCGGCCGACGGCTCGGTGAACGGGAAGAAGTGCGGCCGGATCCGGGTGCGGGCTTCCGGACCGAATTCGGCGCGTGCGAACGCGTCCAGCGTTCCCCGCAGATGAGCCATGGACAGGCCGCGGTCCACCGCCAAGCCCTCGACCTGATGGAAGACCGGCGTGTGGGTGGAATCGAGCTCGTCGGTGCGGAACGTGCGGCCGATCGAGACGACGTAGACCGGCGGCTCCTGGGCCAGCAGGGTGCGCACCTGCACTGGCGACGTGTGGGTGCGCAGCAGTTGGCGGGAGTTCTCCGGGGCGATATAGAAGGTGTCCTGCTCGCTGCGCGCGGGGTGATCGGCGGGGAAGTTGAGCGCGTCGAAGTTGAACTGTTCGGTCTCGACCTCGGGGCCTTCCGCCAGCTCCCAGCCCATTGCGATGAAGGTGTCGGCGATGTGCTCCGCCAATATCGTGATCGGGTGCCGGGCGCCGAGCGGCTGCCGGGTTGACGGCAATGTGACGTCGATACGCTCGGCGACCAGCACGGCCGCGTCGCGCTCGGTGCGCAGCACGGCGAGCCGTTCGTCGTACGCCTGTTGGCCCTCGCCGCGTGCGGCGTTGACGCGCTTGCCGGCGTCGGCGCGCTCGTCCTTGGCGACCGAACCCAGAGCCTGTCGCGCCAACGCCAGCGGGGAGCGGTCGCCGAGGTGCTCGGTCTTCACGCGGGCCAGGGTGTCCAAATCGTCGGCGAGTGCGAAGGCCTGCCGGGCGGCGCTGACCGCTTTGGCCAAGCCTTCCGGCGACAGGTCGACGAGTTGATCACCCACGCGGCGACACTCTCCTTGCTGACGAGACTGTTCGGGCTGCCCGCGGCACGGGTCGAGTGACGATCATAGTGATTCGGTGCCGGCCGCCCTGCGGGCGCTTCGCACTTACGAAGCGTCGCGTACCGAGAGGCGCTTAGCCGGCCGTGGCCGGTAGCGGATCGGCCGGACCCTCGGCGGGCAGCACCGGCGCACTGCGGGCGGCGGCGAATTGGGCGACCTTGTAGGCGACGAAGGCGCCCAGCACACCGAACGCGGGCGCCGCGGCCATCGTCCCCCAGTGGTGGGCGAGCACCAGAAAACCGAAGCCCGAGGACGCGACGAGCATCATGCGCCGCACCGGCGTCCAGTGGATCGGTTGCTGGAACCGTAGGGAAACCAGCACGCCCAGGATCACGGCGACCGTGTGACCGGCGTCGGTGAAGTCGCCGCCGATGACCGCCGACGCGATACCCGCCGACACCCACCAGCCAACCCAAGCCGGCCGCCAGCGCGGAGGAATCACCGCGGTCATGGCTCCGAGCACCGCCAAAGCCCCATAGCTCATGCCGACGTCGCTGACCCGGGTGATCGACATCGGCATCCAGCCGAACTCGACGGCCGCGGCCAAAGCGGCGGCGACCACCAGCGTCGCGCCGATGTGCCCGACGACGAACGCGACGACCAGCCGGATGGTCCGCAGATGCAACTCGGCGAGTGCGAGCAGGCAGGTCAGGAAAGGCAGCCAGAAGTACAGCGGGCCGGCGTCGACGATCAGCGCGCTGCCCAACAGGGTTCCAAGGTGCCCGCGGGACAGGTTGTGCAGGTTGGTGCTGGCGTGCTGGACGATCACGTCATGCCAGTGCGGGCCCAGCCAAAGGATCGCGCAACTGATGGCAAGCAACACCGCCGCATATCCCACGGTGAACTGGACCCGGGCGAGCCGGGACAGGATGCCCCCTAACATTGCCATCCATTATCGCTACGCATTTGTTTCGGCTGTGTCATCGGAGGCTGTCAAGTCCTTAAGAGTCTTTAAGCGATAAATCGCCAGGTCTGCGGGTATACCGGCGGGCTTCGGCGCAAATACCGATTTACGTGCGCGTTTGGCCTCGACGCCCAACGCATCCAGCTCGCTTTGTGGTATCAGATCCAACGTCGAGCTCGAGACCATGATTCCACCTTTGGTGGCCCGTTCCATAACCCGCGCCGCGATGTTGACGTCCACACCGAGCCAGTCCGCGGCCAGCCGCTGCGGCCGCCCGGTGTGGATTCCCACCCGCATCCGCGGCGTGTGACCCGCGACCTCGACCGATCGCAGCGCCTCCTTGGCGGCCACCACGGCTCGCACGGCGACCGTCGGATCGCCGAAAACGGCCATGATGCCGTCGCCCATGCGTTTGACGATGTGCCCGCCGGCGTCGAGCAGCGGTGGCTCGATGGCCCGTGCCACCTGACGCAGCAAGGCCAGGGCGGCCTCGTCGCCGGCTTCCAGCGACCACGTCGAGTAGCCGACCAGGTCGGTGAAGACCAGCGTGACCTGCGGATTGGCGGGCCGTCGGGCGACACCTTCGGTGAGCGCCTGCCACACCTGCAACACACCAAGGCTCACCTCGCGCGACACCGCGTCGCGGTCGCCCAGCAGCCGGTCGGCGGCTCGGGCGGCGGCGCGCGGTCCGCCATCGCCGGCCGTCGACAGCGGGTCGCCGAACTCGGGGTCCCCGGGCAACAGCCGTCGCGCACGCCGGATCAAGGCGACCGCCCCAGGGCTCTGATTTCGGCTGTGCAGCCATTGCGTCGCACCGTAGACCGGAGACTGCCGTGGAGTGGGTGGCGTGTCAGTAGTCACGGATTCCTGGGGCTCGCCCGGGTCCGCATCGCGCCGCGCAAGTTCCACCCGGCCAGGTTATTTCGTTTTTCTTCAAGCAGGCAACGACGGCCTTGCCGTTTGCGTCACACCTGAAACAAACGGCCTGATCACGGCGGCGGCACCCCGAAGTGGAAGCTCGGTAACACCATGCCGCGCGGGCGGCCGAAATCGTAGACAACGCCCGTTGTCAAAGTTATCGTGAGCGCAATTGGTGCAGGAGGTCGCGATGACAGGCATATCGACTACGCCCGCGGATCCGCTCGGACCAGATTCGCTGACCTGGAAGTATTTTGGGGATCTACGCACGGCAATGATGGGCGTGTGGATCGGGGCGGTCCAGAACATGTACCCGGAACTCGGCGCCGGTGTCGAGGAGCATTCGATCCTGCTGCGCGAGCCCCTGCAACGGGTGGCGCGGTCCGTCTACCCGATCATGGGCGTGGTCTACGACGGCGATCGCGCGGCGCAGACCGGTCAGCAGATCAAGAGCTACCACCGCACCATCAAGGGGACCGATGCCGAGGGGCGGCGCTACCACGCGTTGAACCCGGAAACCTTCTACTGGGCGCACGCGACGTTTTTCATGCTGATCATCAAGGTGGCCGAGTACTTCTGCGGCGGCTTGACCGAGGCCGAGAAGCGGCAACTGTTCGACGAGCACGTGCAGTGGTACCGGATGTACGGGATGAGCATGCGCCCAGTTCCGAAGTCCTGGGAAGAGTTTCAGGAGTACTGGGAACGGGTCGGCCGTGAGGTGCTGGAAGTCAACCAGGCGACCCTGGACATCTTCCAGATCCGGATCCCGAAACCGAAGTTCGTGCTGATGCCCACCCCGATCTGGGACCAACTGTTCAAACCGCTGGTGGCCGGTCAGCGCTGGATCGCGGCGGGGCTGTTCGAGCCCGCCGTGCGCGAGAAGGCCGGAATGCACTGGACGCCGGGCGACGAGGTGCTGCTGCGCCTGTTCGGCAAGCTGGTC
>NZ_JAFAUS010000262.1 GCF_019243155.1 Mycobacterium sp.
AGCTTCGAGTTGGCAACCGAAATCCCGTTGCGGGCACAGCTGTTCCGCGTCGGCGACGACGAGCACGTGCTGGCCGCCGCCATCCACCACATCGCCGCCGACGGCTGGTCGATAGCCCCACTGGTCGGCGACCTGGCGACCGCCTACGCCGCGCGGGTAGCCGGGCAGGCTCCGGGCTGGACGCCGCTGGCCGTGCAATACGCCGACTACACCCTGTGGCAGCGTGACCAATTCGGCGACCTCAACGACCCCGACAGCCCGCTGGCCGGACAGCTGGCCTACTGGGAGCAGGCGTTGGCCGGACTGCCCGACCGGCTGCAACTGCCCACCGACCGCCCCTACCCCGCGGTCGCCGACCTGCGCGGGGCCACCCTCGACATCGACTGGCCCGTCGAACTGCAACAGCACATCACCGACCTGGCCCGCGAGCACAACGCGACCGACTTCATGGTCGTGCAAGCTGCCCTGAGCGTGTTGCTGGCCAAGCTCAGCGCGAGTTCCGATGTGGCCGTGGGCTTCCCGATCGCCGGCCGTCGCGACCCCGCCCTGGACCAACTGATCGGATTCTTCGTCAACACCCTGGTGCTACGGGTGGACCTGGCCGGTGACCCCACCATCGCCGACCTGCTGGCCCAGGTCCGCCAGCGCAGCCTGGCCGCCTACGACCACCAAGACGTTCCCTTCGAAATCCTCGTCGACCGCCTCAATCCCACCCGGTCGCTGACGCACCATCCGCTCGTCCAGGTCATGCTGGCCTGGCAGAACAACAACGCCGCCGACGACGTCGAGATGGGCGATCTGCAGATCAGTCCCATGTCGGTCGACACCCACACCGCCCGGGTGGACTTGACCTTCTCCCTGACCGAACGCTGGACCGACACCGGTGCACCCGCCGGGATCGGCGGGCTGGTGGAATTTCGCACCGACGTCTACGACATCGGCAGCGTTCAAACGTTGATCACCCGACTGCAACGAATACTGACCGCGATCACCGCGGATGCGACACAACGCCTTTCGTCCATCAATGTGCTGGACGCCGATGAATATGCGCGTCTGGATGAGATGGGTAACCGCGCGGTGCTCGCCGACCCGGCGGTTGCGCCGGAATCGATTCCGGCGGTGTTCGCCGATCAGGTGGCCCGGGCCCCGGAGGCGGTGGCGCTGACCTGTGGCGACGAATCGCTGACGTATGCGCAATTGGATTGCGAATCAAACCGGTTGGCGCATTTCCTTATTGAGCAGGGGGTAGGACCTGGGCAATGTGCGGGCCTGCTGATGGAGCGGTCCGCCGAGGCGGTCGTCGCGATCCTGGCCGTCCTGAAGACCGGAGCAGCCTACCTGCCGATCGATCCGGCGGTGCCCACTGCGCGCATCGGCTTCATGCTCACCGACGCCGCGCCCACCGCGGTGATCACCAATGAGAATGTGCGCGCGCGACTGAACGGGTTCGGCGGGACCGTCATCGACGTTGCCGACCCGGTGATCGCGAGTCGACCCCATGCGCAGTTGCCGCCACCGGATGCGGACCAGATCGCCCACATCATTTACACCTCGGGCACCACGGGAACTCCGAAAGGCGTTGCGGTCAGCCACCACAACGTGACGCGGTTGTTCGATGCCTGGGGCGGCGGCCTCGAGCTGGACTCGGATCAGGTGTGGTCGCAGTGCCATTCCTACGCCTTCGACTATTCGGTGTGGGAGATCTGGGGCGCCCTGCTGCACGGTGCCCGGCTGGTCGTGGTGCCGGAGACGGTAACGGCCTCACCCGAGGACTTGCAGGCGCTGCTGGTGGCCGAGCGGGTCAGCGTGCTCAGCCAAACCCCAACCGCGGTAAGCATGTTGTCGCCGAAGGGGCTGGAATCGACGTCCTTGGTGGTTGCCGCCGAGGCCTGCCCGGCCGAGGTGGTGGAGCGCTGGGCGCCCGGGCGGGTGATGATCAACGCCTACGGTCCCACCGAGACCACGGTGTACGCGACGACCAGTGCGCCGCTCACACCGGGACCCGCCGCCGTGCCCATCGGGTCCCCCGTTCCGGGGGCGGCACTCTTCGTGCTCGACAACTGGCTACAGCAAGTGCCGCAAGGGGTGGTCGGTGAACTTTACGTCGCCGGTCGCGGCGTGGCGGCCGGCTATCTGGGCCGGGCCGGATTGACCGCATCGCGGTTCATCGCCTGCCCGTTCGGCAACGCCCAAACACCCGGGTCCCGGATGTATCGCACCGGAGACTTGGTGTATTGGGATGTCGATGGACAGTTGCAGTATCTGGGCCGTGCCGATGATCAGGTCAAGATTCGTGGCACCGTATCGAATTGGGTGAAATCCATTCCGCGTTAATGGCTTTGGAAGGGGTTGAGACCGCGGCGGTGATCGCCCGCGAGGACCGCCCCGGCGACAAGCGCCTCGTCGGCTACATCACCGGCACGGCGGACCCGGCCAATCTGCGTACCCTGTTGGCGGATCGGCTGCCGGCGTTCATGGTGCCCGCGGCGATCGTCGTCGTGGAGTCGTTGCCGATGACG
>NZ_JAFAUS010000476.1 GCF_019243155.1 Mycobacterium sp.
GATCGGCTGCACCATCGCGCTTCCCTTCCTCCTCAGAACCCTCCGGTAGTCGGCGTAGGCCCGCTCGTCGCCAGCGCACACCCGCATCGTCGAGTGTCCACCATTGGGTATCGCGGCGACATCGATTTGTTGTAGGTCCTCACTGCGGGTGATTCCAAGAACATCCGTGACCTTGCTTTTCGAAACACCCAGGTGCACAACTTCTTAGAGGACACCGATCCATACCGGGCCAATTCGCGGCCTAAACCGAACAACTAGTGATGAGCCAAGACACGGTACACGGTTGCGCGGCTAACCCCGAGCGCGGTAGCGATTGTGCTAGCCGACTCGCCACTCGCGTGCATCCGCTGCGCCAGAGCGGCTTTCGATGAATTCAATGCCTTTGGCCGTCCTATCGACTGACCGCGTGCCCGACGGGCTTCCCATGCAGCCGAGCGCCGCTCCCGACCCAACTCCAACTCAAGCTCTGCCAAACTCGCCAGAACACCCGCCACCATGCGACCCGTCGCGTTCGACGTATCGATACCCTCGCGAAGGGAACGCAGAACGATCCCCCGCCCGCCAAGCTCGCGGATCGTCATCATCACTTCAGCGGCGTTGCGGCCCAATCGGTCAATGCCCACAACGACGATTGCGTCTCCTGGACGCGCATAGTCCAGCAGCGCCGCCATACCGGGACGCTGTTTTCGGGTCGAGGCGCCAGGCAGTTTGTCGGAGTAGACGCGGGCAGAATCGACCCCCGCCGTCGTCAGGGCATCGACTTGTTGGTCCAGGCTTTGATGCCCGGTGCTGACGCGGGCGTAGCCAAGTTGGGTTCCGGTCGCGGCGGGAGCGGTGGTGGTAGCCACACGTAGATCGTCTCAAAAGTATCAGAAAATGTCGATATGAGACTACCTTTTGAGTCATCTTTTGAGACAGGTCCAACTGGCACTTCCTGAACCGCAGAACCTCTCGGCAGAAAGTCTCATCAAATTAGTTTTGCGATGCGGCCTGGCGTAGCGAACAGCGTTCAATCATAGGTCGGCTATTTCGGCCAAGACGCTTGGTGTCTTTGAGTGTTCAGCCGAAGGCGGTGTCCCCGCCTCCCAGGGCGGCGTAGCGTCCGTGGCATTCGTTCAAGGAGAGGGCGGTGGTTGTGATGTCAACACCCCAGCACAACGGTGATGTCGGCGTCTCCGGTGAGGCAACCGGCTCGATTTCGAGTCAGCCGCCAATCATGCGTCAAGTCCTGCCGATTCCGGATGCCAAGCATGTCGGTGTGACGACGTATGACGCCAAGGACCCGAACACCAAGTATCCCCCGATTACGGTGCTGCGCCCGCCCATGGGTGCCCCGAACGTGTTGATTGTGCTACTCGATGATGTCGGTTTTGGGGCGGCGTCGGCGTTTGGTGGCCCGTGTGACACCCCGGTTGCCGAACGGTTGGCGGCCGGTGGTTTGAAGCTGAACCGCTTTCACACGACGGCATTGTGTTCTCCGACCCGGCAGGCACTGTTGACCGGGCGTAACCATCACTCCGTGGGTATGGGCGGGATCACCGAGATCGCAACCTCAGCACCGGGGCTGAGTAGCATCCGGCCAAAGGACAAGGCCCCGTTCCCAGAAGTACTGCGCCTCAACGGGTACTCCACCGCACAGTTTGGCAAGTGTCACGAGGTGCCGGTGTGGGAAGTCTCCCCCGTGGGGCCATTTGACCAGTGGCCCACGGGATCTGGGTTCGAGTACTTCTACGGGTTCATCGGTGGTGAGGCCAACCAGTACTACCCAGGCTTGTATGAGGGCACCACAGCGGTTGAACCACCCAAAACACCCGAGGAGGGCTACACGCTCACCGAGGACTTGGCGGATCACGCGATTACCTGGGTGCGGCGGCAAAAGGCGCTGACCCCGGATAAGCCGTTTTTTATGTATTTCGCGCCTGGTGCGACCCACGCGCCGCATCACGTGCCGAGGGAGTGGTCAGATAAATACCGGGACAAGTTCGGCGCCGGGTGGGATGTGTTGCGGGAGCAGATTCTGGCGCGTCAGAAAGAGTTGGGCGTAGTTCCCGCCAACGCGGAGTTGACCACGCGCCACGCGGAAATTCCCGCGTGGGATGACATGGCCGCAGAGTTGAAACCGGTGCTGGCCCGCGAGATGGAAATTTATGCCGGCTTCTTGGAGCAGACCGATCATGAGGTCGGACGGGTGATCGATGCAATCAATGACCTGGGGGTCCTCGATGACACGCTGATTTTCTACATCATCGGCGACAACGGCGCGTCCGCCGAGGGTACGCCGAACGGCTGCTTCAACGAGATGACGACGCTTAATGGGATGCCCGGCATTGAGACCACCGAATTTCTGCTCAGCAAGATCGACGACTTCGGCACCCCCCGTGCATACAACCACTACGCGGTGGGCTGGGCACACGCATTGTGCGCCCCATATCAGTGGACCAAGCAGATCGCCTCGCATTGGGGCGGCACCCGTAACGGGACCATCGTGCACTGGCCCAACGGATTCCCCGATAAAGGCAACACGCGCAACCAGTTCCACCACGTCATCGACGTGGCCAAAACCGTTCTGGAAGCGGCCGGCCTTCCCGAGCCGACATCGGTGAACGGTATCGACCAGGCAGCCCTGGAAGGTGTCAGCATGTTGCCGATGCTGCGCGACGGTGCCGCCCCGGAAACACATGCGGTGCAGTACTTCGAGATCATGGGCAACCGCGGCATCTACTTCCAGGGCTGGACCGCGGTGACCAAGCACCGCACCCCATGGCTGGTCGACGCACCGCCGTTTGATCAGGACGTGTGGGAACTTTATGGCCCCGAAGACTGGACACAGGCACACAATCTGGCTTCCGAGATGCCCGACAAGCTGGCCGAGTTGCAACGGCTATGGCTGATCGAGGCGGTCAAATACAACGTGGTGCCGCTGGATGACCGCTCCTTTGAACGCCTCAATCCCGACCTGGCAGGCCGGCCACAACTTATCCGCGGCAACAGCCAACTGCTGTTCCCCGGAATGCGAGTCAGCGAAGCATGCGTGCTGACCTTGAAAAACAAGTCACACTCGGTGACCGCCAACGTTACGGTGCCCGAATCCGGCGCTAACGGCGTAATCATCACCCAAGGTGGCAGCGTCGGCGGCTGGTCTCTCTACGCCCACAACGGCAAGCTCACATACTGCTACAACTTCTTCGGCATCCAGCACTACATCGTCACCGCCGACAAACCCATCCCAGCCGGCGAGCACCAGGTCCGGATGGAGTTCGCCTACGACGGGGGCGGATTGGCCAAAGGCGGCGACGTTACCCTGTACTACGACGGCCAGCCGGTCGGTAACGGACGGGTCGATATGACGGAACCGATGGCCTACTCGGCGGATGAAGCCTGTGATGTCGGCGCGGACAGCGGCTCACCGGCATCGCCCGAATACGGCCCCACCGGCAACAAATTCACCGGAGACATCGCCTGGGTGCAAATCGACATCGGGAACGACAGCCACGACCACCTCATCTCGCCCGAGAACAAACTCAATATCGCGATGGCCCGGCAATAACTAGATCCCAGCTTGGCGACGATTTATGCGAAACCGAAACGTTAGTTCTGAGACCGCCGAGAAGGGTCTAAAACGCTCCTTGCGGTCCAACTGAAGTTGCGCATCTTCGTTTGGAGGCTGACGCGGCGGGCGACCACTCGTCCGATCCTATCGGCATCGGCATCGGCAAATCGTCTTCACATTGGCCCGTGCGCTACGGCGAGGCTGGCTGCGTTGTGCCGGAGGTTGCAGCGGATGCTGGGTCACGCGAAGGCGTCGATGACCCTCGACACTTACGCCAATCTGTTCGACGAGGACTTGGACGAGCTCGCTGGTCGCCTCGATGCCGCGATCCGGGCCGCTGCGGACGGCTTCGGAAGCCTGACCCTCGAGCACGTCGCTGACCTGCTGAAACTTTGTGGAGCTAAGGGGATTCGAACCCCTGACCTACTCGATGCGAACGAGTCGCGCTACCAACTGCGCCATAGCCCCTGATCGCTAGCAGGCTACCAGCCGCGACAGCAATGGCCGAACTGGCGAGCGCTACTGGCCCACGGCGCGCGGCAAGTCCCGCGGCCAGCCATAGTTGCGCATCGGCATCGCGTACTCCAGATGCTCGAAGATCGGGTCCTCGTCGTCGATTTCCAGGACCACCGCGCCGGGGCGGCGCAGCCGCGACGGGACGACCTCGTACTCACGGTCGTGGGTGTTCTCCACGCCGAGCCTCGAACGCGCCATCCGCTGCACCCGGCGACGGCGCACCTTCTCCTCGATGCGGGTCTGCCGACGCAGATAGATCAGGTACAGCATCGTCACCGTGGTGGCCGTGCCGCACACCCACCAGGCGCTCGGCGAAACCTCGAACGCGGCCGTGGCCGAGGCGACCAGGACGACCGCCATCGCCATCAGCACCCGCTTGCGGAACACGTATTTGCGGGCGCTGACCGCAGCCGCGGTCTTTTCGTCGAACCGGCGTCGCCGCGACGCGTTCCGCGCGGCCGGCGCCGGCACATCCTCTTCGGCTTCTTCGTCGTCCTCGGGCTCCAAACCCGAAGAGTCGTCGACGTATTCGTAGCTGTCGTCGTCTTCGTCGCCGCGCTGGGCGATCCCCTCGGTGTCGAGTTCGGCCTCGTCATCCGCCTCGTCGTCCACCGACTCCGGCTGGGACACCTCGGCACTGGCTCCGACCGGAAGCGCTTGGGAGTCCTCGACGACATCGACGTCGAGGTAGTCGGGCTCGGTGCGCTCGGCGGCCGCGAACTTCATGACGACCGGGCGCCGTGGCCGCAGCTCGTCGGTGTCGTCGTTTTCCAGGTCCTCGTCGCGGTCCTCATCCTCGGAGAAGGCGCGCTCCTCGTCGAACTCGCTGTCGGCCGAGTCTTCCTGCGGCTTCCAGTCGGGGTCGCTGCGATGGCCGGCGGCCGGGCCGCTTCTCTTGACCAGGCGGGAGTTGGCGCCGCCGTTGAGCACCCGGGTGGCCAGCGCCACGTCGCTGGTACGGCGCACCGCGTCACGCTTGCTGACCAGCATTGGAACCAGAACGAACAGCCAGAGCACCACAAGCGAAATCCACAACAATGACTGCGGGATGCTGGGCATGACGACCTGCTCTCTGTGGTTCCCATCCCCGCGTGGCCATCAGTGGCCAGCGCGGCCGGGTCATAGTGACCAGGACAATTACACACCTGTAATTTGCCTCTCACAAGCACCAAGTGTCACTCGTGTCGCGCTAGCCACAGGCGGAGGCTCCGGCCGACAGAGATTAGGCCCAGCGCGCGTGGCCCGAGCGGACCAATGCCGACGCGACCGAACCCGACACCTCTTCGACGGTGATGGCCATCAACAGGTGATCCCGCCACGCCCTGTCGACCTCGAGATAGCGCTCCAGCAGCCCCTCTTGCCGAAAGCCGACCTTGGAGAGCACCGCCCGGCTGGCGGCGTTCTCGGGACGCACGGTGGCCTCGACGCGATGCAGCATGACCGGGCCGAAGCAGTGGTCGAGGCCCAGCGCCAGCGCCGCGGTGGCCACCCCGCCACCGGTCGCCGAGCGCGGCACCCAGTAACCGATCCATGCCGACCGCAATGCCCCGTGGGTGACGTTGCCAATGGTCAGTTGGCCGCAGAACTGCCCGTCGAGCTCGATGACGTAGGGCAGCATGCGGCCCTTGCGGGCCTCGGAACGCAGCC
The DNA here is from genome assembly GCF_019243155.1 of Mycobacterium sp. Taxonomy (GTDB): domain Bacteria; phylum Actinomycetota; class Actinomycetes; order Mycobacteriales; family Mycobacteriaceae; genus Mycobacterium. Next base: position 5,714 of record NZ_JAFAUS010000476.1, read on the forward strand.
CGGAACATAACGGCGGCCACGCGGCGACCGCGTGGCGGATGATCCAGTCGCCATCGGCGCTCGGCTCCCACGGCTCGAGGTGCGCGCGATCGGCCAGCCGGATGCGGCTCCATTTCGCGCCGTCACGCATCCGCACCGCCCGCAATCGCACGGTTCCTGCCGGAACGCGAAGCGGCCCAACGCTTTGGGGCCAACCGGGATGACGAGAATTGGAGCGCAACAGGTTCACGGGCGTTAGCAGCCGTCCGGATCAGCCGCGCTGAGCCAGGAACGCGACGTCGACGATCTCACCGGTGCGAATCTGCTCGGCGCCGCTGGGCACCACGACCAGACAGTTCGCCTCGGCGAGCGTGGCCAGCAGGTGCGATGACGCCCCCGGGGCTCCCCCGAGCGCCTGCACCAGGTACTCCCCACTCTCCTGGTCGCGCATCAGCTGGCCGCGCAAATAGCCCTTGCGCCCGGCGACGGACGTGATCGGCGACAGCGTGCGGGCCTGCACGATCCGGCGCATCGGCTGACGCTTGCCCAGCGACAGCCGGATCAGGGGCCGGACCATCACCTCGAAGACGACCAGAGCGCTGACGGGGTTGGAAGGCAGCAGAAACGTTGGGACGCCGTCGCGGCCCAGCTGGCCGAAGCCCTGGATGGATCCCGGATGCATCCCGACGCGGACGACTTCCATCTCCCCGAGCTCGGAGAGCAGCAATCGCACCGTCTCGGTCGAGGCGCCACCGACGCCACCCGCGATCACGACGATCTCGGAGCGATTGATCTGGCCCTCGACTATGTCGCGCAGTTCTTTTGGGTCGTTGCTGACGATGCCGATGCGGTTGACCTCCGCGCCGGCATCGCGGCCGGCCGCCGCCAACGCGTAGGAGTTGACGTCGTAGACCTGCCCGTTTCCCGGGGACCGCGAGATGTCGACCAGCTCTCCGCCCACCGCCATGACCGACAGCCGGGGACGCGGATGCACCAAGACCCGTTCGCGGCCAACGGCTGCCAGCAGGCCGACCTGCGCCGCGCCGATGACGGTTCCCGCGCGCACGGCGACGTCGCCGGGCTGCACGTCGTCCCCGGCCCGGCGCACGTAGGCGCCCGACGGCGCGCCCCGCAGGATGCGCACGCGCGACGTGCCGCCGTCCGTCCACCGCAGCGGGAGGACGGCATCGGCCAGCGTGGGCAGTGGGGCTCCGGTGTGCACCCGAGCGGCCTGCTTGGGTTGCAGGCGACTGGGCGAGCGCGCACCGGCCTCAATGGTGCCCATCACCGGCAGCACCAACCCCTCGCGCCGGTCTTCGTATTCAGCCACGTCGCCCGAGTCGTCCGACAGCTCAGCGAGACTCTCGCCGCCCAGGTCGCCGATACCGAGGACGTCGACGCTGCGTACCGCGTAACCGTCGATCGCGGCCTGGTCGAACCCGGGCATGGGCCGCTCGGTCACCACTTCCTCGGCGCACATCAGTCCCTGCGCCTCGGCAATCGCCACACGTATCGGTCGCGGAGCCACCGCGGCGGCAGTTATCCGGGCCTGCTGCTCTTCCACAGAACGCACAGCGCGCCTCTCTGCCCTCGATGCCTTGACGGGTCGCGCGCTACCGCTCGGCTACCGCTCGGCCAGGCCCAATCGGGCTACCAGCCATCGCCGCAACTCCGGGCCGTAGTCATCACGATCCAATGCAAAGTCAACCGCAGCCTTGAGGTAGCCGCCGGGATTTCCCAAGTCGTGTCGAGATCCGTGATGCACGACGACGTGCACCGGGTGGCCCTCGGCAATGAGCAAAGCGATCGCGTCGGTGAGCTGGACTTCGTTCCCGGTTCCGCGGTGGATGCGGCGCAACGCATCGAACACGGCGCGGTCCAGCACGTAGCGGCCCGCCGCGGCGAACATCGACGGGGCGTCCTCGGTCTTCGGCTTCTCGACCATGCCGTTGACCTTGAGCACGTCCGGATTGTCGTCCCCGGGCACCGGTTCGACGTCGAAAACGCCGTAGGAACTGATCTCTTCGGGTGCCACCTCAATGGCACACAGCACGCTGCCGCCGTGGTGGGCCCGCACCTTCGACATGACCTGCAGGACACCCGTCGGCAGCACCAGGTCGTCGGGCAGCAGCACCGCTACGGCGTCCTCGTCATCGGACAGCGTGGGCTCCACGCACCCGATTGCATGGCCCAGGCCCAGCGGTTCGGTCTGCACGACGGACTCGACCTTGATCAGCTGGGATGCGCGCCGGACCTTGTCGAGCATCGCCGTCTTTCCGCGTTGCTCGAGTGTGCTTTCCAGCACCAGGTCCTCGACGAAGTGCGCGACGACGCCGTCCTTGCCTTCGGAGGTGATGATCACCAGCCGCTCGGCACCGGCCTCGGCCGCCTCGGCGGCGACCAGCTCAATGCCGGGGGTATCAACGACGGGCAACAGCTCCTTGGGAACCGTCTTGGTCGCCGGCAGAAAGCGGGTACCAAGGCCGGCGGCGGGCACGATCGCCGTGCGTGGAACCACCACGTTTGGGCATGACATCGTTCACACCATAACCCTCATTCGGTTTGCCGAGTCGATGTGGCGCGAGCAAAGCTCCGCCTGACATGGTTGGGGCATGCCGACCACGAGCAAAGCCGCGTTGCGCGAACAGTTGCTCGCTGCCCGGCGCCGCGTTGCCGACGAGATTCGCGCCGACGAGGCGCGACTGCTGTGCGCCCATCTCGAGGCTCTGCAAAACATCGTGAGCAGCGACGCCACGGTCTGCGCCTATGTGCCGGTGGGCGCGGAACCGGGATCGGTCGAGATGTTGGATGTGTTGCTGAAGCGCTCTGCTCGCGTCCTGCTGCCGGTTGCGCGGACCGACGCCGACAACGCCGCCTTGGCGCTGCGGTGGGGCGAATACCGGGCAGGGGCGCTCACCGCCGGGCGATGGGGCTTGCTCGAGCCGCCTGAACCTTGGCTGCCCGCCTCGGCCATCGCGGGGGCCGGCCTGGTGCTGGTACCGGCGCTGGCCGTGGACCGCGCCGGGGTGCGGCTGGGCCGGGGCCGGGGGTTCTACGACCGCTCGCTGCGCAGCCGCGCCCCGCAGGCGCCGCTCGTGGCGGTGGTGCGTGACACGGAGCTGGTCGACACGCTGCCGGCGGAGCCGCATGACATCCCAATGACCCACGCGCTGACGCCTCGGGGTGGTTTGATCGCTCTCAATGCCGCGGCGACACATCGGGAATGAGAGATGTCACGTGGCGGTTCTAGCACTTAGGACGCTAGAGTGCTAATCAGATTGGAATCATCCGGAGGTTTTTGTGCCGACTTACAGCTACCAGTGCACCGAGTGCGATGACCGCTTCGACATCGTGCAGGCCTTCACCGACGATGCGCTGACCACGTGCGAACGCTGCGCCGGTCGCCTGCGCAAGCGTTTCAACTCCGTGGGCGTGGTGTTCAAGGGCAGCGGTTTTTACCGCACCGACAGCCGGGAGTCCTCCAAGGGTGCGAAGAGCTCGACCAACGGTTCCTCGAAGAGTGACAGCGGATCGAGTTCTGGCTCGAGCGACACGTCCAGTTCGTCCGAGAAGTCCGGTTCCAGCGACAAGTCGAGCAGCAACTCCACGGCATCCACCGCGGCCGCCACGAGCTGACGGGTTATCCACAAAGCGTTTCCACCCCGCATTCGAAGCGGTCCTACTGCGCCTAGCGTTGCCGTGTGGGCGAATCGTCGCTGAATCCAACCGTATTCAGTCGGCTGTCAATCTGGCTGCGTCCCGATTGGACGCGAACCGTGCTGGCGCGGCGAATCGCCGCGGCCGGGCTGGTGCTGCTGGCGGGAGTGGCCGCGCTGCGCTCCGATCCCGCTGATGCGTATGGCCAAGTAGTAGTGGCCCAACGTGACCTGCGCCCGGGTACCGCGCTGACTCCAGCCGACGTGCGGCTCGAAAAGCGTTTGACGGCAACAATTCCCGACGGGTCACAGGCCGACGTGGACGTGGTGGTCGGCGCCACTCTGGCCGGCCCGGCGAGGCGCGGCGAGGTGCTCACCGACGTCCGACTGCTGGGCGGCCGGCTGGCCGAGGGGACGGCGGGACCCGGCGCCCGCATCGTGCCGCTGCACCTGGCGGATGGCGCGTTGGTGGACCTGGTCCGCGTCGGCGACGTCGTCGACGTGCTGGCAGCGCCCACCAACGGCGCGCAGGAGATCGCTCAAGCCACCCCGAAGGTGGTGGCCACCGACGCCGTGGTGGTGCTCGTGTCGGCCAAGGAAAAAATCCAGGCCGCCAATAGTGACCGCGTAGTGTTAGTTGCGCTGCCGGCTCGCGTGGCGAACACGGTCGCAGGTTCGACGTTGGGGCAGGCCGTGACGCTGACCCTGCACTGAACTTGAAGTCCGCTGCCCGCCCGCGATCTGCAGCAAACTCTGTCCGGTACAGAAAGGGAACGCCCAATGTTCAAGGGGTTCAAGGAGTTTCTCTCGCGGGGCAACATCATCGACCTATCCACCGCGGTGGTCATCGGTACCGCGTTCACCGCGCTGGTCACGCAATTCACCGACAGCATCATCAAACCGTTGATCAACCGGATCGGCGTGAACCAGAAATCCGACATCGGCATCTTGCGTATCAGCATCGGCGGCGGCCAGACCATCGACCTCAACAACGTCCTGTCGGCCGCCATCAACTTCATCATCATCGCCGCGGTCGTGTATTTCCTGGTCGTGCTGCCGTATACGACGCTGCGCAAGCGGGGTGAGGTCGAACAGGCCGACGATGCTCAGATCGTGTTGCTCACCGAGATCCGCGACCTGCTGGGCCAGACGAACGGAAGCTCGTCCGGCAAGCACGGCGGAACGGGCACCACGCCGCCTCCCGAGCACGGACCCCGGGCGGACGCCGAATCCCTCTGACTTCGCGCGGACCTAGATCTCGAGGCTCGACAGCTGTCCGATGATCTGAGCTGCCAGCGGGTTCAGCGTCGCCATCCCGTCTCGCACGGCGTAGCGGGAACCGGCCAGGTTCACCACCAGAGTGCTTCCGGACACGCCGGCCAGACCACGGGACAGTCCGGCGTCGATGATCCCTGCGGAGAGTCCTGACGCCCGAATGGCTTCCGCGATACCGAGGATCTCCCGATCCAGGATCTCGCGGGTGGCCTCGGGGGTGACGTCGCGCGGCGTGACACCCGTCCCACCGACCGAGACCACCAGGTCCACCCCGCCAATCACCGCGGTGTTCAGCGCATTTCGAATTTCGACCTCGTCAGCCGCGACCGCGACCACCCCGTCGACGACGAACCCCGCCTCGGTGAGCAGCTCGGTCACCAACGGCCCGCTGTGGTCCTCGTCCCCGTGGGCGGTGCGATCGTCGACCACCACGACCAGAGCACGGCCGACTACCAACTCGGCACCCGTTTCCATGGGTGCAACCGTATATCCGAGCTCGGACAATCCCGTCGCCGAGGGTTCCTCGACTCTCATCACTGGTCCGCCTTCCCCAGGGTCACCGGCACGGTACGGCTGCCACCACCGGGATCGGAGAAGGTCAGCGTTATCTTGTCGCCGGGCGCTTTCGATCGCACGGCGGCGACCAATGCGTCGGCATTGTTGATCGGGCGGTCGTCCACCTTGGTGACGGTCACGTTCTTCGGCACGCCGGCCGATGCGGCCGCGCCGTTGGGAACGACGTCGACGACCTTGGCGCCCGGCGTGCCCTTGTCACTGGTGACCTGCACACCGAGCGAGGCGTGCGAAGCCTTACCGGTGCTGATCAGCTCGTCGGCGATGCGCTTGGCCTGGTCCACCGGGATCGCGAAGCCCAGGCCGATGGACCCGCTCTGGGCATCCGGCGAATCGGCGCCCAGGGTGGCGATCGCGGAGTTGACGCCCACCAGCTGGCCGTTCATGTTGACCAACGCGCCACCGGAGTTACCCGGGTTGATCGCCGCGTCGGTCTGGATCGCGTCCAGCACGGTGTTCTGGTTGCCCGACTCGCCCGTCGTGGAGACCGGCCGGTTCATGGCGCTGATGATGCCCGTGGTCACCGTGCCCGACAGGCCCAGCGGGGAGCCGATCGCCACGACCGGCTGACCGACGTGCAGGTCGGACGACGACCCCAACGAGATGGGCGTGAGTCCCGAAACGCCTTGGACGCGAATCACGGCGATATCGCTGGTCGGGTCGGCACCCACCACCGTGAACGGTGCGGTACGACCGTCGGAGAACGTCACCGTGGTCTTGGGAGCGGGGCCACCGGCCGGGCCGCCCGGACCGCTGGGGCCACCAGGACCACCGGGACCGCCAGGGCCGGCGGGGCCGCCCGGGACGAGGGGGCCGCCCGGGCCGCCGCTAGGCGCCTTGGAGGGGCTCGCGGCAGCCGCGACCACGTGGTTGTTGGTCAGGATCAGCCCATCGGCCGACAGGATGATGCCGGAACCCTCCTCGGACTGACGCCCCAGGTCCGTCTCCAGCATCACGACGCTGGGCACCACCTTCGATGCGACCTGTTCGACGCTGCCGGGCGGCATGTTCGCGGCCGGGACGCTGGGCGCGGCCCCGCCGAGGATGCTGTGCCCGTTGCCGCCGGTGGAGTGGCTACCCAGCTCGACGACGGTCGCGGCCGCACCACCGATGCCTGCCGACACCACCGCGATGGCAACCGCGCCCGCCATCAAAAGTCCTGCACGAGAACGCTTTTGGGGCTGCTGCGGAGCGGGCGGGGGCGGCAGCATGCCGGGGATCTGCGCCGTCCCGGTGCCGCCGGGGATCGGTCCAGGTCCGGTGCCGCCGGGGATCGGTCCAGGTCCGGTTCCGCCGGGGATCCGGCCCGGCCCCGTGCCGCTGAAGGGCTCGTAGGGCGGACGGAACTGGGTCGTCTGAGACGGCTGCGACCGATAGCGCCAATCGAATTGCTGGTTATACGGTTGTTGGTGCCCCTGCCCGTAGACTGGGGATCCGCCATAGCTCGGGACGGGACCCGGCTGGTTCGGCACGGGAGGGTATCCCCCCTGCGGCGGCGGTGGCGAATACCTCGGGTCATTCGTCATGTCGCTAAGTCGCTCTTCCTCTATCTCAGTATTCCGGCTCGTCGGCTCGACTCGGCTCGGATTAACAGTAGCTGCAGACCTACCTTGCCCGCGCGGACTGAGAGTCCACTGAGATAACGTTCGCCGATTCCCGAGAGTTCGCCTCGTTGCCAACAATGGGTGCAGTCGAATCGGTTCCAGCCTCTGACCCGGGGGTTTCGCCCCCGTCAGCTGATTCGGGATACGTCACACCCGGCATCGGCCGGCCGGGCAGCAGCACGTAGAACGACGTTCCCGGCGGTTGTCCGCCCGGAACGGTGTCCTCGACGCGCAGCATTCCCCCGTGGTTGAGCACCACCTTCTTGACGATCGCCAGGCCCAACCCCGAACCGGGCATGGCCCGCGCCGACGTCGAGCGGTAGAACCGCTCGAACACCAGACGGCGCTCGTGCGGCGGAATCCCCGGGCCGTGGTCGGCGACCACCAGCTCCGCGTACGACGCGTCGAGTTGCCGCATCGTGACGCCGACGTGGCCGCCCGGCGGGCTCCACTTGGCGGCGTTGTCGAGCAGGTTCAGCACCGCCCGCGACAGACCGGCGGTGTCGCCGTACATCTGCCAAGGGGTGACTTCGACGTCGAAATGAATGTCGTTGCGCCGCCGCCTGACTCGTTCGAGGCTGCGATCGACGACGTCGGACATGTCGACCGGCTCGTGCACCACCTGACCGGCGTCGTCGCGGGTGAGGTCCACCAAATCGCCTACCAGCGTTGATAATTCCTCGATCTGGGCGAGCACGTCGGCGCGCAGGTCGACCATCTCCTGCTCGGGCAGCCGCGGCGCCCCCGGTTCCATCGACGCCATCAGCAGCTCGACGTTGGTGCGTAGCGACGTCAGCGGAGTACGCAATTCGTGTCCGGCATCGGTGACCAATCGCGCCTGCCGCTCCCGGGATTCCGCCAAGGCTCGCAGCATCAAGTTGAAAGCCTCAGTGAGCCTGGCCAATTCGTCGCTACCGAAGACCGGGATGGGTCGCAGGTCATCGGTGCGCGCCACCCGCTCGGCGGCTTCGGTCAACCGGCCCACGGGACGCAGCCCGGCCCGGGTGACCATGCCACCCGCCACCGCGGCGACCGCCACCCCGATGCCGCCGACGAGCAACAGCACCCAACGGAGCTTGGTCATCACCGCTTCGGTCGGCTTGAGGCTCTTGGAGATCAACAACGAACTGCCGTTCGGCAGGTGGATGGCGAGGATGCGCTGGTCGCCGGCGGTGCGCCGCGACATGAACAGATCTCCGTGAATGACGGCCTTTTCCGCCGAACCCACGGGCAGGGTCTGCCCGGGCTGCTGCGCGGAGTAAATGGAGTGGCCGGGGTTCACCAGCATCGCGTTGACGTCC
>NZ_JAFAUS010000518.1 GCF_019243155.1 Mycobacterium sp.
CAACGGCCTGATCGCCCCCAACCAGGACGCGCAGGCCGACGTGCTGCGCCGGGCCTACAAGGATGCCGGGATCGACCCGCGCACCGTCGACTACATCGAGGCGCACGGCACGGGCACCGTCCTGGGTGACCCGATCGAGGCCGAGGCACTGGGCCGCGTTGTCGGCCGGGGCCGACCCGCCGATCGCCCTGCGCTGCTGGGCGCGGTGAAAACCAATGTGGGACACCTGGAGTCGGCGGCCGGTGCGGCCAGCCTGGCCAAGGTGGTGCTGTCGCTGCAGCACGACAAGCTGCCGCCGTCGATCAACTTCGCCGGGCCCAGCCCGTACATCGACTTCGACGGCATGCACCTGAAAGTCGTTGAGAGCGCTACCGATTGGCCGCGATACGGCGGCTACGCGCTGGCCGGGGTGTCCAGCTTCGGCTTCGGTGGGGCGAACTCGCACCTGGTGGTGCGCGAGGTGCTGCCCCGCGACGTGGTGGAGAAGGAGCGGGAGACCGCACCCGAGCCGCGGGCCGACGTCGAGGCGGTCCCAGCTGAGGCGCCCACGATGGAGAGCCACTCGCTGCGATTCGACGACTTCGGCAACATCATCCCCGACGCCGCGGCGCCGGAGGAGGATTTCTACGAGCTGCCGGGTGTGACGGACGAGGCGCTGCGCCTCAAAGAGATTGCGCTGGAAGAGCTTGCGGCGCAGGAAGACGCAGAGCCCACCAAACCCCTCATCCCGCTGGCGGTTTCGGCGTTCCTGACGTCGCGCAAAAAGTCCGCGGCCGCCGAGCTGGCGGACTGGATGGAAAGCCCCCAGGGGCAGGCGTCTTCGCTGGAGTCGATCGGCCGGGCGCTGTCACGGCGCAACCACGGCCGCTCGCGCGCGGTGGTGCTGGCGCACGACCACGAGGAGGCCGTCAAGGGTCTGCGCGCGGTCGCCGAGGGCAAGCAACGGCCGAACGTGTTCAGCGTCGACGGACCGGTGACCAGCGGACCGGTGTGGGCGATGGCCGGTTTCGGTGCGCAGCACCGCAAGATGGGCAAGAGCCTGTATCTGCGCAACGAGGTCTTCGCCGAGTGGATCGAGAAGGTCGACGCGCTGATTCAGGACGAGCGGGGCTACTCGGTGCTCGAGCTGATCCTCGACGACTCACACGACTACGGCATCGAGACTTCCAACGTCGTCATCTTCGCGATCCAGATCGCGCTGGGCGAGCTGCTCAAGCACCACGGCGCCAAACCCGCTGCGGTGGTTGGTCAGTCGCTCGGTGAGCCCGCATCGGCCTACTTCGCAGGCGGGCTGTCGCTCGCGGACGCAACCCGCGTGATCTGCTCGCGCTCGCACCTGATGGGCGAGGGCGAGGCGATGCTGTTCGGCGAGTACATCCGGCTGATGGCGCTCGTCGAGTACTCCGCCGACGAGCTGAAGACGGTGTTCGCCGACTTCCCCGGCCTGGAGGTGTGCGTCTACGCCGCACCCAGCCAGACCGTCATCGGCGGACCGCCCGACCAGATCGATGCGATCGTCGCCCGTTGCGAAGCCGAAGGCCGCTTCGCCCGCAAACTGCAGACCAAGGGCGCCGGCCACACCTCGCAGATGGACCCGCTGCTCGGCGAATTCTCCGCGGAGTTGCAGGGAATCGTGCCGCGCAGCCCCGACACCGGGATCTTCTCGACGGTGCACGAGGGCAGCTACATCAAGCCCGGTGGCGAGCCGATCCACGATGTCGCCTACTGGGTCAAGGGAATGCGGCACTCGGTCTACTTCACGCACGGCGTCCGCAACGCCGTCGACAGCGGCCACACCACGTTCTTGGAGCTCGCGCCCAACCCGGTCGCGCTGATGCAGATCGGCCTGACCACCGCCGCCGCGGGTCTGCATGACGCCCAACTGATCGCGACGCTGGCCCGCAAGCAGGACGACGTCGAGTCGATGATTTCGGCCATGGCCCAGCTCTACGTCTACGGCCACGACCTCGACATCCGGACGCTGTTCAGCCGCGCGCAGGGCCCC
>NZ_JAFAUS010000025.1 GCF_019243155.1 Mycobacterium sp.
CGGTTGCGAATGTCAGCAACAGCAACGCGACGACGGTCGAGCGCTCCGATACAGGCGAGACGACGGGCATGGCCGTGGCAGACCCAGCTATTCGTGCGGCGTCAAGTCCAGCGAGGTGATCGTCGTCATCCTGGTCACCAGCCAGCGACTGCCCGTCCGCTTCAGAAACAACCTGTAGGACAAGTATTTCAACGAGGGGACGTTCTTGGTCAGCGGGCTGGTGGACGTTGTGTTGGTGTAGACAATGACGGCCGCGCTGGTATCGTCCAGCGATTCCACGGCCGCGCCGGTCACCACGGTGCTATTGGTGACCTTTGCCTGCTTGTTGGGGGCCACGATGGTGTCGACGAATTTGCGGTACTGCGCCTCGAAATCGCCGCTGAGATAAGCCGACGCGCGATCGGCGAGGGTATCCATGTTCTCGGGCGTGTAGGTCCACAGCGTGGTGATCGCGTTGGCCGCGGTCCTCGCGACCTTCATTTTGATTGCGGCAGTGGCGCGGTCGTTCAGGTATGGCTGCACGGCGGCACCGGCGAACGCCGCGGAGCCGACGAAGAGCAAGGCGGCCACCACGACGGTGATCGCCGCCCACCTACCGGCGAGCAGCCTCCGCCGCGGGCGAGCGGGCTCCGCGTCCTTCTCTTCAGCCTTCGCGGTGTCGTCATCGTCCTTGGCGTGGTCACCCTCGTCGCCCGTGGATTCTTCTGCCGCAGCGGCCTTTTCACCGCGCTCGGCAGCCTCGTCTGCCGGCGCTTTCGAATCCGCATCGGCGGTCAGATCACCTGCTGCAGGTTGCTGATCTTCCACTGATTCCCTTCCCGCGTCGCGGTGGCCGCCCACCGGTTGGTGTTCTCCAGGACTTGCTTCTCGTCGGGCGATTTCGTCGTGATCGCGGTGGCCACGATGACGCTTACGCTGCCATCGTCGTTCCATCGTTCCACTCCGGCGTCCAGGACAGTGCCGGTGGCGGGCTCCGCCCGAGCAACCTGGAGAAGGATCTCGTTCGCGTTCTTCTGGTACTGCTTGGCGAAGTCGCCGGTCGCCTGGGCCAGAATCCGCGTCACATAGTCGTTGGCATGGAAGGGATCGACGGAGACGAACTTCGTCATGAAGCCCGTCACATAGTTGACCACCTCGCGGTCCTTTGCGGCGGTGCGCGCCGTCGATTGGTGGGAGATCAGCATCAGCGCGCTACCCGTTATCGCCAGCGCCATCAGCGCAGCGGCGACCGCGAAGACCACCGGGAGGATCCAGGGCCGCTCTTTGCCCACCGGCTGCGCGAACAGCAGTGGTTGCTCGCCGGGCGCAAACTTGCGGCGCGGACTCATTTTCCGTTCCCACTCGGTGTGGGTTTGGTCAGCACGGTCAGATCGTCGACGCGCCAACGGTCGTCGCCTTCTTTGGCGAAGGTCACCCGAACGGTGGCACTGATGTAACGCACCTGGGGATCCACACCACGCCGGCCCTGCATGAACATCAACATCGTCGCGCGATCCGGTGACGCCGACTCGATCGAATTATTGGTCACCCAGTACTCGTTGATGACCGGGTTCTTGTTCTTGACCACATCCTGCTGCACGGTGAGCTGACCGCGATACTTGTCGGTCGCCAGCGACCGGGCCCGCGCGAAATCGGCGTCGAGTGACTTGGGGTCGTAGGTCAGCATCTGCGCGACGATCTTGGGGCCCTGGGTCTTGAGCTGCGCGATCGTCTGCTCGGCGCCCCGCTCCTGCGAGTACACCACCGCGTAGCCCAAGGCGGCACCCGCGACGCACAGACCGGCCGCGGTCGACACCGCGATCATGCTCCAGCGCCGGATGCCGGACGGCGCCTCGTGGAGTTCGAGATGTCGCACTTCGGTGCGCAGCAACAAGTCGGCAAAAGTGCGGCGTCGTGAATCCCACAGCGGCCAAAGCCATCCCACTATCGACACGGTGTCCAGCAGGTGCGCCAGTTCCCGCAGCAGCAGAGTCCACGGCCCGGGGGCCTCGCCGTCCCGGTGCACCACCGCGATCCCCACGAGGGCGCGTCCCAGGCTCCAGCCGGTGATCGTCGGCAGCAGCAACCGGTTGACCAACGTCACCAGGACGACGACTCCGATGACGCAAATGCAGACCCACCACCACACGCCGCTCGGCACGGCGCTTGACACCAACGCCATCGTCGCGATCACGGCCATGCTCGGAAAGACGTCGAGGGCGAAGGCGCCTGCACGAGAGTGCCACCGCGCCAACGCGTTCTGGGGTGACTCCTGGACTCCGGTGGTCTGAGTTTCCTCGACCACAACCGTCACTTCGTCACCTGGTCGAGCTTGGATATTCTGTATTGCCCCTCGGCCATGG
>NZ_JAFAUS010000027.1 GCF_019243155.1 Mycobacterium sp.
AGTCTCCCTGGTGATTTCGTGCTGAGCGGCCAGCGCCTCACGCACCCGCGGGTCGGTACGACGGTGGATGTGACACCACATCAACAGCTCGCGGTCGACGCCGTGGGCGGCAAGCTCGTCGGCGGGCAGGTACACGCGTTGCCGCACTAGGTCTTCGTCGACATCGCGCAGGAAATTGGTGAGTTGAAAAGCCCGCCCCAGGGCCGCGGCATAGGGCGCCGCCTCCTCGACGGACGTAACCGTACCCAGTATCGGAAGCACCTGCAGGCCAATGACTTCCGCTGACCCGCGCATGTAGAGGTTGAGCGCCTTGCGGTCCGGATAGTCGGTGACCGTCAGATCCATGCGCATGGACGCCAGAAAGTCGTCGAACAGGTCCGTGCCGATGCGGTAGCGGCGTGCGGTGTGGGTGACCGCGGCCAGTGCGGGGTCGTCGAGATGATCACCGCCGGCGAAGAAGCGATCGGACAGCTGCTGTAGGCGTTGCGCCCGAATGTCGGTGCCCACCTGCGGATCGAGATCGTCGAGGATGTCGTCGGCGTAGCGCGCGAATCCGTACAGTGCGTGCACGCCCGGTCGTTGGTCGGGTGCCAGCAGCCTGGTGGCCAGGAAGAACGTGCGGCCGTGCGCGGCATTGAGTTCCCGGCAGCGGCGGTACCCGTCGCGCAGTCGCGGGTCGTCGATCCCGGCCGCGTCCAATTCGCTGCGGATCATGCCTGACCGGCTTTCAGATCGACGTGCGCGAGAGATCGGTCGGTGGCGCCGGTGACACGGTCCGCGGCCAGCCGCCCGGAGATCAGCGTCGTCGGGACGCCGACGCCGGGCACCGTGGAGGACCCGGCGAGCACCGCGTTGTCGATCCCGCGCACCATGTTCGAGGGCCGGAACGGGCCCGTCTGGCCGAACGTGTGCGCAAGCGCGAACGGGCTGCCGGCCGCCATGCCCTGCTTCGCCCAGTCGGCGGGCGTGACCACGTCGAGCACCGTCGCGTCGTCGGTCAAACCGGGTAGCAGTCGGTCGGCGACGTGATCGATCAACGCATCGACGTATGCGCCGCCGACTTTCGCCCAGTCGATTGCGCCGCGTTCGAGGTTGGGCGCCGGGGCCAGCACGTACAGAAGATCGCGGCCGCCGGGGGCGAGCGACGGATCGCTGGCGGTGGGCCGGGTGACCAGTAACGAGGGATCGCGCATCAGTTGCCCATCGCGGATGATGTCGGTGAAAGTCTGATCCCAGGAGTTGCCGAAAAGTATTGTGTGATGCGCGGTTTGGGGCGGCACGGCGCGACAACCCAGGTGCGCCACGACGGCAGACGGCGCGGCCCGCAACCGCAGGACGCGACGCGGCGTGCGGCCGAGCAGCGCGTAGGTCTGCGGCAGTTCGGTGGTCAGCACCACCGCGTCGCAGGCAATGCGGCCGGAGTCGGTCAACACCGCATCGACACGGCCGCCGGCGCGCTCCAAGCCGTTCACCGTGGTGTCGTAGCGGAATTGAACGCCCGCGTCGACGGCCGCCGCGGCCAACGCGTCGGGCAGCGCCCGCACGCCCCCGCGCGGAAACACCACGCCCGAGATGGTGTCCATGTAGGCGATGACCGCGTACACCGCGAGAGCGTCTCGCGGCGCCACACCCGCATACAGCGACTGAAAGGTGAAGACCCGCTGCAGTCGGGGATCGGTGATGTGGCGCCTGACCATGCGATCCCACTTGCGGAACCCGCCGATCCCGGCCAGCCGTGCCAATTGCGGCGTGAGCAGCGACAGGGGTGAATCGAAGTTGGCGCCGATGAACCCGTCGAACTCGGTTCGGTACAACCGCGTGAGCCACTCGCGCAGCCGCCGATAGCCCGCTGCCTGCCCGAAGCCAGCGAACTCTTCAATCGCGGTGGCCATTCGATCCGGATCACTGTGCACGTCCAGCGTGCTGCCGTCGGCGAACACCGCGCGATAGGCCGGATCGAGCGGTAATAGTTCCAGCCGGCCCGTTCGGGTTTGACCCGCGGCTGCGAACGTCTCGTCGATGATGTCCGGCATCGTGAGGACGGTCGGCCCGGTGTCGACCCGATAGCCGCCGACGTCGAGTCGGCCGGCTCGCCCGCCCGGCCATGGGTGGCGCTCGACAACCGTGACCGCGCGCCCTCTGCCGGCCAGGTGCAGGGCCGCAGAAAGGCCCGCCAGGCCGGCGCCGATCACCACAACATGGTCGCTGCGTCCCGTCACGGTCCGCATATCAATAGACTCCCAGATTCGTTCGGATCATTCAGCGCGATCCGTGCACGCGGCCGACATCGCGACCAGCGCGTTGCGGACGAGTTCGTCGACGGCCATGTCGCTGACGAGGTCGCACGCCGAATCGACGCGCTCGCTGATCATCTGTTCGATGAGTTCCACCGCTCCCGTCGCGATGATCAACGCTTTCCAGCGCTCCAGCGCGTCGTCGTCGAGGACCTCGCCGTTCATCAGCTCGGTGAGTTCGCGCCTGGCCACCGGATTGGCCAACTCATGGGCGATCATCACGACACTGGTCGCCTTGCGCTCGAGCAGGTCCCCGGCGCAGGGCTTGCCGGTTATCGCCGGCGAGCCGAAGACACCAAGGACGTCGTCGCGGAGTTGGAACGCTTCGCCGACCGCGACGCCGTAGTCGCCGAGCTGGGACAGCGTCCGGTCACCGCAGCCGGCCATTGCCGCACCGATTTCCAGCGGTCGTCGCACGGTGTAGTTGCCCGACTTGCGGCGCGCCACGTCCAGGATGGCCTCCAACGGGGGCAGGAGTCGGACATCGCTGGTGAGGTCCGCGAATTGGCCGACGGCCAGCTCGGTGCGCATCGCGTCGTACCGCGGCCACGCCCGTTGCAGACGGCTGGCGTCCACACCGCTTTCGCGCAGCATCTGCTCGGCCCAGATCAGGCAGAGGTCGCCCAGCAGGATGGCCGACGATTCGCCGAACCGGCGTGACGAGCCGGACAACCCGGATTCGCGGTGCCAGCGGGCGAATTGGAGATGCGCCGCCGGTCGGCCGCGCCGCTCCGTCGAGCCATCCATGACATCGTCTTGCAGCAGCGCAAAGGCGTGCAACAACTCGAAGCTGGCCGCCGCGCGCAACGCCGACTCGCTGGGGACGCCGCCACACAGCCAGCCCAGATAGGTGAATGTCGACCGCAGGCATTTGCCACCGGCGATGAACTCCTCCAAGATGTCGCCGACGACGTCGATGCGCGCGCCGCCCAGCTCGCCGGTACGTCGACCGTCCACGAAATCGGCGACGTAGCCCAGCACCGCTCGCCGTACCTGCGACCGCCAGCTCGCGAAGTCGTCAGCACCCGGAAAGCGCGACTCCGCTGGGGCGATTGAAGCTGATTGGCCCACGGCCGAAAACGATAAAGCTCGCATCTTCCCCAAGCGCTCCTCCCCGGACTGCTTGGCAGCCGCAGGCTCAACGGCACAAACGCAGGGCTCATACCCGCTGGTGGGGCGGGTAAACCCCGACCGCTGGCCTGTGAAACCGCTCCGTGTAGCCCGTTGTCACCTACTGCGGCGTACCACCTCTAGTTTCAATAACTTAAAGGTTAACTTAGTGAAAGTCACGCCTGGGCGCCAGCCGAGGCGGCCGGATTCGGCGTGCGGGATAGCGTCGCGCGCACCGGAATGGAACTCTCTTTCAGAGACCCCTGTTTCACTGAATTAAACATTCAATGACTGAATGAACGGCTGTTCGGCGATATGCTGCACAAGGTTATGAACGCTGACGAGCCGGACTCGCGCCGAGGCGACCTGGAGTCGCTGATCTCAGCCGACCTGCGCGAGATATCGATCGAATCCGACCAGATCGGGCGACTTTTCGCGTCGACACATAATCTGCGCCCCAACGACTTTCGTGCGCTGCTTTACATCATGGTGGCCGAAAGCGCCGGGCGGCCGATGACCTCGGGCGATCTCAGTCAGGTGATGGGCATGTCTGGTTCGGCCATCACCTACCTGGTGGACCGGCTCATCGACTCGGGCCACCTGCGCCGTGACTCACACCCCGGTGACCGCAGAAAAGTTGTGCTGCGGCACGGGGAATCCGGTACGGCAACCGCCCGGTCCTATTTCCGTCCGCTGACGACGCATACTCGCGTCGCGCTATCGGACCTGCCCGATGCCGACCTGGTGGCCGCTCATCGAGTTCTCACAGCGCTCCTCTCCGCTATGGGGCGCTTTCAAGGTGAGCTGGGCGGCCACGGCGGTTGACTTTCGACCGCCAATGTTGTCGCGCAATGCGCCATAGCTTCGGCTAAAGAACAAGGTGCGCAACGCGTTCTGATGGTCGATGGCCATAAGGTCCGTCTTGGGACCGCGCGCCGCCAGAACTACGAAACGATCAACTTCAACAGCGACGATCCGGTCTAGGCGGTGCAGACCGTCGTCCCTATGTAGCCCGCGGCGGTTTTCCTCGGCGCAGAGTGGGAATTCGCGACCAGTGGACGTTTCTGATCTTGTCTCGTTGCCATTCCAGTGGGGTTCCGCGATCCGGGGCAAGCGGTTCTTCCACCCAAACGGTGTGTTCGCCGAAGGAGTCTTCGAACGCCTCGCGCCTGCGGGCCAGGGGTTGCCCGCCCCGTCGTCGGATGTCGTCGCCCGGGTATCGAAGGCGACAGGTACGCCCGGGGCCCTACCCGACTTCATCGGGCTGGCTTTCCGGGTGGCGCCGACGCCGGCCGGGTCACCCTGGGACATTCTGCTCGTCACGTCAGGCTCGGGGGTACTGGCGCGTGCCGTCGCGCTGCGGCCGGCCTTTTCATGGAGCAACCAGACACTGACCAGCCTGATGCCGTTGCGCTACCAGGGAAACAACTGGTGGCTCCGGGCTCGGACTCCGGCCGACCTGAACGGTTCCGGGCTGTCATTGGACAGCGTCCGTAGCCGACTCAAGCAGGGCGTCATCGAAATCGCGCTCGACCAAGCCCGGGGCGCAAGACAATTCACGCCCTTGGGCCGCTTGCGGTTGACGAGTGCTCTCGATCCGGGGCGCGGCGGGGACATATCGTTTGACCCGGTGGTCAACACCGCGTCCGGGGTGAGCCTGTATCCGAGCTGGCTGGCGCACCTGCGCGCCAGCTCCTATGAGCGAAGTCGCGAGGGTAGAGACGCAGACAGGGGGTAGAGGGCCGGTCACCGCCCATCGGGTGCCCTGAGACGCGTCAGCCGGTGCGCCCGAGCAGGTGACGCAACGCCTGGTCCAGGTCCGGTTGGCGGAACCGGTGAGCGGCCGCAACCAGTTTTGCGGGTTGCACGCGTTGGTTGGCGCACGCGAGTTCGCGCGCGCCCTGCTCGCCCAGCAGTATTTTCGGGCCCAGCGACGGCACCGGGAACACCGTCGGCCGGTGTACGACATGGCCCAGGGTGCGGGTGTATTCGCTGTTGCGAACCGGTTGCGGGGCAACGGCATTCACCGGTCCCGACAGCTCCTTGTCCCACAGCCCGCGGTGGTACACGTCCACCAGATCGTCGATCCCGATCCAGGAGAGCCACTGCTGCCCGTCGCCCAGCCGGCCGCCCAGTCCGGCGCTGAACAGCGGGCGCATCAGCTTCAACGTCCCGCCGGCCGGCGATTGCACGATGCCGGTGCGCACGCGCACCACTCGCAGCCCCGCCTGCTCGGCGGGAGCGGTCGCCTCCTCCCAGTCGGCCACGACGTCCGCCAAAAACCCGTCGCCGCGTGCGCTGTCCTCGGTCAGCGTCTCGTCGCCGCGGTCGTACCCGTAGTAGCCGATCGCCGACGCCGAGATCAGCACGGCGGGTTTGGGGCTGACGCGGGCCAGCAGTTCGGCCAGCCGTCGAGTCGGGCCAATCCTGCTGTCCCGGATCGCATCTCGATGGCTGTCGGTGAATCGGCCGGCGATCGATGCGCCCGCCAGATGAATGACCGCGTCGACGGCCGCGAACAGTTCCGGGTCGGGGTCATCGGGATTCCACTGCCGCTCGTCGGCGTTGCCCGGGGTGCGGCGGACCAGCTGGATGACGCGGTGGCCGCCGGTGCGCAGAAACGCGGTCAACGCCGAGCCGACCAGCCCCGACGATCCGGTCAGGGCGATGGTGGCGGGGCCGAGACCGTGCTCGGCGGCCACCCGGTGTACGGCGAGATCGTCGGCAAGCTGGCGGTGCCGATAGACGAACATGGAACGCAACAGCGAGCCGGGCACCGGTGTGTCCACCCGGTCGATCACCTTGGTGCGGTTGTCGTTGACGGCCTCGAATTCGTGAGTGTGGCGCCAGCGCACAGCAATTCGTGCGGGAAGCGAGGCCAGCCCGTCACCGCCGATGGCGTCGACGAAGCGTCGCGGCGGATCGTAGCCGTCCGGCTGGTGGACGGCGACCCAGCGCAGGCCGCCGGGTAGAGCCAGGACGGCGCGCCCGTCCTCGAGCGAATCGGCCTCGCTGACCAGCCGCATCGGTGACCAGGGTGGCGAGAGGCGGTTGAAGGCGCCCGGCCTGGCGTACCAGTCGAAGACGTCGGTGATAGGCGCGTCGACGACGCTGGAGAATTCAAGGCCCATCTTTCCGACGTTACGTGAGGAAAGCGCTAGCGGTTCGGCAAAGCGTTTTCGACGATGGGCAGCCGCGCCCGCGGTTGCCGCTCGCCGCGCTTGGCCGCCAGATACACCTGTGCGGTCTTGGCGGCCACGGTCTTCCAGTCGAAATCGGACGTGAGCCGTTCGCGGGCGGCGCGAGCGCGGCGCTGTGCGGCATCGGGATCGTCGAGGACTGTTCGGACGGCCGCGGCCAGTCCGGCCACGTCGCGGGGCGGACACGACACCCCGGTCTGGCCGTTGATGACCGCCTCGCCCAGACCGCCGATGTTGGACGTGACGAGCGGCGTGCCCGCGGCGGCGGCTTCCAGTGCCACGATGCCGAACGGTTCGTAGTGGCTGGGCAGCACCGCGGCGTCGGCCCGATGCAGCACTTCCAGCAGCTCCGCGTGCTCGAGATGCCCGACGAATCGAATCGCCTTGAGCACCCGGTGTTTACGGGCCTGTTCGACGAGCCAGCCCAGCTGGGTGCCTTCGCCGGCGACGGTCAGCGTGGTGCCCGGGTGGGTGCGCCTGATTCGCGGCAGCGCGGCGATGGCCTCGTGCACGCCCTTCTCGTACTCCAGCCGGCCGAGGTAGAGCAGTTCGGCGGGCCCGCTGCGTGGCCGCCGTTCGGCGAACGGCCAGCGCGCGGCGTCGATGCCGTTACAGATCACGGTGATCTCGGCCAGCCCGGGTCCGAACAGTTCGGTGATCTCTTCGGTCATCGACGCCGAACATGTGATGAGCGAATCCGATTCACGCACCAGCCACGACTCCACGGCGTGCACCTGACGGCTGATCGCGCCGCTGACCCAGCCGGAATGGCGTCCGGCCTCGGTGGCGTGAATCGTGGAAACCATTGGCACGTCGTAGAACTGGGCGAGGGCGATCGCGGGATGGGCCACCAGCCAGTCGTGTGCGTGCACCACGTCGGGGCGCCACGGCCGGTTGCTGCCCCGCTTCTTCAAAGAAAGACCAGCGCGGACCATCGAGTGGCCCATCGCGAGCGTCCACGCCATCATGTCGCTGCCGAACGCGAATTCGTGTGGGTCGTGCGCGGCCGCGATGACCCGGACCCCCTCGGCGACCTCGTCGGTCGACGGGTGCGTGCTGGGGTCGGTGTCCGTGGGCCGCCGGGCCAGCACGACGACCTCGTGCCCGGCCGCGGCGAGCTCGGTGGCCAGGTGATGGACGTGCCGGCCGAGGCCGCCGATGACCACCGGCGGGTACTCCCACGACACCATCAGGATTCTCACGCGGGGCCCCACGTCATCGGGGCAGCCTGCGCGCGTCCAGGGCGCCGAACAGTCCGTCGGCGCGATTCCATCCGTCGGCCAGCCGCTGTGCGGTGTCGCGCCGTCCCGATGCCAACGCCCCGGAGATCTCGCGGGTGGCGTGCGCGTGCAGATGCGCGCGGTAGCGGGCGTAGTCGGCGGCCGAGTCCTTGCTCACCATGAACGGCCAGTCGCTGGAAACGGTCAGCAGCGTCTCGCGCAGGATCTGGTCGGCGACGTGGTCGCGGGGGAGCGGCCCGTCCAGCGACTCCCGCTGCGCGAGCGCCTTATCGACGGTGCTGAGTGCGGCGTCCACCACTTCGTTATTGAGCTGGACCAGGTCGGCCACCTGCTCGCCGGCCCACACCTGCCAGTCCTTGCCCGAACCCCACGAGCTGGGCGGCAGGGCGACCGGCCTGCCGACGAATCCGTCCGTGATCGCGTCGCTCAGCGTGCCCACCCGCACGCCGGCCTCGGGCAGCGCCCGCAGGACCCGCTGCAGCCACGTCGGGCCCTCGTACCACCAGTGGCCGAACAACTCTGTGTCGAACGCGGCGACCACGTGGGCGGGCCGCCCGATGCGTTCCGATTCGGAGAGCAGCCTGTTACGGACCACCTCGACGAAATCGGCAACATGCACGTCGACCGTGTGGTCGGCACGTTCGGGATCGTAGGGGGCCTTGCCCTCCGAGGGCACGTTGCGGCCGGTCACCCTGGCCGGCTTGAGCCCGGTGAGGTGGTCATAGGTGTGGAAATCGCGGTAGGCGGCGTGCCCGGGATACCCGGACTTCGGCGACCACACCCGGTAGCTGACCTGCAGGTCGCGTCCGAACGCGACCACGTCGCTGTCGCCGACGGTCCGCCCCAGCGCGGTGTCCCCGTGCAGCGACGGGCCGTCCACCATGAAGTGCGTGACCCCCGCGGCGGCGTAGTCGCGTTCCAGGCCGGGGGCATACGCGCATTCGGGAGCCCAGATCCCGTTGCAGCCCTGCCCTTTTCGCGCCCCGAGGCGCATTTGCGCGTCGGCCAGGCCCTCGCGCAGCGCGAACTCGCGCAGTCGCGGGTTCAGCAGCGGCTGGAAGGGGTGGGCGAGCGGCCCGCCGAGCAGTTCGACGGCACCAACGTCGGTCAGGCTGCGCAGCAACGGGCTGGCGCCGTGTCGCCACAACGTGGCGAAATCGTCGAGCGCCCGATCCGCGTCGGCGGATTCGCGAACACCCAAGTCGCGCAACGCTTCCGGTGTGCAGGACTGGAAGCCGGCCGACTTCGAGCGGGGAATGGACCGCACGCTGGCGGCCTCGGCCGCCCGCAGCCGCCAGTTGGCCAGCCAGTGATGCATGCCGTCCAGGCAGTAGGGGTCGTCGAGCTGGGCGTTCACCACGGGCGTCACGCCGAGGGTGATCAGGCCCTGACGATCCTCGTCGGCCAGGGTGTTGAGCACCTGCATCAGCGGCAGGTAGGCCGCCGCCCACGACTGGTAGAGCCATTCCTCACCGACCGGCCAGCGGCCGTGGTGGGCCAGCCACGGCAGGTGCGTGTGCAGGACCAGCGTGAACAGGCCCGGAACCTGCCCCGAATTCGCGGTGCTCAAGGCCGCACCGCGATTGCGATCAGGTCGAGGCTGGCATCTATGTCATGGCCTTCGTCGCTTGCCACCATGTCGAAGTCCTCGGTGGTGACGGCGGCGACGTCGGCGGTCAGCTCGGCGGACCAAGGCGTATCGGCCAGCGCGTGGGCGATCTGCGCGTCGATGATCGACCCGCCGTGCCGGGCATCCATCTCCCGCAGCCGCGGGCCGTGGAACAGCCCGAAGACCGAGACGTCGGCGAACCCCGCATCAACCAGCAGTTGGGTCAGCTCGACGGCGTTGAGTTCACGGGTGTGGAACGGGTTGATCGGAGTGTCGCGGCCGGGCGAGAAGGTAATCCGATTGGGCGTGGAGACCATTAGCAGCCCCGACGGGCGCAGCACCCGGGCGCACTCGGCGACAAACTGTGCCTGATCCCACAGATGCTCGATGACCTGGAAGTTCACCACGGCGTCCACCGACGCGTCGGGCAGCGGCAGCTCGGCGAGGTTCGCCTGCATGACCTCCACCCGGGGGTAGCGGCCGCGCACGTGAGCCACCGCGGACTCGTCGTAGTCCACGGCGACGACACGGCGGGCGACGCCCGCGATCAGATCGGCGCCGTAACCTTCGCCACACCCCGCCTCGAGCACGTCGCGGTCCGTGCAGCGGGAGGCTAACCGCTGGTAGACCACCTCGTGGCGGCGAAACCAGTAGTTTTCGATTTCCAGATCGGGGATGGTGCGCTCACCCGTCAGCGTCAACACCGCGTCTGCCTCCGGCGAGGTGCCGCCGGGGACGTGTTCGGGAACGTCGGGGACGAATGCGCTCATTGCATTAGGCAGGCTAACGCGAAGTGTCGGATTCGCGAACCGTGAAGTGGGTAGCCGCCGCTCGGACGGGGAGGCACGCCGTAAGAACGTGCACTACGACCCGCTATGGTGTGAAGGCAGGCCGCACAAAGTTACCGAGTAGTAACACGACCGTGCGCTGCAAAACGCGTACTGAAAGTCTCGTGGTCGACTGCTGCGAGACTCCTTCGAGGAGGACGAACCAGACTCATGACGAACATCGTGGTCCTGATAAAGCAGGTCCCAGACACCTGGTCCGAGCGCAAGCTGACTGACGGCGACTACACGCTGGACCGCGAGGCTGCCGACGCGGTGCTGGACGAGATCAACGAGCGGGCCGTCGAAGAGGCGCTGCAGATTCGCGAGCGCGAGGGCGGCGACGGCTCGGTGACGGTGCTGACGGCCGGCCCCGAGCGTGCCACCGAGGCGATCCGCAAGGCCCTGTCGATGGGCGCAGACAAGGCCGTCCACCTCAAGGACGACGGCCTGCACGGGTCCTGCGTCGTGCAGACCGCGTGGGCGCTGGCCCGCGCGCTGGGCACCATCGAAGGCACCGAGCTCGTCATCGCGGGTAACGAGGCAACCGACGGCACCGGCGGCGCGGTCCCGGCCATCATCGCCGAGTACCTGGGTCTTCCGCAGCTCACCCACCTGCGCAAGTTGTCCCTCGAGGGCGGCAAGGTCACCGGTGAGCGCGAGACCGACGATGGCGTCTTCAGCCTCGAGGCCAGCCTGCCTGCCGTGGTGAGTGTTACCGAGAAGATCAACGAACCGCGCTTCCCCTCCTTCAAGGGCATCATGGCCGCCAAGAAGAAAGAGGTAACGGTGCTGACTCTGGCCGAGATCGGGGTCGAGGGCGACGAGGTCGGACTGGCCAACGCCGGGTCCACCGTGCTGTCGTCAACGCCGAAGCCGCCGAAGACCGCTGGTGAGAAGGTCACCGACGAGGGCGAGGGCGGCAACGAGATCGCCAAGTACCTGGTCGGCCAGAAGATCATCTAACGCCCACCCCCATAGACGAGAAGAGCGAATCAACCCATGGCTGAAGTATTGGTGCTCGTTGAGCACGCTGAAGGTGCGCTGAAGAAGGTCACCTCCGAATTGATCACCGCCGCCCGCGCGCTGGGCGACCCGGCCGCCGTCGTGGTGGGCCCGTCCGGTACGGCCGCCCCGCTGGTCGACGGGCTGAAAGAGGCCGGTGCCGCCAAGATCTACGTCGCGGAGTCCGACGACGCCGAGAAGTACCTGATCACCCCGGTGGTCGACGTGCTGGCCTCGCTGGCCGAGTCGAGCGCGCCCGCCGCCGTGCTGCTGTCCGCCAACGCAGACGGCAAAGAGGTCGCGGGACGGCTGGCGGCCCGGATCGGATCCGGTCTGCTGGTCGACGTGGTCGAGGTGAAAGAGGGCAACAAAGCGACGCACTCCATCTTCGGTGGCGCGTTCACCGTGGAGTCGCAGGCCAACGGTGACACCCCGATCATCACGGTGCGCGGTGGCGCCATCGACGCCGAGCCGTCCGCCGGCGCCGGTGAAGAGGTCAAGGTGGACGTTCCGGCCCCCGCCGAGAACGCCACCAAGATCACGGCCCGTGAGCCGGCCGTCGCCGGTGACCGCCCCGAGCTGACGGAGGCCACGATCGTGGTGTCCGGTGGCCGCGGCGTGGGAAGCGCGGAGAACTTCAGCGTGGTCGAGGAGCTGGCCGACTCGCTGGGTGCCGCCGTCGGCGCCTCGCGCGCCGCCGTCGACTCCGGCTACTACCCGGGCCAGTTCCAGGTCGGTCAGACCGGCAAGACGGTGTCGCCCCAGCTCTACATCGCGCTGGGCATCTCGGGCGCGATCCAGCACCGGGCGGGCATGCAGACGTCCAAGACCATCATCGCGGTCAACAAGGACGAAGAGGCACCGATCTTCGAGATCGCCGACTACGGCGTGGTGGGCGACCTGTTCAAGGTCGCGCCGCAGCTGACCGAGGCGGTCAAGACCCGCAAGGGCTAGATATTCGGCCGAAAGCCCCGACACGCTCCGGCGTGTCGGGGCTTTTCCGGACCATCACTACTCTTTCAAATCCGATATCGGCGGTGATATCGGATTTGAAAGTGACCTATTGTTTCAGCGCAGCATCGCATCGATGCGGCGCACCGCGATGGAGCACACCGTCAGGTACGGCGCGGCCCACCACGGCACCGAAAAACTCACTCGCGCACCGTCGTTCACGGCTTCCACCGCGTGGCGGGTCGCCGGCACGCCGGCCACGCGCCACGCCCAGTGGCGGCCCGGCTCGAACTCGGTGACCACGAACGGCACCGCGACCCCCACTGACGTCTGCACGGTTCCCGTTGCGTGCAAACCGAGTTCGGAGTGCGGCTCGTCAAGACGGGCCCCCCGAATCGTCGGACCCCACTTCGGCCACGCGTCGAGGTCGACCAACAGATCCCACACCGCCGAGGGCGGCGCCGCGATCAACTTGTCGGCCGTGAGCACGATGCCCGTCATGGCGCGTGACCACCCAGCCGGCGCTGCTGGTCGCGCACCTCGTCCAAATCCTTGAGCCGGCGCAGCCCGGCCAGCGGCTGGTTCATGCGCCGATTGCCCGCCAGCTGCTCTTGGTTGCGGTCCAAAAACCACCAATAGCCCCCGGTGAACGGGCAGGCGTGGTCGCCGACGCGCTCGCTGGGCCGATACCGGCATTGCCCGCAGTAGTCGCTCATGCGGTTGATGTAGGCGCCGCCCGCGGCGTACGGCTTGGTCGCCATCAGCCCGCCGTCGGCGTGCTGCGACATCCCGACGACATTGGCCACCATCACCCACTCGTAGCCGTCGACGAAACTTCGGTGGAACCACTCGGTGACCGCGTCGGGATTCCAGCCCCGCTGCAGTGCGTAGTTGGACAACACCATTAGGCGCGGAATGTGGTGCACCCAGCCGTGGTCGCGCACCTGGGCCAGCACGTCTTTGAGACAGCGCGCGTCCAGCGCGTCGGCGTCCAGGTCCGAGAACCACTTGGGCAGCCGGGCGTGCGCTTTGAGTGCGTTGCGCCGGCGATAGCCGCGACCGAAATGCCAGTAGACATGCCAGATGTAGTCCCGCCACCCGATCAGCTGGCGGATGTAACCCTCGACGCTTGCCAGTGCGGCATGCCCCGAGCGGTAGGCGTCTTCGGCCGCATACGCGCAGTCCAACGGGTCCAGCAGGCCCAGGTTCATCGGCGCCGACAACAGGCTGTGCGCCATGAAACGATCGCCGCTGAGCATCGCGTCTTCATGAGGGCCGAAGTGCGGCAATCGATCTCGCAGGAACACCGTGCGGGCGGCGAGGGCTTCGGTTGCGGTGACGGGGAATTCGCGCGGGCCGTCGCGGCCGACGAACGAGACGTCGCCGTCGGCTTCCCAGCGGTCCAGGTCCGCGCGCACCTGCTCGTCGATCTCATCTTCTTCGGGCAGCCAGGGCGCGGGTACTCCCAACGCGTCGGTGTCCTTGGGGGCCGGTTCCCGGTTGTCGGCGTCGAGATTCCAGCGTCCCTCGCAGGGCCGGTCGCCCTCCATCAGCACGTCGAACCGGCGGCGCGCGTCGCGGTAGAAATCCTCCAGCCGCAGGGTGCGCCGCCGCTTGGCCCACTCGTCGAATTCGGCTCGGGCCGTGCAGAATCCGCGTGCGGGCAACACCTCGACCCGCGATCGCGACCGCACGAATCGATCGGCCGCCCACGAGGTGGGCTGACACACGCTGATGCGTTCGGAGACCTTCTCCAGCGCCTCGGAGTAGGTGCGGGTCTGCAGGAACACGGCCTGGTCGCCGAGCTCGGCCGCGCGGTGGCGCAGCGCGGAAAGCACCAGATGCGCCTTGCGGCGGTGAAATCGGTTGCGTTCGAACGCCGCCCGGGACTCGATCAGCAACACCGGCTGGTCGGGATGATCCAGGAAGTGCGGGCCGAGTTGATCGGCGAAACACCAGCGACGCGAGTCTGAGTTCTTCTTAGCGCGAATGTTGCTCATCAAGAATCCGAATTGGTTTTCCAACACGTTGACCGGTCTACGGGTAGCGGCCGGGGCTTGACCGCGGTAGCCGATTGATCTGTTAATTAACTTAACGATCGCCGCGGCGGTGTCAATCGGCGACGGGGCCGCCGAGCATCGCCGACGCGGTTCGGCACGTTGCTCTGGCACGGGCCCGGGTGGCTCGCGCCTCCTCACGTGCCCGCCGCGCCCGCACGACCGCTTCGCTGAGGGCCGCCGGCGGCGAGGAGTCGCCGGTGGCGCGACGTTTGGCGCGGCCGCGATGGGCTTTTTGCCGGCACGCCCCGCAGCAGTAGCGCGCGTCGGCGCGACCGTGGAACGTGGTGCCGCACTCCCAACACTGCAGTCGATGAGCGGTCACAACGGAATGTTATGGCTATTCGTAACGGCTAGCAATCCTCGATGCGACGGCGCTGTTAACGGCGGAACAAGATTTCACCTGCAGGTCATGGGGACGTACTGGATGCCGGATTCGCTGTCCAGCAAACGCTCTACCGACCGGAAGCCGGGTTTGGGGGACTAAGCACCGAAAACGGCTTGACCAGGCAGCCTGTGCTGCGACATTTCGTCACCTGGCGTGCACGGACACGTCACAGCGAGGATGCCGACTAGCTCATCGCTTACGCAACGTTGGTTTACATGAGCATTGCTTCTGTCCTGATACCCAGCGACATACCGGACGGCGTCAGTACGGCGGACGGTCCCCGTTACTCGCTGTTGCTGTCCACCGACCCCACGATGGTCGCGGCGGCCCAGCGGCTCCGGTACGACGTGTTCACCAGCACGCCCGGCTTCACACTGCCGGGAGCCGAAGGACAACGGGACGTCGACCGGTTCGACGAGTTCTGCGACCACCTCCTGGTCCGCGACGACGACACCGGCGAGCTGGGGGGCTGCTACCGCATGCTGGCCCCGACCGGCGCCATCGCGGCCGGCGGCCTGTACACCGAGACGGAATTCGACCTGCGCGCGTTCGACCCGCTGCGGCCGTCGCTGGTGGAGATGGGCCGCGCCGTGGTGCGCGACGGCCACCGCAACGGCGGCGTGGTGCTGCTCATGTGGGCCGGCATCCTGGCCTACCTGGACCGCTACGACTACGACTACGTGACGGGGTGCGTGTCGGTACCGATCGGCAGCGATTCCCAGGGCCCCGACGCTGAAGCGCCCGGCAGCCAGTTGCGCGGCGTCCGCGACTTCATCCTGAGCCGGCACGCCGCCCCGCCGGAGTTCACGGTTCACCCGCACCGGCCGGTGGTCGTCGACGGGAAGCCGATCGACGAGATCCCCTCGCCGTCGCGCCCGTCGGTCCCGGCGTTGATGCGCGGCTACCTGCGGCTGGGCGCCAAGGTCTGCGGCGAGCCCGCGCACGACCCGGACTTCGGGGTCGGCGATTTCTGCGTGCTGCTGGACAAACGCCGAGCCGACACTCGATATCTGAAGCGACTCCGGTCGGTATCGGCGGCTGCTGAGATGGCCGGCGAGCGATGAGCCCTCTCGCGGGCACCGGGCACTCCTGGCTACCGCGTGCATCGTGCGATGCGGCCTGTGTGAGCTGCGGCGACGCGGTCACATCGCGCCGGCTGCTGGTGGCGTTACGGATGTCGCTTCGCATCCTGCTGGCACTGCTGCTGGCACCCGGGTTGCCCCTGCTCGGGATGCCGCTGCCCGGCCGCGCGCGCGTGCAGCGCATCTACTGCCGGCTGGTACTTCGCTGTTTCGGCATCCGCATCACGGTCACCGGCAACCCGATTCGCAACCTGCGCGGGGTGCTGGTGGTCAGCCCGCACATGTCGTGGCTGGACGTCTTCGCGATCGGTGCGGTATTGCCCGGGTCGTTCGTCGCACGCGCCGATATGTTCGCCGGGCGCGCGGTGGGAGTAGTGGCGCGCCTCCTGAAGATCATCCCGATCGAGCGGTCGAGCTTGCGGCGGCTGCCCGGGGTGGTGGACGCCGTCGCCCACCGACTGCGGGCCGGCCAGACCGTCGTGTGCTTCCCGGAGGGCACTACCTGGTGCGGCCTGGACTCCGGGGCCTTCTACCCGGCGATGTTCCAGGCCGCGATCGACGCGGCCCGTCCGGTGCAACCGCTGCGGCTGACCTACCACCACGTCGACGGCAGCGTATCGACGGTCCCGGCCTTCGTCGGCGAGGAGACTCTGCTGGGGTCGATCCGCCGGCTGCTCACCGTGCGGCGCACGCTGGCGCGGGTGCACGTCGAATCGCTGCAGCTGCCGGGGACCGATCGGCGGGCCCTGGCGGGCCGCTGCCAGTCCGCGGTCGGCGTGGGCCGGTCCCGGCACCCTGGTCACGGCCACATGCTGGTGGCCTGAGCAAACCGGCGGGCCGGTATTCTGGGGCGCGTCATGGTCTACCTCGATCACGCCGCCACGACCCCGATGCACCTCGCCGCCATCGAGGCGATGAGCTATGTCCTCGGAACGGTCGGCAATGCCTCATCGCTGCACACCAGCGGCCGGGCGGCGCGGCGCCGCATCGAGGAATCCCGCGAGCTGATCGCCGACAAGCTGGGCGCGCGCCCGTCCGAGGTGATCTTCACCGCCGGCGGCACCGAGAGCGACAACCTTGCCGTCAAGGGTCTCTACTGGGCCCGTCGCGACGCCGAGCCGCGTCGTCGCCGCATCATCACCAGTGAGGTCGAGCACCATGCGGTGCTGGACTCGGTGAACTGGCTGGTCGAACACGAGGGCGCCGAGGTGACGTGGTTGCCGACGGCCGCGGACGGCTCGGTGTCGGCAGCGGCGCTGCGCGAGGCGTTGCAGGGGCACGACGACGTCGCGCTGGTGTCGGTGATGTGGGCCAACAACGAGGTCGGCACCGTGATGCCGACCGCCGAACTCGCCGCCGTCGCGGCCGAATTCGGGGTCCCGATGCACAGCGACGCCGTACAGGCGGTGGGGCAGCTGCCGGTCGACTTCGCCGCCAGCGGCCTGTCGGCGATGAGCGTTGCCGCGCACAAGTTCGGCGGTCCGCCAGCGGTGGGCGCGCTGTTGCTTCGCCGCGAGGTCGCTTGTGTGCCGCTGGCGCACGGCGGTGGTCAGGAGCGTGACATCCGTTCGGGCACCGCCGATGTCGCGGGCGCGGTCGGGATGGCGACCGCCGCCCAGATCTCGGTGGACGGGCTCGAGGCCAACAGCGCCCGGCTGCGGAAGCTGCGCGATCGCCTCGTCGAGAAGGTCCTGGCCGGCATCGAGGACGTCATCCTCAACGGCGCCCGGGACCCGCGGCGCCTCCCCGGCAACGCGCACTTCACGTTCCGTGGCTGTGAGGGCGATGCGCTGCTGATGCTTCTGGACGCCAACGGAATCGAGTGTTCGACCGGATCGGCGTGCACCGCCGGTGTCGCACAGCCGTCGCACGTGCTGCTCGCGATGGGTGCGGATCCAACCAGTGCTCGCGGATCTTTGCGACTCTCCTTGGGGCACAACAGTGTTGACGCCGACGTCGATGCGGTGCTGGAGGTGCTGCCCGGGGCGGTGGATCGCGCGCGCCGGGCCACACTGGCCGCTGCGGGGGCTTCGTAAGTGAAGGTTTTAGCTGCCATGAGCGGTGGCGTCGACTCGTCGGTGGCCGCCGCCCGGATGGTCGATGCCGGACACGATGTGGTCGGCGTGCACCTGGCGCTGTCGACGGCACCGGGCACGTTGCGCACCGGCTCGCGGGGCTGCTGCTCGAAAGAAGATGCCTCCGACGCGCGCCGCGTCGCCGATGTGCTCGGAATTCCCTTCTACGTCTGGGATTTCGCGGAGAAGTTTCAAGCGGATGTGATCGACGACTTCGTAGAGTCGTATTCCCGCGGCGAGACGCCCAACCCGTGCATTCGCTGCAATCAGCGCATCAAGTTCTCGGCGTTGTCCGCGAAAGCCCTTGCGCTGGGCTTCGATACGGTCGTCACGGGCCACTATGCGCGGCTGTCCGATGGGCGGCTGCGCCGGGCGGTCGATCGGGACAAGGACCAGTCCTACGTGCTGGCCGTGCTGACCGCCGAGCAGTTGCGCCATGCCGCATTCCCGATC
>NZ_JAFAUS010000179.1 GCF_019243155.1 Mycobacterium sp.
CGACATCCGCGGGACCTGCGTGCTGGTGGA
The DNA here is from genome assembly GCF_019243155.1 of Mycobacterium sp. Taxonomy (GTDB): domain Bacteria; phylum Actinomycetota; class Actinomycetes; order Mycobacteriales; family Mycobacteriaceae; genus Mycobacterium. The sequence goes on from NZ_JAFAUS010000179.1 coordinate 31, forward strand.
CGGTTCGATCAAGGTGTTGCCGCCGTCCGGAATGGGCGTGTTGCGGGCGCTGGCGAAACGTCCGGGTGACGTGGTTTCCCGCGGCGATTTGTTACGCGCGCTGCCCGGCAACAGCAATGACCCACACGCCGTCGACACGGCCGTGTTGCGACTGCGAACGGCGTTGGGTGAGAAGAACATCATCGCGACGGTGGTCAAGCGTGGCTACCGGCTCGCGGTCGACGAACCGCGGGTCCTGGCATGAGCCTGATCCTGGTCGCCCACGGCACCCGCAGGCCGGGTGGCGTCACGATGGTCGAAAGCCTTGCGACACAAGTAGGCACGCTGCTCGATCGAGACGTGGAAGTCGCATTCGTCGACGTGTTGGGGCCCACCCCCGGCGAGGCGCTATCGCGGGCGCGGTATAGCGGTCGGCCGGCGATCGTCGTGCCGGCGTTCTTGTCGCGCGGATATCACGTGCGCGCCGACCTGCCCGCCCACGTCGCGGCCAGCGGACACCCGGATGTCGTCGTCACGCCCGCGCTCGGTCCGAGCGGCCAGATAGCCAGGATCATCAGCGACCAGCTGGTGCAATGTGGCTGGCGCCCAGGCGATTCGGTGATTCTCGCGGCAGCGGGAACGTCGGACGTCCGGGCAAGGGCCGACTTGCACACCACCGCGACGCTGTTGTCGGCACTGACCGGGGCACGCGTGAGCCTGGGGTTCGCCGCCACCGGGGACCCGGACGTGCGCGAGGCGGTGGCCAAGGCGAGGCAGCACGCTCGACGCAACGGCGGCCGCGTCGTGGTGGCCTCGTATCTACTGGCCGACGGCCTGTTCCAGGAGCGGCTACACAACTGCGGCGCCGATCTGGTCAGCCGGCCGCTGTGCACCCATCCCGGCCTGGCGCGGTTGATCGCCAACCGATTCCGCCGGGCCCTGCCAACGGCCCTGGCGCCCACAGCCCGGCAGGCGTCGCGCCGGTCTTCGGCGGCCTGAAGCAGGCTGACGAGGCGCGCCGAGGCCCGGCACGCTTGATCTTTGGTGCGATACCGGCGATCCTGACACCATGCCCCGTCGCGAAGAGCCATCGCATGGGCTCCTTGACCCGGTCGCCAAGATGCTGCGGTTGCCCTTCGGCACACCGGAATTCATCGACCGGATCGTCACCGGCGGGGTTAATCAGGTGGGCCGGCGGACGTTGCGCATGCTGATCACCACGTGGGATGCGGCCGGCGGAGGCCCCTTCGCCGCAAGTGCGGTCGCATCGACGGGAATGGCCAAGACCGCCGAAATCGTGCAAAGCATGTTCGTCGGGCCGGTTTTCGGCCCGCTGCTCAAAGTCCTTGGGGCCGACAAAGCCGCGATGCGGGCCTCGTTGTGCGCCTCGCAGCTGGTGGGCCTGGGCATCATGCGCTACGGCATCCGCTCGGAGCCGCTGCATTCGATGTCGGTGGACATGATCGTCGACGCCATCGGGCCGACGATGCAGCGCTACCTCGTCGGGGACATCACGAAGTAGCGCCGCGGCGGATTCAGTCCGCGGTCTGGCCGATCTGGATGACGCCGTCGACCGTGACCCGCACCGGGTAGACCGGCACCGAAACGGCCGGATCGTCCAGGCACGAGCCGTCTTCGAGAGAGAATGCCTGCTTCAGGATGGGCGACTGCACCGTGGCACAGCCGCCTCGGTCCCCCACGATCCCACGGGAGAGCACTGCCGCCCCGGAGAACGGGTCGACGTTGCCCACCGCGCGTACCGACCCGTCGTCGAGCCGGAACAACGCGGCCTGGGTGCCATCGTCGAACAGCACCCCGACGCCCCGGCCCGGGATGAGGTGGTCGTACTCGCAGGCCGTCGTCCACACCTCAATGTCGTTGAGAAGGGTCATGATTTCTCCTCGTCTCCCGTACGGATCTGCGGCATGCCAATGGACACAGGAATTTTGCGCCCGGCATGCTCGGTGAAGGTCACCGTCGAGTCGACGGCATCCGGGGCGTTGACGAAGGAGACGAACCGCGACATCTTGTCCGGATCCTCCAGCACGCCCTTCCATTCGCACTTGTAGTTCTCGACGTGCCGCTCCATTGCGGCCTCGAATTCCGCGGCCAGGCCCAGCGAGTCGTCGCACACGACCTCGCGCACGTGATCGAGCCCGCCCTCGAGCGAATCCACCCACGGCGCGGTACGCTGCAGCCGATCCGCGGTACGGATGTAATACATGATGAACCGGTCGACGTAGCGGACCAGCGTCTCGGTGTCCAGGTCACTCGCCAGCAGCTGCGCGTGCTTGGGTGTCATACCACCGTTGCCGCCGACGTAAAGGTTCCAACCCTTTTCGGTGGCGATGACGCCGACGTCCTTGCCACGGGCCTCGGCGCATTCCCGCGCGCAACCAGAGACACCCATCTTGATCTTGTGCGGTGCCCGCAAACCGCGGTAGCGCAGTTCCAGGTCGATGGCCAGCTGCACGGAATCCTGCTGACCGTATCGGCACCAATCGGTGCCGACGCAGCTCTTGACCGTGCGCAGCGCCTTACCGTAGGCGTGCCCGGATTCCATGCCGCCGTCGACCAGCCTCTTCCAGATCTGCGGCAGTTGGTCCACCCGTGCACCGAACAGGTCGATCCGCTGGCCGCCGGTGATCTTGGTGTAGAGCCCGAAGTCCTGCGCGATCTGGCCGATCAGGATCAGGTGCTCGGGCTTGATGTCACCGCCGGGAACCCGCGGCACCACCGAGTAGCTGCCGTTCTTCTGGATGTTGGCCAGGAAGTGGTCGTTGGAGTCCTGCAGCGAGGCCTGCTCGCCGTCCAGGATGTGGTCCGAGCCGGTCGAGGCCAGGATGGAGGCCACCACGGGTTTGCAGATGTCGCAACCCATTCCGCGACCGAATCGCTGTAGCAGACCCGAGAATGTCCGGATCTCCGTGGCGGAGATGATCTCGAAGAGCTCGGCGCGCGACTGGCTGAAGTGCTCGCACAGCGCCTTGGACTGTTCCACGCCCTCGGCTTCCAGCAGCTGCTTGAGCAGCGGCACGCACGAACCACACGAGGTTCCGGCCGAGGTGCACGACTTGAGGGCCGGCACGTCGCTGCAGCCGTCGGCGATCGCGCACTTCAGGTCGCCCTTGGTGACGTTGTTGCACGAGCAGATCTGCGCCGAATCCGGCAGCGCCCCAACGCCCAAGGCCGGAGCGTCGCCCGATGACGCCGGCGAGATCAGCGCGAGCGGATCCCCCGGCAGCTCGCTGCCGACCATCGGCCGCAACACCCCGTAGGACGAGGCGTCACCGACCAAGACCCCACCGAGAAGGGTTTTGGCGTCATCGGAAAGCACGAGCTTGGCGTAGGTCCGCTTCACCGCGTCGTTGACGGCGACCTCGAGGCAGTTCTCGGTCGTCCCCATGGCGTCGCCGAAGCTGGCGACGTCGACGCCCAGCAGTTTCAGCTTTGTCGACAGGTCGGCTTCGCCGAATTCCGCGGCACCGCCCAGCAGCCGGTCGGCCACCACCTCGGCGGAGGTGTAACCGGGCCCGACCAGGCCGTAGCAGCGGCCATCGATCGCCGCCACCTCCCCGACCGCATAGATATCGGGATCGCTTGTCCGGCAGGACAAGTCGGTGAGCACACCGCCCCGCTCGGCGCGGTCCAATCCCGCCGCGGTGGCAAGCTCGTCACGCGGCCGGATGCCGGCCGCGAAGATCACCAGCCCGGCCTCGATTTCCTGGCCGTCGGTCAAGCGCACCCGCGCCGCGGTCGAGCCGTCGGCATGTTCGACGGACTCGATGGATTCGGTCCCCGTCCCCACATGCACCGCGATCCCCAATTCGCTGATCATCCGGGCGAGCAACGCGCCGCCGCCCTCGTCGATCTGCTGGGCCATCAACCGCGGCATCATCTCGATGACGTGTGTTTGCAACCCGAACTGGCGCAACGCATTAGCGGCCTCGAGCCCCAGCAGACCGCCGCCGATCACGACGCCGGCGGCGGTGTGACTGGCCGCCACCGCGCGCTGGGCGTCGGCGCGGATGCCGTCTAGGTCGTCGAGCGTGCGGTACACGTGGCACGCGGGCAGGTCGTGGCCGGGAACCGGAGGAACGAACGCGTAGGACCCGGTAGCAAGCACCAGGGTGTCGTAGTTGTGCCGTTGGCCGTCGGCGGTGACGACTGAATTCGTCGTGCGGTCTATTTCCGTAACGCGCTGATTCAGCACCAAGCGGACCCGGTCATCACCTTCGTAGTCGTTGCCGGGCAGTGCCAGCAGCTTGCGATCCCAGCTCTCGGTGTAAGAGGTCAAGCCCACGCGGTCATACGCCGCGTCGGCCTCCTCAGCGAAAACCGTTATGCGCCACGATCCCCCGGCATCGCGCGCGCGGAGCGCCTCGACCAACCGGTGACCCACCATGCCGTGTCCGACCACGATAGTGTGACGGTCCGCACAGTGAGCGCGCGAAATCCCGTCTGCAGACATGGCTTTGAGAGTAACGGCCGGAAATTACCGTGATTTCGCCGAATGTGACGGTGCTATGACGAGGATCTCACAACTCACAGCAAGCCTTGTGAATATCTGTTCGCCCGAGGCGAACGCCTAGGTGGAACTTAAGCGTGGTCGACTCATGTTTTTAAAAATAGCCGACCGGTAAGCCGCCGGTCACAGCTAACTCACAAGGAAGCTCAAGAAAGCTAGAAGGAGATCTCATGAGCAACGTCGCATTGTGGTCGCGTCCGGCGTGGAACACCGACCGGTGGTTGCGCGAATTCTTCGGCCCGGCCCCGGCAGCGGACTGGTACAAGCAGGCGAACAGCGGTTTCAGCCCGGCCGCCGAGGTGGTCAAGGACGGCGACGACGCAGTCGTACGGGTGGAACTCCCGGGTGTCGACGTCGAGAAGGACGTCAACGTCGAGGTGGAGCTTAAAAACGGGGTAAGCCGCCTGGTGATCCACGGCGAACACCGTGACGAGCACACAGACGAGAAGGGCGGCCGCACCCTGACCGAGATCCGGTACGGGTCCTTCCGCCGGTCGTTCCAGCTGCCGGCCCACGTCACCAGCGAGGCCGTCGCGGCGTCGTACGACGCCGGCGTGCTGACGGTACGCGTCGCCGGTGCGTTGAAAGACCCAGCCGAAAGCCAGGCGCAGCGGATCGCGATCACCAAGTAATCCGCCACTGACGCCAATCCGGCGGGGCCCCGAACCCCGCCGGATTTTCGGCTAACGAAATGCTTGCTCGACGTCGATTCCGATCACCCGCAACAGGTTTGCCACCTTGCGGTCCAGGTCCTCGCCCACCTTGGTCACCTCGGCGATGCCGAGGCTGCCGAACGCCGCACTCGGCTGATCCATCGAGAAGATCGCGTTGCCATCGTGGTCGGCGTAGATGAGAAGGCGCAACGGCGCGTACAACAGCGCCTTCGGGTCGTGCCGGAACATCGTTTCGGCGATCGTGTGATTGCCGAGCAGATACTCCACCGCCTTGGTCGTGTGGCCCGCCACAACGAACAGCGGCAGCGCGTCGATCGTCGCGTACACCATCAGACCGTTTGGGGCGTTGACCGCCGCGGCGGCAAGGACGTCGTCCCAGCTGCCACCGCGCTCGATGATGGCCTGCACCGTGGTCGGGTCAAAGCGGGGTGCCGCCTTTTCGAAGGCGGCTTTGAACTCTTCGAACTCCACACCGGTGGCGATGTCGATGCGGTTCATGGCGTGGGAGACCACGTTGAATTGGACGGACTTGACGGTATTTGTCATGGCATTCCTCATGTTTCGATGGTTGGGTCCAGCACGATGACGCCGCGCACCTCGCGGCGTTCCAGGCGGCGATGCGCCTCGGCGGCCTGGCGCAATGGCAGCACCTCGTCGACTTGCGAAGTGATCTGCCCGGTTTTGATGCCGGCTGCGAGAAATCGCAGCGCGTTCCCGATCAGCTCGGGACGTTCGTAGAACACCGGAAGGTAAAACCCGATCAGGGCCTGCGAGCGGGTCATCAGGCGACGCGGCGCGAACGGCTCGCCGGCTCCGCGGGTCGACCCGAGCAGCAAGTACCGGCCGAAGGTGGCCAGCGCGTCGAAGTTCTGCTCGAACACCTCACCCCCGATCGACTCGATCAGGACGTCGACGCCGCGCCCCGACGTGAGCTCGCGCACCTGGTCGGTCCACCCGGGCTCGTCATACGAGATCGCCGCGTCGGCGCCCAGCGCCATGACGTACTCGCGCCGTTGCGGGGTGCTGGCCGTTCCGATGACCGGGCCGGCGCCAAGGGCCTTGGCGATCTGGACCGCCAGGCCGCCCACCCCGCCGGCCGCGCCGTGCACCAGCAGCGACTCACCGCCCAGCAGGGTGGTCGAGGCTTGCAGCAGCAGATGCGCGCACGCGGCCTGGGCCGCCGAGCCGGCCAGCGCCGCCATGTCGGCATCCTCGTCGAGGACCGCGCACAGCGCCTCCTCGGCCACCGCAAGCTGGGCGTACGCACCCCTTTTCATCAGGGCCACGACGCTGCGGCCCACCTCGACCGAGGTCTGCGATCCGGCCGCCACGACGGTGCCGGCGACCGCGAGACCGCCGACCTGCGGCAGCCGCACCCCGCCGACGCGGGTCTCCGCCTTGTTGTAGACACCTAGCCGTTCGCGGATGTCGGGAAAGTTGACACCGAT
>NZ_JAFAUS010000187.1 GCF_019243155.1 Mycobacterium sp.
ATTCGACGTCGTCTACCTGCCGCCGATTCACCCGATCGGCAAGGTACACCGCAAGGGCCGCAACAATTCCCCCACCGCCGCCCCCGGAGATGTGGGTTCCCCGTGGGCAATCGGCAGCGACGAGGGCGGCCACGACGCCGTCCACCCAGATCTGGGCACCATCGACGACTTCGACGCCTTCGTCGCCGCGACGCGCGAATTGGGCATGGAGGTAGCGCTGGACCTGGCGTTGCAGTGCGCGCCGGACCATCCATGGGCGCGCGACCATCGGAATTGGTTCACCGAATTGCCGGACGGCACAATCGCTTACGCGGAGAACCCACCGAAGAAATATCAGGACATCTATCCGATCAACTTCGACAACGATCCCGCTGGCCTCTATGACGAGGTGCTGCGGGTGGTGCGGCACTGGATCGATCACGGGGTCAAGTTCTTTCGCGTCGACAACCCGCACACCAAGCCGCCGAACTTCTGGGCCTGGCTGATCGCTCAGGTGAAGGCCGTGGACCCCGATGTGCTGTTTCTGTCCGAGGCGTTCACGCCGCCGGCCCGCCAGTACGGACTCGCCAAGCTCGGATTCACGCAGTCCTACAGCTATTTCACCTGGCGCACGGCTAAGTGGGAGCTCACTGAGTTCGGCAGCGACATCGCCGCTCTCGCCGACTTCCGCAGGCCGAACCTGTTTGTGAACACCCCCGACATCCTGCACGCCATCCTGCAGCACAACGGCCCTGGGATGTTCGCGATCCGTGCGGTGCTGGCGGCCACCATGGGCCCCGCCTGGGGCGTGTACTCCGGCTACGAATTGTTCGAGCACCGGGCGGTCCGCGAAGGCAGCGAGGAGTACCTCGACTCGGAGAAGTACGAATTGCGGCCTCGCGACTTCGCGGGTGCGCTCGCCGAGGGACGATCGCTCGAGCCGTTCCTCACCCACCTCAACGCCATTCGCCGGCTGCATCCCGCCCTGCAACAGTTGCGCACCATCCATTTCCACAGCATCGACAATGACGCGTTGATGGCTTACAGCAAGTTCGACCCGGCCACCGGCGACTGCGTGTTGGTGGTCGTGACGCTCAACGCGTTCGGCCCTGAGGAAGCGACGCTGTTTTTAGACATGGCCGCTTTGGGTATGGAGCCATACGAGCGGTTTTGGGTACGCGACGAGATCACCGGCCAGGAATTTCAATGGGGACAGGCCAACTACGTCCGTATCGATCCTGTGCAGGCGGTCGCGCACATCATCAACATGCCACTCATACCGCACGAATCCCGAATGACGTTGTTCAGCAGGCGATAAGACCGACCGGAGGTGAAAAGGGAAATGAGCCAAGCCGACCAAATCGCCGGCACGCACCTGGCGCCCGACCCCGCCGACCTGTCGCGTCTGGTAGCCGGCACACATCACAACCCACACAGCATTTTGGGTGCCCATGAATACGGCGACCACACCGTCATCCGGGCGTTCCGCCCGCACGCAGCGGAGGTCACCGCACTCGTCGGCGACGACCGCTTCCCGCTGCAGCACATCGAAGCGGGGGTGTTCGCCGTGGCGTTGCCGTTCGTCGACCTGATCGATTACCGGCTGCAGATCAGATACGAGGGTTCCGACGCGTACACCATTGCCGACGCCTACCGTTTTCTGCCGACCCTGGGTGAAGTCGATCTTCATCTCTTCGGCGAGGGCCGCCACGAGCGACTCTGGGAAGTCCTTGGCGCGCATCCCCGCTCGTTCACCACGGCCGACGGCGTCGTCGAGGGGGTGTCGTTCGCGGTGTGGGCGCCCAACGCCAAGGGCATCACCCTGATCGGGGAGTTCAACGGCTGGACCGGCAACGAGGCCCCGATGCGGGTGCTGGGTTCATCGGGCGTGTGGGAGCTGTTCTGGCCCGGTTTCCACCTGGGCGGCCTGTACAAGTTCCGAGTGCACGGCGCCGACGGGGTCGTGACCGAGCGGGCCGACCCGATGGCCTTCGCCACCGAGGTGCCGCCGCACACCGCATCCCGCGTGACGCGGAGCGAATACACCTGGGAAGACGCCGATTGGATGGCGCGGCGCGCCGCAACCAACCCGGTGTTCGAGCCGATGAGCACCTACGAGGTTCACCTCGGCTCGTGGCGGCCCGGCCTCAACTATCGCCAACTCGCCCGCGAGCTGACGGATTACGTTGTGGAGCACGGGTTTACCCACGTGGAGCTGCTGCCGGTCGCCGAGCACCCGTTCGCGGGTTCCTGGGGATACCAGGTGACGTCGTACTACGCACCGACGTCGCGATTCGGAACGCCCGACGAGTTCCGCGCGCTGGTCGACGCCCTGCACCAGGCCGGGATCGGCGTTCTGGTGGACTGGGTACCGGCGCACTTCCCGAAGGACGCATGGGCGCTCGGGCGCTTCGACGGCACCGCGCTCTATGAGCACGCCGACCCCAAGCGGGGAGAGCAACTCGACTGGGGCACTTATGTTTTCGACTTCGGCCGAGCCGAAGTGCGTAATTTCCTGGTCGCCAACGCGTTGTATTGGCTTGAGGAGTACCACGTCGACGGTCTGCGCGTCGACGCGGTCGCGTCGATGCTGTACCTGGACTACTCGCGTCCCGAGGGCGGCTGGACCCCCAACATCTACGGCGGCCGGGAGAATCTGGAGGCCGTGCAGTTCCTGCAGGAGATGAACGCGACGGCGCACAAAGCCGCACCGGGCATCGTCACCATCGCCGAGGAATCCACCTCGTGGCCGGGCGTGACGCGGCCGACAAACATTGGCGGCCTTGGCTTTTCCATGAAGTGGAACATGGGCTGGATGCACGACACCCTGGACTACATCAGCCGGGATCCGATCTACCGGAGCTTTCACCACCACGAGATGACGTTCTCGATGCTGTACGCGTTCAGCGAGAACTATGTGCTGCCGATCAGTCACGACGAGGTGGTGCACGGCAAGGGCACGCTGTGGGGCCGGATGCCCGGCAACAACCACGTCAAAGCCGCCGGACTGCGCAGCCTACTCGCCTACCAGTGGTCACACCCCGGCAAGCAATTGCTGTTCATGGGCCAGGAATTCGGCCAGCGCGCCGAGTGGTCCGAGGAGCGCGGACTGGATTGGTGGCAGCTCGACGAGCAGGGCTTCTCCAACGGAATCCTGCGCCTCGTGCGCGACATCAACGACGTCTACCGCAGCCACCCGGCCCTGTGGAGCCAAGACACCGTCCCCGATGGCTATTCGTGGATCGACGCCAACGACTCCGCCAACAACGTCCTGAGCTTCCTGCGCTACGGCAAGGACGGCTCGGTGATGGCCTGCGTGTTCAATTTCGCGGGTGCCGAGCACAGCGGGTACCGCCTCGGCCTGCCGTCCGCCGGCCGCTGGCGCGAGGTGGTCAACACCGACGCAACGATCTACAACGGTTCCGGGATCGGAAACATGGGTGGCGTCGACGCGACCGAGGACCCGTGGCATGGCCGCCCCGCGTCGGCACTGCTGGTACTGCCGCCTACATCGGCCTTGTGGCTGGAGCCCGAGTAGCGCTGTCAGTACAGCGCGTTGGCGAGGTTGCGCCGCCCGACGACGACCTCGGGGTCGGCCGGGTCGAAGAGCTCGAACAGCTCGATCAACCGCGTGCGAACCTGCGTGCGCTCATCCCCGGATGTGCTGCGCACCAACGCGATCAGACGCTCGAACGCCCCGCCGACATCCTGGTTGAGGATTTGCACATCGGCGGCCGCGAAGGCCGCCTCGATGTCGCCCGGCGCGGCGTCAGCGACCTCGACGGCATCGGGGCGTTGCGTGGTTGCGCGGCTGAGGAAGTCGATCTGCCGGATCGCACCCTTGGCTTCGGCACTGCCCGGGTCGGCTTCCAGGATTCCCTGATACGAAGTCTTGGCGGCCTCGAAGTCGCCGTCCTCGAGTTGTTGACGCGCGGCGGCCAAGACCGGATCGACTTCCGCGGCTTCCTCGGAACCGGCGCCGCCCCTTAGCTTTCCGGCGGTCGCCTGCAGCAGCGAGTCCAGCCAGCGACGCAATTGATCGGGCGGTTGCACGCCCTGGAAACTGGACAGCGGCTGCCCGGCGGCCAGCGCCACGACGGTCGGGACCGCCTCGACCCCGAATATCTGCGCCACCCTTGGCGCCACATCGACGTTGACCGTCGCCAGCGACCATTGGCCGTTGTCCTCGGCGGCCAAACCCGCCAGCGTCTCGACCAGCTGCACACACGCGTCGCTGCGCGGTGACCACAGCGCCACCACGACCGGTATCTCTTCGGACCGAAGCAGAACCTCGTTCTCGAAATTGGCCTCGGTGATCGCGGTGACTCCCGGGCCACCCTCGACCGGCGGTGGTGTGGCACCCCCGGCGCTCGCCGGCGGCTGCTGGGCTCGCTGCTTGAGCCCGGATAGATCCACCGCACCCGCCATCGCGGGGCCTACTGAGGGTCGCGGACGCGTCACGCCGTCAAGTTTGTCATGCGTTCCGGTTGCCGATCCAGCCGGAGGCGGCCACTTTCAGAACGAGGCAGGGCCGGGCTCGCAAGCCTGGCAAACGGCGCCGCGACGGGCTTCTATGACGAAGATCACAATTCGCCGCGGACGCCCTGCGCCAGCAACGCCGATCGAGCGTCAGGGGCTGGCTAACCCGCCCGCAGAATCAGGGCGTCGCCCTGGCCCCCGGCGCCGCACAGGGCAGCAACGCCGTACCCGGAACCGCGGCGCGACAGTTCCAGGGCCGCATGCAGCGTGATCCTGGCTCCCGACATGCCGATGGGGTGCCCGACAGCAATCGCGCCGCCGTTGACGTTGACGATTTCGGGATCGATGCCGAGTTCGCGGGTCGAGGCCAGCGCCACCGCCGAGAACGCCTCGTTGATCTCCACGACATCGAGCTGGTCGACGGAGATTCCCTCACGGCTCAGCGCCTTCTTGATGGCGTTGGCCGGCTGCGACTGCAGGGTGGAGTCCGGGCCTGCCACGACGCCGTGGGCGCCGATCTCGGCCAGCCAGCTCAGCCCCAGCTCCTGCGCCTTGGCCTTATTCATCACCACCACCGCCGCCGCGCCGTCGGAAATCTGCGACGCCGAACCGGCTGTGATGGTGCCGTCCTTGCGGAATGCCGGCTTGAGGCCGGACAGCGATTCGGCCGTGGTGTTCGCGCGAATGCCCTCGTCCTCGGTGAACTGCAGCGGATCACCCTTGCGCTGAGGGATATTGACCGGCACCACCTCATCGTTGAAGACGCCGTCCTTCCATGCCGCCGCCGCCTTCTGATGCGACCGCGCCGCGAACTCGTCCTGCTCGGCGCGAGTGAACTTGTCGACGTCGTTGCGCTGCTCGGTGAGCGCGCCCATCGGCTGGTCGGTGAACACGTCGTGCAGTCCGTCGTAGGCCATGTGGTCCAGCACCGTGACGTCGCCGTACTTGTAGCCCGAACGGCTGTCCATCAGCAAATGGGGCGCCTTCGTCATGGACTCCTGACCACCGGCCACGACGACGTCAAACTCGCCGGCGCGAATGAGCTGGTCGGCCAACGCGATGGAGTCGATGCCGGACAGGCACATCTTGTTGATGGTCAGCGACGGGACATCCCAGCCGATGCCGGCCGCGACCGCGGCCTGGCGGGCGGGCATCTGGCCGGCCCCGGCCGTCAGCACCTGGCCCATGATCACGTACTCGACCAGCGAGGCCGGCACGTTGGCCTTCTCAAGGGCGCCCGCGATCGCGATCGCGCCCAGATCGCTGCCGGAGAAGTCCTTCAGCGAACCCATCAACTTGCCAATGGGCGTCCGTGCTCCAGCAACGATCACCGACGTCGTCATCACTATCTCCTAAGGCCTACCAGGCGGTCTCCAGACGGCCGATTTGGCCGCCCGGAGAAGCGCATTCTTTGCCGCCAGGTTACCTTTATGTGATGACGACCGATCACGTTGACGCCCGTCAGGTTCTGGCCAGCGCGCTGGTAACTGCGATCGATCACGTCGGCATCGCCGTCGCCGACCTCGATGCGGCAAAACGGTGGTACCACGACCAGCTCGGCATGATCGTCGTGCACGAGGAAGTCAACAAGGACCAGGGAATCCGCGAGGCGATGCTCGCCGTGCGCGGCGCCCCGGCCGGCACCGCCCAGATTCAGCTGATGGCGCCGATCGACGACTCCTCGACCATCGCGAAATTCCTCGACAAACGCGGACCCGGCATCCAGCAGATGGCCGTTCGTGTCAGCGACCTCGACGCTCTGGTCGAGCGGCTGCGCTCACAGGGCATCCGCCTGATCTACGACGCACCGCGGCGCGGCACGGCAAACTCGCGGATCAACTTCATTCACCCCAAGGACGGCGGCGGAGTTCTCATCGAGCTCGTCGAGCCCGCCTCCTGAACCGGGCCCTCAAGACCACCTTCGCGTCGGACCGCGGGTAGCGCGGTGCGTCCAGCAAGGGGTGTGCCAATGCCGCCGATCGTCGACTGACCCCGGGCCTCCCCCGAGCGTCGCATCGGTCGGCCACACGACCAGATGTGCGGTACCGGACCGTATTTCGTGATCACAGCCCGGACAACGGTAGGTTTTGACCGCGCGGGCGGCGGCCACCGGCCGGACTTCGTACTCGTGACCGTCGGCGCCCAGTTCTGTTCGACGCAGCGCCGGCGGCGCTGACGGCCGCGGCCGACGTGGCGGAGTGCGGCGCCGAGCCATGCGGCCAGTCTAATCTCTACGACCTCAGAACAGCCGGTATTCGTCGCTGTCCATCCCCCGCATCTGATCGTAATCCAGTGTCACACAACGGATTCCGCGATCGACGGCCAAGGTGCGCGCCTGAGGTTTGATCTGCTGGGCGGCGAATACGCCCTTCACCGGCGCGAGGACGCTGTCGCGATTGAGCAACTCGAGATAGCGGGTGAGCTGTTCGACGCCGTCGATCTCGCCGCGCCGTTTGATCTCGACCGCGACGCTGCCACCCAGTTCGTCGCGGCAGAGCAGATCGACCGGCCCGATCGCGGTCATGTACTCGCGACGAACCAGCGAGTACCCCTCGCCCAGCAGCTGGACGTGCTCGGCGAGCAACGCCTGCAGGTGGGCTTCGACGCCGTCCTTGACCAACCCCGGATCGACGCCCAGGTCGTGGCTGGAGTCGTGCTCGATCTCCTCGACGGTGATCCGCAGCTGTTCG
>NZ_JAFAUS010000072.1 GCF_019243155.1 Mycobacterium sp.
CGCGCGCGCCTCGTCGACGCCCTCGTAGCACTGCAGCCGTACCAGGCCGGATCCGGTGGCCTGAGCGACGGCACGGGCCAATTCGGTCTTGCCGACACCGGCCGGGCCTTCCACCAGCAGCGGCTTGCCGAGCCGGTCGGCCAGGAAAACCGCCGTCGCGGTGGCGGTGTCGGGCAGGTATCCGGTTTCGGCCAACTTCCGCGAGACATCGTCGATGTCGTCGAACAGCGGCTTGGGACGGGCGGGCACGCTCACAGTCTCAGTTCTCCTAAGCACTTCGCATCGCGCGTCAGGCGGGACGGGTCTGTCCGTCTCCCCACGCAATCCATTTGGTCGAGGTCAATTCCGGCAGCCCCATCGGGCCGCGGGCATGCAATTTCTGGGTGGAGATGCCGATTTCCGCGCCGAAACCGAACTGCTCGCCGTCGGTGAACGACGTTGAGGCGTTGACCATCACCGCGGCGGCGTCGACGCCGTCCGCAAACCGTTGTGCCGCAGCCATATTGCTCGTCACGATGGCCTCGGTGTGTCCGGTGCCGTACTCGTTGATGTGCGTGATCGCGGCATCGACACCGTCGACCACCGCCACCGCGATCTCCATCGACAGGTACTCGCGACGCAGGTCGTCCTCCCCGGCGTCGGAGGAGAAACCACCGTGAATCGTCACGCCGGCGTCTTGCAGGGCGTTCAACAGCCTGGGCAGCCCTTCTTCGGCGATCGCGGCATCGATGAGCAGCGTCTCGGCTGCATTGCACACACTCGGGCGACGTGTTTTGGAGTTCAGCAGGATGCGCTCGGCCACATCCAGGTCCGCGCCTTCGTGGACATAGACGTGACAGTTGCCGACGCCGGTCTCGATGGTCGGCACCTGTGCGTCACGCACGACGGCGTTGATCAGGCTCGCTCCCCCGCGCGGGATCACCACGTCGACCAGGCCGCGGGCCTGGATCAAATGCGTCACCGTGGATCGATCCTCGGGCGACAGCATCTGCACCGCGTCGGCCGGAAGATCCTCACTGACCAGCGAAGCCCGCAGCACCTGCACGAGCGCCTGGTTGGACCGCTCGGCCGACGAGCTCCCGCGCAGCAGCACGGCGTTGCCCGACTTGAGCGCCAAACCGAAGGCGTCGACGGTGACGTTGGGCCGACCCTCGTAGATCATGCCGACCACACCCAGCGGCACCCGCTGCTGGCGCAGATGCAGGCCGTTCGGCAGGGTGTAGCCGCGCAGCACTTCGTTGACCGGGTCGGGCAGGCCGGCGACCTGACGCAGACCGGCGGCGATTGCCTCGACACGTTTGGAGTCCAGCGCCAACCGGTCGAGCATCGCGGCCGGCGTGCCTGCGACCCGTGCAACCTTCAGGTCTTCGGCGTTGGCCGAAAGAATCAGGTCGGTGTGGGCCGCTATCGCCTCCGCCGCGGAACGCAGCGCCTGGTCCTTGGCCACCGTCGGCAGGAGCGCCAACACGCGGGAGGCGACCCGGGCGCGGCGCGCGGCGTTGTGGACCTCACGACGCAAGTCGGGCTCGCGTTGCTGGGTCGTTCCGCCCCGGGACGGTGCTTGCAGACTCATTGAACCAGGGTAACGGGCCTGGACTCACGAAGTTAGGCGGCCCGGAACAACGTATGCCAGCCTGGCTCAGCCTCTGGCCGCCGCGGCGGGCTTCCCCGGTCCGCTCACCGTGCCGGCATTGCGCACTTTGCTTCGACGTTCCTCGAGGATGTGACCAAAGTTCTGCAGCAGGAACGGTTCTCGCATCACCAGTTGTTCGACGTGTTGACGGTCGAGCTCCAGCGCGGTCACCTCTTCCAGCGCATACGCCGTCGCGAGGTTCGGTTGCCGGGTCAGTGCCGTCAAGCCGAGGAACGAACCCTCCTCCAGCGTGCTGATCGGCACGATCGATCCGTCGTCGGCGGTCGTGGTCAGCTGCACGCGACCAGAGATCAGGAACGTCATCGCCGCGGGCACCTCACCGGTGTACTCCACGATTTCCTCGGCGCCGTATCGGACGATCCTCGCGAACGCTCTCAGCGACCGCTGTTGATCGGTGCTCAGCCGCAGAGTCGGCGACACCACACTGTGCAACGCGTGATCCACGCGTTCGGGTGACGAAAAGTCGTCGTCGGCGTCGTCGAGGTGCAGATTTGCGCGTCGGGCGGCGTACCAGATCCACCGCAGGAATGTCGCCTTCGCGGCGCCCGCGTCGGCGGGCGAGTCCACCCCGATGCTGGTGCGATATTCGCCGGCGCCGAGGGGCACCGAGCGAGGCACACCACCGAGCTTGAGCTGCGGCAGAGCGCGGGCGACCCGCGTCAACATCTCACACACCTGATCGGGTGCGTCGGCGCTGGAGAAATTCGTCGTCATCGCCACTTTGTGCGCCCCCGCCGGGCGACTGAGGTTCGTGAACGCGGTGGTGGCCAGCATCGAGTTCGGCGTGATACGGACGCCGCTGCCGGTGTCGATGTGCACGGCGCGCCAGTTCACCTCGATGACCCGCCCGCGCACCGTCCCCGTGTCCAGCCATTCGTCGATCTTGAAGGGCTGCTCGAACAGCATGAACAAGCCCGAGACGATCTGGCCGACGGAGTTCTGCAGCATCAGGCCGATCACG
>NZ_JAFAUS010000104.1 GCF_019243155.1 Mycobacterium sp.
GCCAGCGGTACACCGATCGGACTGCACTGGCCTGCAAGGTCTTCGGGGCCGATGTTTCGTATCGAGGCGTGCACCGTGGTCTCGGTGATCCCGTACATGTTGATCAGCCGAGGAGAGTCCGGGTGCGCCTGCAGCCAGCTGTTCAGACGCGCGGGGTCGAGGGCCTCGCCACCAAAGATCACCGACCGCAACGCCAATGGCCCGGCTTCGGCCTGCCCGTGGGCGGCCTGCAGCGCGTAGAACGCCGACGGGGTCTGGCTGAGCACATTGACCTGTTCGGCGACCAGGACCGTGTGCAGCTCGTCGGGGGAAGCCGCGACTGCTTCGGGCACCACGACGACGCGGCCACCGGACAGCAGCGCCCCGAAGATCTCCCACACCGAGAAGTCGAATGCCAACGAATGTGCCTGCGACCACACCTGCCCGCGCCCGACCTCGGCGTCCAACGACTCCAACAACCGGGTGACGTTGCGATGCGGCACCGCAACACCTTTCGGCGTCCCGGTCGTGCCCGAGGTGTATATCAGGTAGGCGATGTCGTCTGGCGACACCGATGTCGGCACAGCGACGTTCGACTGGCTGCCTACCGCCGGGTCGTCGACATCGATGATCCGCCCGGCGAATCCACCCAGCCGCTTCCTCAACTCCGCCGTCGTGACAACCGCCACCGGTGCGGCATCCGACAACACGAACTCAACGCGCGCGGCTGGCAGCGCCGGGTCGACTGGGACGTAGGCCGCACCGGTTTTCAGCACGCCCAGGATCGCGGTGACTGCCTCGGGAGAACGCGGGAACACCAGCCCCACCCGGTCACCGGCACCCACTCCCTGCCCGATCAGCAGGTGCGCCAACCGGTTCGACGCCTGATCCAGCTTCGAGTAGGTCAGCGATTCGCCGCCGCATGTCAGTGCCACCGCGTCCGGGGTGCGGGCCACCTGCTCGGCGAATACCGCAGGAATCGACACCGCCGTTGTCTCAGGCGCGGTCAGCACCACGCGGTTGGACCAGTCGTCCAGACGCGCCAGCTCGTCGGCGCTCAGCACCTCGACCGCCGAAAGCCGTTGCCCGGCGTCGGCCGTCATCGCGGTCAACACCCGTTGCAACCGCTCGATGAGAGTGTCGACGCTGGCGGCGTCGAAAACGTCGGTGCGGAATTCGACCGTGCCGCCGATCCCGGCCGGTGCACCGGTTTCGGTCCAGCGTTCGAACAGCGACCAGGTCAGATCGACGCGGGCGGTATGGGTGTCGGCCGGTAGCGGAGCGATCCGCAGGTCGCCCAACGTGCGCTCGGCGGTGAGATCGTTGTCCTGTCCGGCGAAGTTCTGCCAGGCGAGCATGACCTGGACCAGGGGGTGGTGGGTCAGGCTGCGGGTGGGGTTGAGGCGGTCGACGAGGACTTCGAACGGGACGTCCTGGTTGTCGTAGGCCGCCAGGCTGCGCTGGCGGACCTGGGCGAGCACCTCGGACACGGTGGGATCGCCGGTCAGGTCGACGCGCAGTACCAGGGTGTTGACGAAGAACCCGACCAGCTGATCGAGGGCAGGATCGTCGCGCCCGGCGATCGGGAAGCCCACGGCCACATCGGAACTCGCGCTGAGCTTGGCCAGCAATACGCTCAGGGCAGCTTGCACGACCATGAAGTCGGTCGCGTTGTGCTCGCGGGCCAGGTCGGTGATGCGCTGTTGCAGATCGGCGGGCCAGTCGATGTCGAGGGTGGCACCGCGTAGGTCCGCGACGGTGGGGTAGGGGCGGTCGGTGGGCAGTTGCAGGCGATCGGGCAGTCCGGCCAGGGTGTCTTGCCAGTAGGTCAACTGCGCGGCCAGCGGGCTGTCGGGGTCGCTGAGGTCGCCGAATTGTTCGCGCTGCCACAAGGTGTAGTCGGCGTATTGCACGCCCAGCGGCGTCCACCCCGGGGCTTGCCCGGCTACCCGCGCGGTGTAGGCGGTCGCCAGGTCGCCGACCAGTGGGGCTATCGACCAGCCGTCGGCGGCGATGTGGTGGATGGCGGCGGCCAGCACGTGCTCGTCGTCGCCGACGCGGAACAGCTGTGCCCGCAACGGGATTTCGGTTGCCAACTCGAAGCT
>NZ_JAFAUS010000484.1 GCF_019243155.1 Mycobacterium sp.
CATCCCGGTTGGTCGGCAGTGTGGGGGCCGCTCGTCGGGCCGATCGTGGCGATCGTGTCCTTCGTCTGCTCGATCGGCAATGTGCCGCTGGCGGCGGTGCTGTGGAACGGCGGCATCAGTTTTGGTGGAGTTGTGGCGTTTATCTTCGCCGACCTGCTGATCGTGCCGATCCTGAACATCTACCGCAAGTACTACGGCACCAGGATGATGCTGACGCTGCTGGGCACCTTC
Organism: Mycobacterium sp.; assembly: GCF_019243155.1. GTDB lineage: Bacteria > Actinomycetota > Actinomycetes > Mycobacteriales > Mycobacteriaceae > Mycobacterium. The sequence continues at coordinate 232 of NZ_JAFAUS010000484.1, forward strand.
TATGCCGCGATGGTCGCGGCCGGATATGTAGTCGAATTGCTTTTCGGCACAACCGGTCTCATCCCCAAACAGCGCACTGCCACGGTGATGGAAGCGACGATCTCGTGGAACTACACCACCTGGCTCAACATCGCGTTCCTGATCGTCGCGGCACTGTTGATCGTCCGGTTCGTCACGTCCGGAGGGTTGCCGATGGTGCGCATGATGGGTGGGTCCCCTGACGCGCAACCGCATGACGGCGCGCACGAGTGATCATTTTTGTCGGTGGTTGCCGCTAGTTTGGCGGTATGAGTCCAAGCGGCATAGTCGATTTCGAGGCGATGACGGCCGGCTTCGATACGATGGATGTCACGTTAGAGTCGATGGCCGACGACAGCGGTGATTCATTGACCACCCAACAGCAGTTCGAATTATTGCAACGATGCGAGCGGCTGCGACGACGGCTACCGGTCCTCGAGCATCCTTTGATCAATTCGCTTGCCCGCCAAGCTACCCCGGAAGAACTGGGCGGCAAGCTCTCGCACGCGATCGCCGAGTGGACACTGATCAGCAGAGCCGAGGCTTCTCGACGCGTCCACGAGGCCGTCGACCTGGGTCCACGCAGCGGCCTGACCGGAGAACCACTACCGCCCGCCCTGGCGGCCACGGCCGAGGCCCAACGCCGGGGCAAGATCGGCGCGGGACAGGTCGCGGTGATCCGCAAGTTCTACCATCAGCTGCCCGGCTGGGTCGATTTCGCCGCTCGCGAGGCGGCCGAAGTTCAGCTGGCGAAGTTCGGGTCGGAGTTTCGCCCCGAACAACTCGCCGAACTGGCGCAAGGACTTACCGATCGGCTCAATCCCGATGGCACCTATCACGACGAGGACCGTGCGCGACGCCGCGGCCTCACGCTCGGCAAGCAACAGGGCGACGGCATGTCGGAGTTGCGTGCCTGGCTGACACCGGAAACGCGCGCCACCATCGATGCCGTGCTGGCCAAGCTCGCGGCCCCAGGCATGTGCAACCCGCTCGACGACACTCCCTGCGTGGACGGTGCGCCGTCCGAAGAGGCGGTTGAGCGTGACGCGCGCTCGGCAAGCCAGCGCAACCACGACGGGCTGCAAACAGCGCTGCGCGCGCTGTTGGCCTCAGGCGAACTCGGCCGGCACAACGGACTGCCGGCCTCGATCGTCGTCACGACCACGCTCGCCGAGCTCGAAACAGCGAGCGGACGCGGTCTCACCGGTGGCGGCACCATCCTGCCCATGAGCGATGTCATTCGCCTGGCCCGGCACGCACATCATTACCTCGCGATCTTCGACAAAGGCAAGGCCGTGGCGCTGTATCACACCAAGCGGCTGGCCTCCCCCGGGCAGCGAATTGTGTTGTACGCCAAGGATCGCGGTTGCTCCGCGCCGGGCTGCACCGTGCCCGGCTACTACTCCGAAGTCCATCACGTCACCGACTACGCCACGTGCCACGCCACCGACATCGACCAGTTGACCTTCGCCTGCGGGCCCCATCACCGGATTCTGCGGCCGGGCGGCTGGCGGACGCAGAAGAACGCCAACGGCGACACGGAATGGATCCCGCCGCCGCGGATGGAGCGCGGGCAGCCACGCACCAATAGCTTTCATCATCCGGAGAAGCTGCTGCGCGACGGGGACGAAAAGGACGACCCGTAGACGCGTTGTGGCAGAGCGGCTTTGGCTCAGGACCGCCCGGAAAGCTTTTGGCGGATCCTCCGGTTGACGGGCTCGGGCAGCAGCGCGGATACGTCACCGCCCAGCATCGCCACCTCCTTGGCCAACGACGACGAGACGAACGAATACTGCGGCGTGGTCGCGACGAAGAACGTGTCGACGCCGGCGATGTGCTTGTTCATCTGCGCCATCTGCAACTCGTATTCGAAGTCGGTGTCAGTGCGCAAGCCCTTGACGATGGCCGTCATTCCGCGCGCCCTGACGAAGTCGACCACCAGACCTTTGCCCGCCTCCACCCGCAGATTCTTTAGGTGGGCCGTCGACTCGTTGATCATCGCTATCCGCTCGTCGAGGTCGAACATGCCCTTCTTGGCGGGATTGAACAGAATCGCCACGACGACCTCGTCGAACTGTGCCGAAGCGCGCTCGAAGACATCGATGTGGCCCAATGTCACCGGATCAAACGACCCTGGGCATACCGCGCCGCTCATAGGCCTCGACGGTACACGGTGCCCTAAATCCGCTCTGCCAGCTCCAAACGGGTGTCGCCGTACACCCGCGGCGGCCAAATCGTCCAACCGGCCGGCCAGGTCAGCGGCGCGCCACCGGCGGCACGCTCGAGCACCGCGACGGTTCCCGAACGCACCCAGCCGTGTTCGGCCAGGGCGGCCAACGCGGCCTCGACCTCGGCGGCCTCGACCTCGTAGGGCGGGTCGGCCAGCACGACATCAACCGGAGAGCCGGCCCCGGCCGCCAAGACCGTCGCGACCGCGCCGCGGCGCAGCGTCGCGCCGGGCAGGCCCAGGGCCTCGATGTTGCGCGCGATGACGGACGCGGTCCGCGAGTCGGACTCGACGAACAGCGCCGAGGCGGCCCCGCGCGACAGCGCCTCCAGACCCAGTGCCCCCGAGCCTGCGTAAAGATCAAGCACCGCAAGGCCGCTCAGATCCCGGCGCGCGCTGATGATGTTGAAAAGCGACTCGCGTACCCGGTCGGTGGTGGGCCTGGTTCCCCGCGGCGGGACGGCGATGCGCCGCCCCCCGGCCACGCCGCCGATGATTCGAGTCATATGCGGGCGCTTACAGCAGCGTCGACCAGTAGTCCCAAAACCGGGCCAGGATCAGTAAAAACACTGCGGTGAACCACAGCGCGGCGATCGACCATCGCCATTGGTACAGCAAGAGCGCCGGTGCGGATCCGCCACGCGCCAGCACCTGACGAGCGACGATCGACGCGACGACCACCAGCAGCGAGACCGTCACCGCCCACACCACCATGCAATACGGGCACAGCGCGCCGATGCGGTACAGGCTCTGAAAGATCAACCAGTGCACGAACACCGTGCCGATCAGGAGCCCGACCATCAGACCGATCCAATACCATTGGGGCAGACTGACTTTCGCCACCGCCAGCAGGCCGGTGACGGTCACGACTGTGAATGCCACGAGGCCGAGCAGCGGATTGGGGAAGCCCAGGACCGACGCCTGCGGCGTGGTCATCACCGAGCCGCACGACAAAATCGGGTTGATGTTGCACGACGGCACGTACGACGGGTTCAGCAGGATGTCGATCTTCTCGACCGTCAGCGTCATCGACGAAATCAGGCCGATCACACCGGCGATCAGCACCCACCATGCGCTGGGCGCCCCAACGGGTGCCGCAAGATTCGAATCCGGTGTCAGGTCGCCGGCTTGCTCGGTGGGTTGTGCTGACACCGGGGTCGTCACGTCTGGGGGGGAGTGGAGGCGGTGTCTATGCCCGGCACATCGCCGACGATCTGCTTGATCTTGGTGACCAGAGCATCGGGGGTCGACGGCTCATAGTCGTCACCGTTGATCTTGATCGTCGGAGTCGCGTTGATCTTCGCCGCCGCCGCCTCGCCGGTGACACTGGAAATGTACTTGCCACTGTTGATGCAGTCCGGCACGGTGCCCGCCGCGCCTGCCTCACGGGCGATTTCGATCAACCGCGCGTTGTCCGGGAATGTCTTGCCGGTCTCGCTCGGCTGAATGTCGCTGCTGTACAGCGCGGAATGGAAGCGGCGGAACGCGTCGAGGGACTCGTCGGCGACGCACTTGGCCGCAGCGCCCGCCCGCGACGAATAGTTCTGGTTCTTCGCGCTGTCGAGGATCGACACCATGTTGTAGTCGGCCGCAATGGCACCGATGTCGATCAGTTTGGAGACCGTGGGCCCGAAGGTGCGCTCGAAGTTACCGCAGGCCGGACACAGGAAGTCCTCGTAGAACGACACCACTGCCTTGGGGTTGCTGGTGCCGGGCTGGTTGACCAGCTTGCTCGACGTCACCCGCACGGTGTCGCCCGGGCCGTTCGCGGCGACCTTCTTGTGGTGCGACGTCACGATGTAGAAGACGAGCGCGACGGCGAAAATCACGACGAACGCGGTGCCACCGATCTGGACGAGTCGGCCGGATTTGCCGTTGGCCGACTTCATGTCGAATTGCGGAGGACGTTTGGATTTGTCGGCCACAGGACCCCTGATCTTTCGCTACTCGAGTTATCGCTTGGGCGCCTCACAGATTACCGGCGCCGACCGCTCAATAAATCAGACCCGGCTGAGGTGGGCGCGCAATGCCGAGATCAACTCGTTGGTGGCGCGCAGGCTGCCGCCCCCCAGCTTGAACAGATTGATGAAGCCGTGCGTCAGCGAGCCCATGTACCGCAGGTCCACCGCCGTCCCGGCATCCCGCAACGCCGTCGCGTAGGCCTCGCCCTCGTCGCGCAACGGATCGAAACCCGCGACAGCGATCAGCGCCGGCGCGAGCCCGGACAGCGACTCGGCCAACAGCGGCGAAATCCGCGGATCGGACCGGTCGATGCCCGAACCGCGCAGGTACTGCGACTCGAACCAATCGATGTCCCGCTTGGTCAGCACGAATCCGCGGGAGAACAGGCCCAGCGACCGGGTGTGAGCGGTGAAGTCGGTCCGCGGATAGATCAGCCACTGCAGCACCGGGGCCGGGCCCCCCTCGTCGCGCGCCCGCTGGCTCACGACCGCGGCCAGGTTGCCCCCCGCGCTGTCCCCGCCGACCGCGACCCGCCCGGGCGCGGCGCCGAGTTCTTCGGCATGCTCGAACGCCCACTTGAAGGCCGCGTAGGCGTCTTCGATCCCGGCCGGGGCAGGATGTTCGGGAGCCAGCCGGTAATCGACCGACAACACGTGAATGCCGGCGTCGCGGCAGATCAACCGGCACAACGCGTCGTAGGTGTCCAGGTCGCCGATCGACCAGCCGCCACCGTGGTAGAAGACGAGCACTGGAGGCCGGGTTTCGGTCGCGGCGGGACGGTAGTGTCGCGCGGCGATCCCACCGGCCGGGCCGGGTAGCGACAGCTCGTCGACCTCGACGTGCACCTGCGGTCCGGGCAACCCCACGATCTGCTCGCGCAGCGAGGCGCGCGACAGCTCGGGGTCGTCGTCCACCACCAGGCCATCGATGCCGACGGCGCGCAGCCCCGACAGCATCAGCTGCAGCGTGGGATCGAGGGTGTTTCCGTCGATGACGACCGACCGACCACGGACCAGCACGCGCCGGACGGCGGTGGGAATCCACGGGATGACGTTCACGCCGACACTGGTGAGGGCGCCCTGCATGCGACTGGTCAGGCGCATGGGGGGCCGTTTGGCCCCGAGATGTAGGTCCGGCGCGCCCGGCAGACTCCTGGTCATCTGCAGTCCCCTCTAAACGACGATCACGCTGAAACGACGGTAACTCTCCCCC
>NZ_JAFAUS010000070.1 GCF_019243155.1 Mycobacterium sp.
GCCAAGACCATCAAGGTGTGCGCAGCCGAGGACCCGATCTGCTCCGAGGGAATGAATTTCGCCGCACATGACACGTATTCGACCAACGTGGCGATGATCGACAAGGGCGCGACCTTCGCGGCCAGTCGCCTCGACCAGGGTCCTGGCGGGCCGCCGAGCGCGCGTCCGGGTGCGCCGACGACGGTCGCCGGGTCTCCGCTGTCAGGCGGGTTGTGACAGCTAATCCCTGACGGAGCGACACGACTCCCCCGTCTCAAAGATTGGGAGATCTGTGACGTCAACAGTCAGTGAGATGCCCTCGGCGGGTCTACGCAACGGCAAAGACGAGTAGCCGACTACTCGTGCCGATGTCATTGAGGACGGCCGAGAATCGCCGGTGTGAACTCGTTGACAAACAGCCGCGGCACGGACGAATCAAAACGCCTGTCGTCGCCCGAGTTTTCTCTTGTCACGATCCAATTCAATGGTCCGGATTTGGAGGGAGGGCCACAATGAGCAATCTTGTCGCTGCCACCGGAGCTGCCGGTGCCGTCATCGCGGCGGCGTTGGGACTACCAGCAATTGCTGCGGCGAATCCCGACAGCGCTGACGTTGTGGTGAGCAATCTGGAAGCCCAGGGATACAACGTGCAATACCTACCCGCAGTACCCAGATCACTGCTCTCGCAGTGCTCCGTCAATGCAACCCATCCAAGCAACCTCGACCAGTCGGCAAGTCTCCAAGAAAAGCAACACACGCTAGTCCAGGTCGATGTGGCTTGCCCTTCAAATTGACAGCCAGCCAAATTCACGTTGCGATCGAAACAAAACATTAGGCTCCTCGGAAAAGAGTTACGAATGACCGCCCCCGCCGACGCAACTCCCACTCACGACGTTCTGCCAATGGCTCAAACGGTTCCCTCCCTGGACACAGCCTTTCCCAAACTTAGACAGCCCGGAGGTCGCCACAGCCATTCTTCTGAACAGCGGGGAAGGATTGATGGGAAAAAACCAACGTTGCGAGAACCGAGCGCAAACGCCAGCATTACGCGATTACGCCAAACCGTTACTCGGCAGCAGCGTCTCCGGCTGCCTCAGCCGGTCCGCCCCGTTATTCGAAGCCGATGGCGTCGGTTACTGGAAAAGGTCAAGCGAGATTTCGTCGCGCTGTTCAATAGGGTTGATTGGTCAAAGGTTACCGCCTTTGCGACTGCCCTTGCTGCAGTGGTAGCAATATTTTTCTCGGCGAGATCGTTGGGCTCTACCGAAAACCAGTACTCCCTTTCAGCCCGGGGCCAACTGAGCGATCGATTCAATAAGGCGATCGGACAACTCGATTCGTCCAAAAATGCCATCGACGTTGTGGTGGGCGGCATCTATTCACTGGAGCAGTTGACACAGGATCCCCTGGCGGACGGAAATCTTCGACTCGTGGTGATGAACGTCCTAGATACCTACGTAGCCGACCATCCACCAAAGGAATGTACAAAGGTCACTCCCCCATCGGCCGATGTTCAGGCCGCCTTGACGGTAATAGGACGACGAAAATCTCAAGAGCAGATCGACCTATCCGCCGTTTGCTTAAATGGTGCAGATCTACGCGGCGCTCAGCTTGAGGGCGCATGGCTAAAATCCACCACACTCAACCAGGCAACTCTTTCCGGGGCCAACTTGGCTTCGGCGGATCTGACAGATGCGATCCTGAAGAACGCATACCTGGGCCAGAGCGATAAATGGGGCCGGACCAACTTAAAGGGAGCTATTCTAATAAACGCTCATTTGAATTATGCAAATTTGACCGGAGCAAACCTAACGCACGCGAATTTGACTGGCGCAACCCTTACCGGCGCAAATTTTGCTGGCGCAAAGCTGACCAACGCGAATCTAACGAACATTTGCTATGAAACCTCAGTGCGTTGGCCGGACGGCTTCACTGCGCCACCAAGTTCGAGCCCAAAGTGTGAAACTCTGTAACGCCGTTTGAATCTCGCCCGAGAAACACGGAGACGCCAACAACCTCACCCCGGGCGCAGCCCCGACCCTCAACCCGCGAGGATTCTCGAAAAGGAAGCCGACAAGGCGGGGGCCAGCAGTTAGGCTTACTCCGTGGCGCCCAGGAAATGCGGTGGCCCACCGAAATGGTCAGAAGGCTCGCCGAAGCGCCCGGACTGCGTGGCCGCGGTGCGGGCTCAAGCGCGCGACCGCAATAAGCACTACGCCGACAGCGCCGCGCGGCGCGCCCGGGTCCTGACGATCACCGCTTGGCTGGCCGTCGCGGTGAGCGTGAGCTTCGTGCTTGTGCAGATCCTCAGCGGAGCGTGGACTTGGCAGGTCACCTCCATCAACGTCGCCGCGGCCACCGTCTTCGCGATGATTCCCTGGCTCAACAAATTCGGGGATTTGGTTGCCCCGCTTACGTTTATGGCGGCCGCCTACGCCTCGATCGTCGCCACCTGCTGGGCCATGGGCACCGATTCGGGAGCCGAGTTCTTCTTCTTGGTCGGAGCGTGTCTGGTCCTGCTGCTGCTCGGGATTGAACACATCCTCTTGGCGTCGGCGATGGCGGCCTTCTCCGCCGGTCTGATCATCGCTCTCGAGTTCTTGGTGCCGCGCAGCACCGGACTGCAGCCCGCCTGGGCCCAGTCGATGGGCTTCGTCATCACGACCATCTCCGCCGTCGTGATGGTGGTCGTGACGGTCTGGTTCGCGCTGCGCGACACCGCCCGCGCCGAGGCGGTCATGGAGGCCCAATACCAGCGCTCAGAGACGCTGCTGGCCAACATGTTGCCGTCCAGCATCGCCGAGCGGCTCAAGGAGCCCGACCGCGGCATCATCGCCGACAAATACGACGAGGCCTCGGTCTTGTTCGCCGACATCGTCGGCTTCACCGAGCGCGCCAGCAGCACCCCGCCGGCCGACCTGGTGCGGTTCCTCGACCGCCTCTTCAGCGCCTTCGACGAACTGGTCGACAAACACGGGCTCGAGAAGATCAAAGTCAGCGGCGACTCCTACATGGTGGTCAGCGGAGTTCCGCGCGCCCGATCGGATCACGCCATAGCGCTGGCCGACTTCGCGATCGACATGGCCGACGTCGCGACCAAGCTGAAAGATCCGCACGGGCACGCGGTTCCGTTGCGAGTGGGCATGGCGTGCGGACCGGTCGTCGCGGGCGTCGTCGGCTCGCGACGGTTCTTCTACGACGTCTGGGGCGACGCGGTAAACGTCGCGTCCCGGATGGAATCCACCGACTCGGTGGGCCGAATTCAGGTGCCCGAGGCCATGTACGAGCGCCTCAAGCACGAATTCGTACTTCAGGAGCGAGGCGAGATCGACATCAAGGGCAAAGGCTGCATGCGTACCTGGTATCTCATCGGACGCAGGGCGGCCGAGGAGCCCACCGATCTGGTCGCAGAGGACTCACGTACCGCCCACGTCTGACCAAGGTCCCTGTACCAAAACCTGTGTTTGTGCCAGACTTCGGCCATGACCACTTCCCCTGCAACCACGCCTGTTCCAAGCTTGTTGCCTCATCTGTGGAAATCCACGCTGCTGTCGGGAATTCTGTCGCTGATCGTTGGTGTCCTGATCCTGGCATGGCCTGGCAGAACAATTCTGGTCGCCGCGATCATGTTCGGTATCTACCTGCTGATCACCGGTGCCGCGCAGGTGTTTTTCGCGTTCAGCCTGCATGTCTCTGCGGGTAGTCGGATCCTGCTTTTCATCAGCGGCGCCGCATCCCTCATTCTTGCCGTCCTGGCGTTTCGTCATTTCGGCAAAGACCAGCTGACCGCAATCCTGTTGTTGGCCATTTGGATTGGCATCGGTTTCATCTTCCGCGGTGTCGGCACGACGGTGTCGGCCATCAGTGACCCGCACCTGCCTGGCCGCGGATGGTCAATTTTCGTCGGCGTGATCAGTTTGCTCGCCGGCATCGTCGTCCTGGCTTCACCGCTCGAATCGATTGTCACCCTTGCCATCGTCGTCGGCGTCTGGTTCATCGTCATCGGCATCTTCGAGATCGTGTCGTCGTTCGGCATCCGCAAGGCATCAAAAACACTGAGCAGCTGAGGCGGCCGGGGGCTGGCGGCACCTCGACGGGTCTACTACACTATGTCGTAGCTGTTGGTTCGGCCTCCGCAGTTTGGGAGATGACAGATGAATGTCGTCGATATTTCGCGGTGGCAGTTCGGTATCACTACCGTCTACCACTTCATCTTTGTGCCGCTCACAATCGGGTTGGCGCCGCTGCTCGCCATCATGCAGACGGTTTGGGTGGTGACCGGGAACACCGCGTGGTACCGCCTCACCAAGTTCTTCGGCAAGCTCTTCCTGATCAACTTCGCCATCGGCGTGGCGACCGGGATCGTTCAGGAATTCCAGTTCGGCATGAACTGGAGTGAGTACTCGAAGTTCGTCGGCGACGTCTTCGGTGCGCCCCTGGCCATGGAAGGCTTGTTCGCCTTCTTCTTCGAGTCCACCTTCATCGGTTTGTGGATCTTCGGCTGGAGCAGGCTGCCGAAGTTGGTACACCTGGCCTGCATTTGGATTGTCGCTTTCGGTGTCAACGCGTCCGCGTTCTTCATCATCGTCGCGAATTCGTTCATGCAGCACCCGGTCGGCGCGCACTACAACCCGGCGACGCGGCGTGCCGAGTTGGACAGCATCTGGGTGTTGCTCTCCAATAACACTGCCCAAGCGGCGTTTTCACACACGGTGATGGGCGCGTTGCTGGTGGCGGGCACGTTCGTTGCCGCCGTCAGCGCGTGGTGGATGGTGCGTTCGCACAAATCGGAACCCGACAGCGCCGCCGCCCAATCAGACGCGCGCACCATGTTCCGTCCGGCGGCCATCCTGGGGTGTTTCGTCGTGCTGATCGCCACCGTCGGGCTCTTCTTCACCGGCGATCGCCAGGGCAAGCTGATGTTCGTGCAGCAGCCGATGAAGATGGCGTCGGCGGAATCGTTGTGCAACACCAAAACCGACCCCGACTTCTCGGTTCTGACCATCGGCACACACAACAACTGCGGAAGCGTCACCGAAGTGATCAAGGTGAAGTACGTGTTGCCGTTCCTGGCCGAGGGCCGGTTCAGCGGCGTGACGCTGCAAGGGGTCAACGACCTGCAGCACCAATACCAGCAGCGGTTCGGACCCGACGACTACCGGCCGAATCTGTTCGTCACCTATTGGTCCTTCCGGGCGATGATCGGATTCCTTGCGGTTCCAGTGCTATTCGCGCTGACCGTGCTATGGCTGACTCGTGGCGGCCGAACGCCCAGCCAACGGTGGTTTTCCTGGTTCGCGCTGCTTACCATTCCCACGCCATTCTTGGCCAACATCTCCGGTTGGGTGTTCACCGAGATGGGCCGTCAACCGTGGGTGGTGGCGCCCAACCCAACTGGCGATCAACTGATTCGAATTACCGTGCGCGAAGGCGTATCTCACAACACGCCCGGCATGGTTATCACGTCACTGACGACCTTCACCCTCCTCTACGCGGTGCTCGCGGTCATCTGGTTCTTTCTGCTCCGGCGTTACGTCGTCGAGGGCCCCCTGGAGCACGACTCGGAGCCGGCGCCCCCACCCGGGCCCACCGACGATGAGGTGGCGCCGCTCTCCTTCGCCTATTGACGGTGAGGCTTATCTACCCGGAAAGGAGCTGACCGATGGGACTGCAGCAATTGTGGTTCGGCGTCATCGGGATGCTGTTCGTCGGTTTCTTCGTCCTCGAGGGCTTCGACTTCGGCGTGGGCATGCTGATGGAACCGTTCGCGCGCGTTGGCATCGGTGAACCCGAACCGCTGCGCCGCACGGCGCTCAACACCATCGGGCCGGTCTGGGACGGCAACGAGGTGTGGCTGATCGTCGGCGGCGCAGCCATGTTCGCCGCATTCCCCGGCTGGTATGCCACGGTCTTCTCCACGCTGTACTTGCCGCTGCTGGCGATATTGTTCGGCATGATCGTGCGCGTCGTGGCGATCGAGTGGCGCGGCAAGATCGACGACACAAAGTGGCGCGGCTGGGCCGATGCCGCGATCGCGACCGGGTCGTGGCTGCCCGCCATATTGTGGGGTGTTGCGTTCGCCGCCCTCGTGCACGGACTCCCGGTGGATGCCACCGGCCACGTCGACCTGTCGATCACCGATGTGCTCAACCCCTACACCGTGCTGGGTGGGTTGGCCACCGCCGGCCTGTTCCTGTTCTACGGCGCGGCGTTCGTCGCGCTGAAAACATCCGGCGCGATCCGCGATGACGCACACCGCTTCGGCGTGTGGCTGTCACTTCCGGTCACCGGACTGGTTGCGGCCTTTGGACTGTGGACGCAGCTGGCGTACGGCAAGAACTGGACCTGGCTGGTGCTGGGCGTCGCGGTGGTGGCGCAGCTGGCGGCGGTGCTGCTGGTGTTGCGACGCGCCTCCGACGGCTGGACGTTCGTCTGCACGGCGCTGGTGGTGGCCTCGGTGGTGATCCTGTTGTTCGGCGCGCTGTATCCGAACCTGGTGCCCTCGACGCTCAACAAGCAATGGAGCGTGACCATCTACAACGCCTCGTCGACGCCTTACACGCTCAAGGTGATGTCGTGGGTGACGGTTTTCATGGCCCCCCTGACCGTCGTGTATCAGGCCTGGTCGTATTGGACTTTCCGGCAACGGATCTCGTCGGAGCGAATCCCACCGCCCGTCGGCCTGGCGAGGCGTGCGTCCTGAGCGCAAAGCGCTCGCCGGCTTCACAAGCACGGGGCCCCTTGGACCCGCGGTTGTGGCGGTCATCGACGACAGTGCGTCGCTACCTTCTCGCCGCAGTGGTTTGTGGGGTCGTCATCTCCGGCTGTGCGATCGGTTCGGCGATCATGCTGGCGGGCATCGTCGCCCGCGTGGTTGGCGATCCCTCGGCGCGCACCGTGCGGGTCTGGTTGGGACCCCTGTCAATCCTGTTGACGCTGTGGACCATTCGCACGGTGACGCAATGGTGGCAGGCCCGCCTGAGTCAACGGGGCGCCAGCGCGGTGATCGCGGATTTGTCCGGCCAGGTGTTGACGGCGGTGACCGCCCGGCAGCCCGGCGAACTCGCCACCGAACGCGACGCCGCGGCGGTGGTGGTCACCCGGGGTCTGGACGGGCTGCGCCCCTATTTCACCGGCTACCTGCCGACGCTGTTTCTTGCCGCGATCCTCACGCCGGCGACCGTCGCCGTGATCGCCTTTTACGACCTGAAATCGGTGGTGATCGTGCTCATCACCCTGCCGTTGATACCGATCTTCATGGTGCTCATCGGGCTGGCGACCGCGGACCGGTCGGCGGCGGCACTGGCCGCCATGACAACCCTGCAGGCGCGGCTGCTGGATCTGATCGCCGGTATCCCCACGCTGCGCGCCCTGGGACGAAGCCAGGGCCCGGAGAATCGCATCGCCGAACTCGCTGCGGCCCATCGCCGCTCGGCCATGGCGACGCTTCGGATCGCATTCCTGTCGGCGCTCGTGCTGGAATTGCTCGCAACGCTCGGCGTTGCGCTGATCGCGGTCGGGATCGGACTTCGCCTGGTGTTCGGTGAGATGACCCTGACCACCGGTCTCACGGTCCTTTTGCTGGCCCCGGACGTCTACTGGCCGCTACGCCGGATCGGCGTCGAATTCCATGCCGCTCAGGACGGCAGGACCGCGGCCGATGAGGCGTTCGCCCTCATCGGTGAGTCGGCTGCCCCACAGGACAGAACGCTTACGGTCACCGCGCGCGGCGCGCGGATAAGGCTCGAGGATCTCACCGTGACCGGCCGTGACGGCCAGGCGCCCTGCGATCTCACCGCGGTGATCGAGCCCGGCTCGGTGACGGTGCTTACCGGACGAAACGGCGCAGGCAAGAGCACCACGCTGCAGGCGATCGCCGGCGTCACCGTGCCATCGTCGGGGCGGGTCATTGTGGCCGGAGTCGACGTCACCGACCTGGACCCGACCGAGTGGTGGCGCCAGCTGTCCTGGCTGCCACAGCGCCCGGTGCTCGTCCCGGGCACCGTCGCCGACAACCTCACCCTGCTCGGCGACTTGGACGACCTGGAGACGGCCTGTGCCGCATCGGGATTCGATGCGGTACTGGCGGAGCTGCCGGACGGACTCGATACGCTACTCGGTCGCGGAGGCGTCGGGCTGTCCCTGGGCCAGCGGCAACGGCTGGGCCTCGCCCGCGCGCTCGGATCGACGGCCGCGGTGTTGTTGCTCGACGAGCCCACCGCGCACCTGGACGCCCGCACCGAGGAACGGGTATTGCAGTCTATAGTCGAGCGCGCCCGTGCCGGCGCGACGGTGGTCGTCGTCGGTCACCGCGACCCGGTGGTCTCCATCGGCGATCGGGTGATCGAGGTGGCCGCCGAGGGCGGGGTGCGTTATGCGCCGGTCTGATTTGACCATCGCGATCACGGCACTGTTGCGTCCGCGGCTACGCCGTCTCCTGGCGGCCATCACCCTTGGGGTGCTGTCACTGGGCAGCGCGCTGGCATTGGCCGGCGTTTCTGCGTGGCTGATCACGCGGGCCTGGCAGATGCCACCCGTGCTGGATCTGTCCGTCGCGGCGGTCGCGGTGCGCCTCTTCGCGATTTCGCGTGCCGTTCTGCACTACTGCGAGCGACTGGTGACGCACGACGCCGCGTTGCGGGCAGCCGGGACGGCGCGTGCGCAGATCTATCAGCGGCTGGCGCATGGGCCGGCAACGGCCACCGCGCGGCTGCACAGCGGCGAGCTGGTGGCACGAGTGGGCGCGGACGTCGACGAACTGGCCAACGTGCTAGTGCGTGCGCTGGTACCGATCGGTGTCGCGATCGTGCTGTCGGTTGCGGCGACCGTGGTGGTCGCGGTCATCGCGCCGGCGGCCGCGGTCGTGACGGCGATCTGCCTGCTGACCGCAGGCGTTGTGGCGCCGCGCCTGGCGGGTAGGGCCGCGGCGACTCAGGAAGACGTTGCCCGACAGCATCATTCAGAACGCGATACGTCGGCGATGATCGCTCTGGAGCACGCGCCCGAGCTTCGGGTTGCCGGCCGGCTTTCCGGTGTCATCGCCGAATCGCAACGCCGTCAACGTGCTTGGGGTGATGCTCTCGACGATGCCGCCAGGCCCGCCGCCGTTGCCGAGGCGATGCCGACCGCGGCGATCGGGATAAGCGTGCTCGGCGCGGTCGTGGCAGGCATCGGACTCGCGCCCGCGGTCGCGCCCACCACGCTGGCCATCCTGATGTTGTTGCCGCTCTCCGCTTTCGAGGCGATGACCCCGTTGCCGGCCGCGGCCGTGCAGTTGACGCGGTCACGGATCGCCGCGCGTCGCTTGCTTGAGCTGACTGCGACTGAATGGGAACCCGCCGCGTCGACGGCCATCGCGTCGAAAACGGTTGGCACCGCCGCGTTATCCGCCGACGTTCGCTCCGGCCACCCCGGCACACCACGCCCGACCGGCTTGGCTATGTATCTGCCGCCGGGTGCCAGGCTCGCCGTCACCGGTCCCAGCGGTTCCGGCAAGACGACACTGCTGATGACGCTCGCCGGACTGCTACCACCACTGGACGGTCAGGTGCTGCTGAACGGTATCCCGATCAGTCACTTCGCCGAAGAGGATTTACGCAGCGCCGTCAGCTTTTTCGCCGAGGACGCCCATGTCTTTGCCACCACCGTCCGCGACAACCTGCTGGTTGCCCGGGGTGACTGCCCAGACGGCGAGCTCGTCGCGACGCTGGACGCCGTCGGCCTGGGCGACTGGCTCGCCGGTTTGCCCGACGACCTGTCGACGGTGCTGATCGGTGGTGCCCAAGCGCTTTCGGCGGGCCAGCGTCGCAGGTTGCTGCTGGCTCGGGCGATGATCTCGCCCGCCAGGATCGTGCTGCTCGACGAGCCCACCGAGCACCTCGACGTGATCGACGCCGCGCCGGTCCTCTGCGACTTGCTCGGCTCGAATTCATCGCTGATATCCAAGGACCGAACGGTGGTGGTGGCGACTCATCATCTGCCCGACGGGATCGAGTGTCGCGAGTTACGCGTCGACGGCGCGCAAGTCACCTAGCCGCTTGAGCAGGTTCTCCACCGCATCGGGAGAGGCTCGAGATGAATTCGCGCATGGCGTCATCCCGCAATGCCGTTGCGTTCACCGTCACCACCCAACACGGCGCGACGATCACAAGCCGGCGATTTACGACCTCACAGCCGAAAGTCGGAGGTGGCGGCGCACACCTCACGCGAGCGAGGTAGTGCCGCGGGGCCGCACGTACGCGAGCCATGTGACTGCTAGGCACAGGAGGTAAAAAACCAGGAACACCCAGAAGGCCGTCGTTGCGGACTTCTGCGCTCCCGCGTAGGAAGCCCGCAGCACGACGTTGATTCCGACTCCGCCCAGGGCTCCGACCGCCCCGGCGATGCCGATCAGCGCACCCGACATGGACCTCTCCCACGCGAGGGTCTCTGACGGTGAGAAGCCCTTCAAGGTCAGCGATTTCGCGGCGAATATGGAGGGAATCATCTTGTAGACCGACCCGTTGCCGAGACCGGAGATCAGGAACAGCAGGATGAAACCTAAGACGTAGGCCACCATGGTTTCGTGGCTGATCTGGCCGGGGTGGGAGTCACTTCGAATTCCGGCGATCACCAAAATTCCGGTGGCGAGGACCATCGCCACGAAACATCCCATGGTGATCTTGGCGCCGCCGATGCGATCGGCGAGTCGTCCACCGATCGGCCGACTCAGCGATCCCAATAACGGCCCCAGGAAGGCGATTTGCGAGGCACGCAGGGCGGCGGCGGCTGCGGTGGTGTGCGGGGTGGTCAGGTAGTTGATCTGGAGCACCTGCCCGAAGGCAAAGCTGTAGCCGATGAAGGATCCGAAGGTGCCGATGTAAAGGAAAGAGATCAACCATGTGTCGGAGAACTTCATTACGCGCAACATCGCGGCGGCGTTGGATTTTTGGTTGTCGAGGTTGTCCATGAAAAGCGCGGCGCCCAGCGCTGCCAGGCCGACCAGGACCAGGTAGGCAGCGCAGACGATCTGCGGTGAGCGGTTTCCGGCGGTTGCGATGACCAGCAGACCTACCAGTTGGATGACCGGCACCCCGATATTGCCGCCGCCAGCGTTGAGACCCAGCGCCCACCCCTTGAGGCGCACCGGGTAGAAGGCGTTTATGTTCGTCATCGAAGAGGCGAAATTGCCGCCGCCAAAGCCCGCGAAGGCCGCGACGAAAAGGCATGTGGTGTAGGAGAAGCCGGGATTCACCATGAACCACCACGTCAGGGTCAACGGGATGAGCAGCAGTAGCGCGCTCACGATGGTCCAGTTGCGGCCACCGAAGCGTGCGACGGCAGTGGTGTACGGCAGCCGCAACAGTGCACCGACCAAGGTCGGGACGGCCACCAGGTAGAACTTGCCGGCCGGGTCGATGTGGTAGACGTTCTGCGGCATGAACAACACCATCACCGACCAGATCGACCACACCGAAAATCCGATGTGCTCGGCGAAGATCGACCAGATCAGGTTCCGTCGGGCGACCTTGTGTCCGCCGTTGTTCCACGCGTCGAGGTGCTCGGGATCCCATCCAGAGATCCGATGATCGCCCGCCCGCAGCCGTGAGCGCAGCGGAGCAGTCGGTTGCAAGGTTGCCGGTTGTGCGGTCATGGCGATCTCCTGCGTGGCGGGGCAGTTCAGGGATGCGCGCCGTTGCGCTCGGGGAAATCGGGCAGATCTGCGGGCTCGGGAAGACGGAGATGAATAGTTCCGGCACCATCGGTGTGTACGGGGTACGCGGTCACACACAGTCCGCCATTGCCGACCTCACGCCCGGTCTCGAGCTCATAGGTGTGGCTGTGCAGCGGGCAGACGACGACACGGTCATCCAGCAGCCCGTCGGCCAGCGGGCCGCCGCGGTGCGGGCACACAGCGTCCAGGGCGCGCAGCGAGCCGTCCCGTAGCCGAAAGACAGCGATTTGGCGGCCCTCGACGACGTAGGCTCGGCCCTCACACGGGGGAAGGTCGTCCACCGGCCCCAGCGTGACGTCGGTCATCGCACCGGCACCTGTGGAAGTGAAATCAGCGGCAGCGAAGGGCGGAACTGATTGTCCTCCAAATTCTTTTGGGACCGGACACCGCTCTGAGTCCACGGGTCGTGATAGGAATCCACCGACTGCTGCATCCGGGCGTCGAGGTCGGCGGCGATCCCGTCGGCGTCGTCAACCACGACCGCGCGGAGGCGTTCGATTCCGATCCGCGGCACGAAACTGTAAGTGCGCTCGAGCCAATTGGCATTCTCGCGGTAGTACTGCAGGAAACGTCCGGTCAGCGTGATCACCTCGTCGCGGCTGCTCACGGTGGCCAGCAGGTCACCCTTGCGCACGTGGGCTCCCGCGGCGCCACCCACATAGATCTGCCACTGCCCGCCGTCGATCGCCACGACGCCGAGGTCCTTGCACAGTGCCTCGGCGCAATTGCGCGGACAGCCCGTGACCGCCAATTTCATCTTGGCCGGGCTGGCCAGGCCTTGGTATCGCTCCTCGATGGCGATACCCAACGCGGTTGAATCACCAAGTCCAAAGCGGCAGAAGTCGCTGCCCACACAGGTTTTGACAGTTCGGAAGCTTTTTCCGTAGGCGTAGCCCGACGGCATCCCCAGGTCGGCCCACACTGCCGGAAGGTCTTCCTTACGCACGCCGAGCAGGTCGATCCGCTGCCCGCCGGTGAGTTTGATCATCGGGATCTCATATTTGTCGGCGACGTCGGCGATTTTGCGAAGCTGCTCAGAACTAGTCACGCCGCCCTTCATCTGCGGCACCACCGAGAATGTGCCGTCCCGCTGAATATTGGCGTGGACCCGGTCGTTGATGAAGCGGCTAGCCCGTTCGTCGACAAACTCGTCGCCCCACATCATTTCCAGCAACGAGGACAACGCCATCTTCGACTGCGCGTCCTCGCGACCCTCGGGTGCCAGCGCCTCGAACACCGACGACACCGAATGCAGGTTCAGCTCGCGGATCATTCGCATCAGCTCGGGCTTTTCGTAGGGGACGCCCGGCACGTACCAGGTGGCTGCGGCGTCATCGTCGGAAACCGCTGCCCCGCTTGCGGAAGCGGCCCACTCCACTACCTGGGCGACCAGGCCTTTACACGAGCCACAGCCCTTCCCGGCGCGGGTCGCATTCATCACCGACGCCAGCGACGTCTGGCCTGCGTTGACGCATCCGACGATCGCGGCTTTGCTGACTCCATTGCAGTTGCACACCTGCGCGTCGTCGGACAACTCCGCGGCTCCGGTGGCCGCATCAGGTGTGCCGATGTCGAACATTAGCGAGACGCGTTCGGTCGGCAGCGGGAGCCCACGGTCGAAGGCCTGCATCAGGAACGCCACTTTGCTGACGTCGCCGACCAGCGTCGCCCCCACCAGCTTGCCGTCCCGCACCACCAGTGTCTTGTACACCCCGTGCTTTGGCTCGACGTACTGCACGAACTCGTCGTCGTCGCTTTCCGGCCCCTTCAATCCCATCGCGGCCACGTCGACACCGGCAACCTTGAGCTTGGTCGCCGTTCGTGAACCATGGTATGCGGCATGGGGATTGATACCGGTCAAATGATCGGCCAGTACGGTGGCCTGTTCCCACAACGGTGCAACCAGACCATAGACCTGGCCGCGGTGTTGGACGCATTCACCCACGGCGTAGATGTCGTCGTCGTCAACCGATCGCATGTGATCGTCGACGACGATCGCGCGTTCCACTGTCAGTCCGGCCCGCTGCGCCAGGCCAACATTGGGCCGGATACCGGCCGCTAATACCACCATGTCGCAAGGGAGATGAGTGCCATCACCAAAGCCGAGCGCGACCGGCAGGTCGCCCTCGCTGAGCACCGAGGTGGGCCTCTTGCCGGTATGCACTGTGATACCGAGTCCCTCTACGAGGCGACGCAAAATGGCACCGGCCTGGTCATCGAGTTGAGCATTCATCAGGACGGGGCCGCTCTGTACGACGCCTGCCTGCAGACCCCGATTCTGCAGGCCCCGTGCGGCTTCCAGCCCGAGTAGACCGCCGCCGACGACAAGGGCCCGAGAGCGCTGTTTGGCGAATTCGATCATGCCCTCACAGTCGTCGAGGGTCCGGAATCCGAACACGCCCGGTATCAGCGTCTTGTTGTCCGGTTGCCAGATGCCCTCCATCGGTGGGAAGAAGGATCGGCTTCCGGTGGCCAAAACCAGCTTGTCGTAACGGATTTTGCTGCCATCGTTGGCGTGCACTATGTGCGCGAACGGGTCGATCCGCACCACCCGCACCCCGCTGCGCAAATCGACGGTGTTCTCGGCGTACCAGTCCAGCGGGTTGAGGTAGATCTCGCTGGCATCGTCCGAGCCCGCCAGCACGTTGGACAGCAGAATCCGGTTGTAGTTACCGTACGGTTCGTCACCAAACACGGTGATGGCAAACCGCTCCAGGCCACCGCGCGCGATGATCTCCTCCAGCGCGCGCGCACCGGCCATTCCGTTGCCGACGATGACCAACCGCGCGAGGCCGGGCTTGCCCCGACCGTCCACGGAACCATTGACGGAGGTTTCACCAAGGAGCGTCATGTCGTGACCCCGACTAGATCTCGACCAGGCCGATGTCGACAATGACCGTGCCGCTCAGTCCATCCGGTGCGGCGATGAACACCTCGAGAACGGTGTCGGCAAGGAGATCTTCAACCACCCGAAGCGGCACGTGCACAGCGTCTTTGGCCCCGATGGGGAAGTAACGGAGCGGGGCGCCGTCGCGCATCACCACAACGGTGACCAATTCGTCGGTGCTGTTGCCGCCGCGGAAGTAGACCGGCTGGGTGACCGAACCGGCGGGCACAACGTACCGCAGGGACGCGTCGAGCAAGACCGGCGCGTCGTAGCCCTTGCCGTGGAAGACAAACGCCCCTTGCAGAAATCGCGGTGTGCTGTCATCACCCATTGTCTTCACCTTTCGTGGGATCGACGGTGTCGGCTGGTTCGAGTGCCACCGCGCAGACTTTGAACGACGGCATCCGAGAGATCGGGTCCAGTTCCGGAATGGTCAGCCGGTTGATGTTGGCAACTCCGCCCCAATGGAACGGCGCGAACACGGTGTCCGGGCGGATGCCGCTCGCCGTGCGCGCGGTCATCACGACCTCGCCACGCCGCGTCCGCAGCCGGACCTTATCGCCGGACCGCACGCCGACCAGTCCGGCCAGCGTCGGGTGCAACTCGACCACCGGCTCGGGCTCCGCCTCGGCAAGCTGGGCGACCCGCCGTGTTTGCGTGCCGGACTGATACTGACGCAACACCCGTCCGGTGGTGAGGTAGTACGGAAATTCCTCGTCGGGCAGCTCGGCGGCGCCCGGCTGCTGGACCGCATGGAAGTGAGCCCGGCGATCAGGAGTCGGAAAGTCCTCGGCGAACAACCGTTCCGTCGCCGGGGACACCGGCGAGGGGCAAGGCCAGAACACCCCCCGTTCGGCGGCGATCCGGGCATAGCTGATCCCCCGGTAGTCCGCTTTGCCTCCCGCACTCGCTCGGGTCAATTCGTCGAAGACCTCCTCGGAGTCGGCTGAAAACCCCTGTACCCCCAATCGCTTCGCCAGGTCAGCCATCACGTCGAGGTCGCTGCGGGCCTCACCCGGTGGCTCAATTGCTTTGCGCCGCAGAATGACTCGTCCCTCCAAATTGGTCATGGTGCCCGATTCTTCGGCCCATTGCGCCGTCGGCAACACCACATCCGCCAGCGCCGCGGTCTCGGACAAGAAGATGTCGGAGACCACCAGCAGGTCTAGCTGGCTGATCTTCTCGGCGATGCGCCGCGAGTCCGGGGTCGAGACCGCGATGTTGGACCCCATCACCCAGAGCGCCCGCACGCCGCCCGGAGTGCCGATGGCATCTAGCATTTCGTAGGCCGACCGGCCCGGCGACGGCAGGTCGGCCGGGTCGATTCCCCACACTTGCGCGATATGCGCGCGAGCCGCGGGGTCATCGAGTTTTCGGTAGCCGGGCAGTTGGTCACATTTCTGGCCGTGTTCGCGGCCGCCCTGCCCGTTGCCCTGCCCCGTAATCGTCGCGAAGCCGCGGTATTTTCGGCCGGGCAACCCCAGCGCCAGGGCCAGGTTGATGAAGGCCTGAACCGTATCGGTGCCGTAGCTATGTTGCTCGGCGCCGCGCGCAGTCAGGATCATCGCGTGTTCGGCCCGCGCAAGCGTCCGCGCCGCGGCCACGATTTCCTTCTCGGGCACGCCGGTGATCCGCTCAACCCGATCCGGCCAGTACAGCCGCACTCCCCGACGAACCGCTTCGAAGCCCGTCGTACGCTCTGCAATGTATTTCCGGTCGACCAGCCCTTCGCGGACGATCACGTTGAGCATGCCGTTGGCCAGCGCCAGATCGGTGCCCGGGACGGGTTGCAGATGCAGTGAAGAACGGCTCGCCGTAGCGGTACGCCGTGGATCGACGACGATGTGCCTTGCGCCGCGGGAGATGCCTTCGTCGAAGAACTGCATGGCCGGCGGCAGGGTTTCGGCGGGGTTGGCGCCGACGATGAGCAGGGCATCAGCGTGCGCGACGTCGGATAGCGGGAAGGGCAACCCCCGGTCGATGCCAAAGGAGCGGACCGAGGCGGCGGCCGCTGAGGACATGCAGAACCGGCCGTTGTAGTCGATCGCCGAGGTGCGGAGCGCCACACGCGCGAATTTGCCAAATTGATAGGCCTTTTCGTTGGTGAGACCGCCTCCGCCGAAACATCCCACCGCGTCGTGGCCGTACTCCGTCTGGGCGCTCTGGAACGCCGACACGATCCGCTCCAGAGCTTCGTTCCAGTCAGCCGGACGCAGCTGCGAACTACGCCCGTCGCGGACAAGTGGTGTCGTGAGCCGCTCTGGGTGTCCCAACAACTCGGCCGCACTCCAACCCTTGGCGCACAACCCGCCACGGTTGGTTGGAAAGTCGTCCTGTGGCCTGAGGGCTACAGAACCTCCCGACACATCAAGTTCGATTCCACACTGCAGCGAGCAGTACGGACAATGCGTTTTCGTCGGTGCCGCCAAAATCGGCCCTCGCCGTTCCGCTTGTGCCACCACAGCTTACGTTCGACAACAACTAGTCGAGTGCGTCCCCCGAAGTAGCTCTCGATCGTCAGCAACAGTACGTGGCAACTGTTTCAGCCGGATTTCGAAGGATTGTCCGCACGACTACCGCGCGCTCACACCGCGGGCTGCGCCGAAATTCCGGCGTGGTCGCCACAAATATCCGCCACGGACTGCTCAAGCTTCGGGATCGACGCGCGAGCAGGTCGGATCGACCCAGGCGGGAGCGCCGCGATGGCCGGATTTGAGAACCGGGACGGACGCTCAGAGGTGCCGTCGACGCGGCATGAACTCCAAGGAGAGCAGCACGAACAGCAGGGGCACTACCTGAGTCATCGAAACCAGCGCGTAGCGGCGGGCGTCCAGCGCGTGCCACTTACGCACGTACCGGTACAACGACTCGAGAGCGATCAGCGGGTCGAGGATATGGATCAACCGATAGAAGACGCGCTGGGTGTGGCCGCGATTCTTGTCGTCGAAGATCTCGGGGAACGCGGCGAACGCCAACGATAGCCGTTGTGTCCCGGCGTCTTTGCTGGCCATGATCATGTCGACGCTGAGCCGCTCGTCGAGACCGTTGGGCGCCCCGCGCCGCCGCCACGGCACATCGAGGGTGATGTCGCTGCCACCACCGGCGGTCGCATACCGATGAAACGCCTGCGCCTTCCCCGATGCGTCGCGGGCGACGATCAGGAGGATGCCGGGGAATCTGCCCTCCAGCACCCCATCCAGGTTCATGTGGAACCCGCGATCACTGTGCGCCCCTTTGGATGACGCCCGCACCACCTCGGCCAGCTCGGCGTGCTGCGCATCGGTGAGTTCCTGCTCCCCCACGATCTCGGTCGTAACACCGGCGTTATGAGTGCGTTTCACCGCCTGACGCAGGTTGCGGAACTTTCGCCCGGCCATGTCGAAGTTGGCCACGTCGACGACGACATCGCGACCGATCGGGATGGCCCGTAACGATTGGCCAAGCACCGCTGAGTCTTTCCATAGCTCGAGGCGCCGCTCGCTGCAGCCCACCACGACGATCCGCCAGCCGTGGGTGTGACACATTGCGGCGAAGTCGGCCACCAATTGCGGGAAATGACTGTCATCACCGATCGGGTCGCCGCCCACCACGGCAAAACCCATCCGGGTGCGGTACGCCAGAGCCGCCCTGCCGTCAGCGGCGAAGTGGTAGCACTTGCCGGTCTGCATGGTGAACGGGGCCAGCGCATCGTCCTTGGTGATTTTGATCAATTCCCAGGCCCGCGGCAGATCCTCGGGCCGCGGATGCGATGTCGTCGGCCACATCAGCGCCAGTCCCGAGCTGACGATCACGAAATCACCGAGCAGATCGAAGGACAACACGTGCAATCCCAAGCCCGCCAACACTAATAGAGCGGCAGCGGTCGCGTGCAGAGCCGTCACGGGACGTCCCAGCCAGATGCCGCGGGCGATCCATGCCACAGCGGCCAGGATCGTCAGCGACCAGGCCAGTCGATCGGTGTAGTGCCACTGTGGGTGGTGATGATGGCGAGCGAGTATGACGACGAGCCAGCACGTGGCGGATAGCAGGGCGATGGCGCCGATGCAGCGCGCCGCGAGCGAATCGACATGCACGACAACGCGTTCACGCGCTCGGGGCTTCGCCGCAACACGTACCGGCGATCCGTTCATGCTCACCTCCCGATGCGCTGAAAGTTCAGCTGGGCGGCTTGACGCCACCGCTGCACCGAATACCTTGCAAGTACGAATTTACGCTGATCCCGGCCTCGCAGAGCCGAAATCGGACAACTGTCCTGTGGGTATTTCGTTGCTCAGGCGCGCGGGGGGAAGTATTTCAGAACGCCCTCTTGCACCACCGTGGCGAGCAACTGGCCGGCGCGATCGAAGAAGTGCCCGGTCCCCAGCCCGCGCGAATCCGCGGCCACCGGCGACGACGTCGAATACAGCACCCACTCGTTGAAGTCGACCTGCCGGTGAAACCACATGGAATGGTTCGCCGACGCCGCGAAGATGCGGTCAAAGCCCCAGGACAGGCCGTGGGTGGTTATCACCGAATCCAGCACCGTGGTGTCCGAGGAGTACACCATCGCTGCAGTGTGCAGCACCGGGTCGTCGGGCACCACTCCCAGCGCCTTCATCCAGACCCGGTTGTGGGGAAGCCGATCCCCCTTCTCCCGCATCACCCACGCCGGATCGTTGGTGTAGCGCCACTCGATCGGCTGCAGGGCGTTGACGAAGTGCGGAACGGTTTCCTCGTAACCCCGCAACAACTCGCCGATGGTGGGCTGCGTGTGGGGTTCGCGCACCTGAGGTGGCTCGATGGCGTGCTCGAGGCCGCGGCCGCCAGACATGTAGGAAATCATCGCCGAGGACAGCAGCATGCCGTCCTGCATGGCGTCGACGCGTCGATTCGCGAAACGCCGCTCGTCGCGCAGCCGCGTTACGCGGAATTCGATGTCCTTGGCGGTGTCTCCACCGTTGATGAAGTGCACGGACAGCGCACTGGGCGGCAGATCGTCCCTGACGAGGGTGCGGCTGCTCGCGACGAACGACTGTGCCATCAGCTGTCCACCGAAGGTCCGCATCGGGTTCTTGCTCGGGTGCGCTCCGATGAACAGGTCGTCGGAGATGCGGTTGAGGTCGAGCGCCGCCAGCAGTTCTTCGAAGTCAGTAATCGGCTGGTCGCCGGCCGGCACGGGCTCTCCTAGGGACTGAATGCGCTTAGAGGTCGTCCTCCCCGATCCGGTGCACGTGGATCAGGTTGGTTGACCCTACTGTGCCAGGTGGCGCGCCGGCGACGATCACCACCAGGTCGCCTCGCTTGTAGCGGCCCAGCTCGATCAGCGACTTATCGGCCTGGCGGATCATCTCGTCGGTGGACTTCATGATCGGGACGATGAACGTCTCGGTCCCCCACGTCATGGCGAGCTGGCTGCGCACCTCCGGCCAGGCGGTGAACGCGAGTAGCGGCAGCGGCGTGTGCAGCCGCGCCAGCCGCTTCACGGTGTCACCGGACTGCGTGAAGGCGACCAGCGCCTTGGCGTCCAGTCGCTCGCCGATGTCGCGGGCGGCGTAGGAGATCACACCTCGCTTGGTGCGCGGCACGTGCGTCAGCGGCGGCGCGGCCGTGGAGTTCTCCTCCACCGCGCAGATGATTCGCGCCATCGTCCGGACCGCAGCCAGCGGATACTTCCCGACCGAGGTCTCCCCGGACAGCATCACCGCGTCGGCGCCGTCGAGCACGGCGTTCGCGACATCGGAAGCCTCGGCC
Source organism: Mycobacterium sp. (assembly GCF_019243155.1). Classification (GTDB taxonomy): domain Bacteria; phylum Actinomycetota; class Actinomycetes; order Mycobacteriales; family Mycobacteriaceae; genus Mycobacterium. The sequence goes on from NZ_JAFAUS010000070.1 coordinate 20,310, forward strand.
CGCGTGGGCCGCGAGCTCTCGATCATCGACTCCAGCATCTGGGTGGCGACGATCACCGGCTTGGCGTTCTCCCTGGCCATCTGGATGGCCCGCTTCTGCACCAGGGGGACCTCTTCCAGCGGCAGCTCCACGCCGAGGTCGCCACGGGCCACCATGATGGCGTCAAAGGCCAGCACGACGGCTTCGAGGTTGTCGATGGCTTCGGGCTTTTCGAGTTTCGCGATCACCGGCACGCGGCGCCCGACCCGATCCATCACCTCGTGGACCAGTTCGACGTCGGACGGGGAGCGCACGAAGGACAACGCGACGAGGTCGACCCCGAGCTCCATCGCGAACGTGAGGTCCTCAATGTCTTTCTGCGACAAGGCCGGAGCGGACACATTCATCCCTGGCAGCGACATGCCCTTGTTGTTGCTGACCGGTCCGCCTTCGACGACGGTGCAGATCACGTCCTGGTCTTCGATGGCGTCGACCACGAGTCCGACCTTGCCGTCGTCGACTAGGACCCGGTCGCCGACGACGGCGTCCTCGGCGAGCTTCTTGTAGGTGGTCGACACCCGATCGTGGCTGCCCTCGCAATCGGCGACGGTGAGCCGCACGATTTCACCGTCCGCCCAGTACGTGGAGCCCGTCGCGAAGCGTCCCAGCCGGATTTTGGGGCCCTGCAGGTCGGCGAGTACGCCGACCGCACGGCCCGTGGTATCTGACGCGGACCGGACGCGCTCGTAGGCGGCCTTGTGGTCGGCGTAGTCGCCGTGACTGAAATTCAGCCGGGCAACGTCCATTCCGGCTTCGACCAGCGCCAGAATCGACGCGTCCGAATTTGTCGCAGGGCCAAGGGTGCAGACGATCTTTCCGCGTCTACTCACGCCTAACCACCATAGTCGCGCTGAGTCACGACGGCCCGACCTACGCGGTCCCGCGTGGTGAACGATTAACCGCGCAGAATCGTCGGAATCAGGGGGAAACCGGGCCAATTACGCAGCACCGTCCAGGCGATCGCCGCGACCACGACCGTCACCAGCGCCGATACCGGCAGCGGTGGCCTGCCCCGCGCGCGGCGGAACAGCACCCAACCGGCCAGCAGCGGGATGCCGGTCAAGAGGAAAATGTTGTCGTTGATGCTGGCCACCAAGTCGCCGTGCAGCAGATCGTGCATCATGCGGAGGCCGCCGCAGAAGGGGCAATTCCAGCCGGTGAGCCACTTGAACGGACACAGCGGATACGCCGAGTCGGCGGTGTGCGGGTCGACCAGCGCGACGTAGCCGAGCGCACCGCCCAACAGCGTGCCGGTACCCCCCGCGACGTACAGGCGGTGACGAGGTAGGCCGGACCCCGCGTTGGTCACGCTGTTCAGCATGCCAGACGCGTTGCTAGCGGCGCGGCAAGCGATTTCTCAGGCGCTGGCCCCAACCCTTGCGGGTTTCCCGATCCGGCGCCTCGTCGGCGGAGCCGTCCGTCTCCTGGGCGGCCGGTCTTTCTTCGGATTCGGCCTCAGCCGGTTCTTCTTCGGATTCGGCCTCAGCGGGTTGGTCTTCAGTCGGTTCGTCCGCTTCCGGCTCGCTCGTCTCGGCGTGGACCGCGCCTTCTGCCTCGTCTGGCTCGGGTTCGGGCTCTTCGGCCTCTTCTTCGGGCTGCTCCTCGACCTTTTCGGCCTCTGCCTCGGATCCGATTTCCGGCTCTGGCTCTTCGGCCTTTGGTTCTTCGGCTGCGGGTTCTTCGACCTCGGGTTCCTCGGTCTCGGGCTCCGCGTTCTCCGTCTCGGCGACATCGGCCGCCTCCACCGCTTCCACCGACTCGGTCGGCGACTCGTCCGCGGGTTCGGGTTCCAATTCGGACTCCGCCGGTTCCTCGGCCTCGTAGTCGTTACCACGCAGACTCTCGGGATCTTCGCGACCCTTCGGCGCGGCCATGATGTACACCACGGCGCCGATGAAGACGAAAGTCGATGTGAACGAATTGATCCGGATGCCGGCGATGTGAGTGGCGGTGTCGTCGCGCAGCAACTCGACGCAGAAGCGCCCGATGCAGTAGCCGGCGACGTAGAGGCCGAACAGCCGACCGTGGCCCAATGTGAAACGCCGGTCCGCGTAGATCAGGACGGCGAAAACCAGGAGGTTCCACAGCAATTCGTAAAGGAACGTCGGCTGCACGACGAGCGCGACCTGCCCCGTCGACACACCGTCCAGCGAATGCGGATCGATGTATCCCGAGGGGTCCTTGCGGTAGAAGATCTCCAGACCCCACGGCAGCGTGGTCTCGCGGCCGTAGAGCTCCTGGTTGAAGTAGTTACCGAGCCGACCGATGGCCTGCGCCAAGATGATTCCCGGGGCGATGGCGTCGGCGAAGGCTGGAAGCGGAATGCCGCGGCGTCTACAACCGATCCACGCGCCGACGGCACCGAGCGCCACCGCGCCCCAAATCCCCAGACCACCGTCCCAGATCCGCAGCGCCGCGCCGAGTCCGGCGCCGCCCGGGCCCCAGTAGGTCCGCCAGTCGGTTGCCAGGTGATAGAGCCGGCCGCCGACCAAGCCGAACGGCACGGCCCAGAGCGCGATGTCGTAGATGACGCCGCGCTGGCCACCGCGGGCCTCCCAGCGCCGGTCGCCGAGTATCAGCGCCGCCACGATGCCGGCGATGATGAACAGCGCGTACGCCCGAATCGGCAACGGGCCGACGTGCCACACACCCTGCGGCGGGCTGGGAAAGTACGTCGGCATCATCGTCATCAGGCGGACGTCCTCTGCCGGACGCCGGTAGCGAGTTCCTCGCTCAGGGAGCGCAATGCGGGCAAACCGCCGTCCCCGAGGGCCGACACCAACGCGGATCCGACGATGACACCGTCGGCGTAGCTGCCGATCTCCGCGGCTTGCTCGCGCGACCGCACGCCGAGCCCGACTCCGACGGGGATGTCGGACACCGCCTTCACCCTGCGCACCAGTTCGGGCGCGGCGTGCGACACCGCGTCGCGCGCACCCGTCACCCCCATCGTCGAGGCCGCGTAGACGAATCCCCGCGACGCCTCGACGGTCATCGACAAGCGCTCGGGCGTCGACGACGGCGCCACCAAAAAAATCCGGTCCAACCGATGCTCCTCAGATGCGGCCAGCCACTGACCGGCTTCGTCGGGAATGAGATCGGGGGTGATCAGGCCGTGCCCGCCGGCCGCTGCCAGATCCCGCGCGAACGCGTCAACCCCATAGCGCAACACGGGGTTCCAGTACGTCATCACCACGGCCCGTCCGCCCGCAGAACTGATCGCCTCGACCGCGGCGAGCGTGTCCCGCACGCGCACCCCCCCGTGCAGTGCGGCCTCGGTGGCTTTGGCGATGGTCGGGCCGTCCATGCCGGGATCCGAATAGGGCACGCCGACTTCGATGATGTCGCAACCGGATTCGACCAGCGCGATCATGCCGTCGACCGACGTGCGCACATCCGGGTAACCGGTCGGCAGGTAACCGATCAGCGCCGCGCGATTCTCCTGAAGGCACACATCGAATATCGGTCCAAGCCTGCTCGCTTCGCTCTGTTTCAAGGTCATCGCTCGCTGGGCCCTAAAAGACCGAACCACTTGGCGGCCGTCTCAACGTCCTTGTCCCCCCGCCCCGAAAGGTTTACCACGATGATCGCGCCGGCCCCCAACTCGACGCCCAGTTGCAGGGCGCCGGCCACCGCGTGCGCGGACTCGATGGCGGGGATTATCCCCTCGGTACGACACAGCAGGCCGAACGCGTCCATCGCCTCGGCATCGGTGATGGGCCGGTACTCGGCGCGTCCGGTCTCCCGAAGCCACGCGTGTTCTGGACCCACCCCGGGATAGTCCAAACCCGCTGAGATGGAATGGGATTCGATGGTCTGCCCATCTTCGTCCTGCAGCAGATAGGAGAACGATCCCTGGAACGCACCGGGCGATCCGCCGGTGAAAGTCG
>NZ_JAFAUS010000374.1 GCF_019243155.1 Mycobacterium sp.
CATCACGAACGCCTTCTTGGCCGCCGTCGCCGCCGTCGGCTTGTGGTACCAGAACCCGATCAGCAGGTAGGACGCCAGGCCGACGCCTTCCCAGCCGACGTAGAGCACCAGGTAGTTGTCGGCGACCACCAGCAGCAGCATCGAGGCGAGGAATAGGTTGAGGAACCCGAAAAACCTTCGGCGGTCGGGGTCTTCGGCCATGTAGGCGACCGAATAGATGTGGATCAGCGACCCCACCCCGGAGATCAGCAACACGAAACATATTGACAGCTGGTCGATCTGCAGACCGAAGTCGACCTGGAACTGGTTGACCGGGATCCAGGTGAACACCGTCTGGTGGATCAGGCGGTCGTCCGCCCCGCGGCTGAGCAGGTCGCTGAGCAGACTCGCGCCCACGCCGAACGCCGCGAGGGCGGCCGCGCAGCCCAGCCAGTGTCCCCAGGGGTCGGTGCGCCTGCCGCCGAACAGCAGGATTGCGGCACCCGCCAGCGGCAGCACCACCAGCAACCAGGTGAAGTGTGTCATGTTGGCGTTCTTAGCCTTTGAGTAGATTCGCGTCGTCGACCGAGGCCGATTTACGGGCTCGGAAAATCGTCATGATGATGGCCAGGCCGATGACCACCTCGCAGGCGGCCACCACCATCGTGAAGAACGCGATCATCTGTCCGTCCAGATGCCCGTTCATCCGCGCGAAAGTGACGAACGCGAGGTTGACCGCGTTGAGCATCAGCTCGACGCACATGAACATCACGATGGCATTGCGGCGCAACAGCACACCCGAGGCGCCGATGGTGAACAGCAGCGCCGAAAGGTAGAGGTAATTGGCCGGATTCACGACGTACCGCCTTTCGACAGGCTAGGACGCTCGGCTGGGGAAGAGGTCTGCTTGCCGTCGGCGCCGCGGGCGCGCAGCATCGGTGACACCGACAGCTCCGAGTACGAGCCGTCCGGCAGCAACGCGGCCACGTCGACGGCGTTGTGGCGTGCGTAAACACCGGGGCCGGGCAGCGGGGTCGGGTGCCCGCCGCCGGCACGGAACCGTTCCTGCGAAAGCTCGCGCTGCGTCTTGCGGCGTTCGAAGCGTTCCCGGTGCGCCAGCACCATCGCCCCGATGGCCGCGGTGATCAGCAGCGCGCTCGTCAGCTCGAACGCCCAGACGTACCGCGAAAAGATCAGGGCTGCCAGGCCTTCCACGTTGCCGTTGGCGTTGGCCGTGGTCAGCCCGACGAAATTGCCGGTTGCCGCGTTGCCGATGGCGGCGATCAGCAGGATGCCGAACCCGACACCGGCCAGCATCGCCGCGAGGCGCTGTCCGCGCAGCGTCTCCTTAAGGGATTCCGCGGAATCCACGCCGATCAGCATCAGCACGAACAGGAACAGCATCATCACCGCGCCGGTGTAGACCACGACCTGGACGACACCCAAGAACAGCGCGTCCTGGATCATGTAGAACACCGCCAGGATGATCATGGTCATCGCGAGGAACATCGCCGAGTAGACCGCGTTGACGGCCAGCACCACCCCGACCGCGCCGACCAGCGCGAGCGCACCGAGCACCCAGAACGCCACCGCTTCACCGGTGGAGGTGCGAACGATGGCTTCAGCGGCCAAGTTAACGGTGGTCACCGCGCATCTCCGGCATCTTGGGTTTCCTTCAGACCCTGTGCGGTCACGTTGCCCTGGTAGTAGTCCTTGTCGGTGGCCCCCTCCGCCCGGGGGTGCGGGGGAGCGAGCATGTCCTGCAGCAGCGGCGCCAGGAGGCGGTCCTTCTCGTAGATCAGGTCGGCGCGGTTGTCGTCGGCCATCTCGTAGTCGTTCGTCATCGTCAGGGCCCGCGTCGGGCAGGCTTCGATGCACAGACCGCAACCGATGCAGCGCAGGTAGTTGATCTGATACACGCGGCCGTAGCGTTCGCCCGGGGAAAACCTTGCCTCGTCGGTGTTGTCGGCACCCTCGACGTAGATCGCGTCCGCCGGGCAGGCCCAAGCGCACAACTCGCAGCCGATGCACTTCTCCAGGCCATCGGGGTAGCGGTTGAGTTGGTGGCGACCGTGATAACGGGGGGCGACCGGACCGGGCTTCTCCGGATACTCCTCGGTGACGTTCTTCTTGAACATCGACCCGAACGTGACGCCGAATCCGGCCACGGCGTCCAGGAATTTAGCCATGTGCTTTCTCCTTACTCGCGGCTGCCAGAGGCTTCATCGGCAGCGGCGGTGTGGGGAATGCCGGTGCGGCGGCCTGCGCACCGGGTAATTGTTTGGACTGGCGGCGAAGCTGCTTTTCCAGCGTGCGAATGCCGGGTGCGCTGAACGGTTTTCGCAGCAGCGCTATCAGCGCCACGGCGTAGACCACGCTGCTGATCACCAGGATCGGGGTCCAATGCGCATAACCCTCGTTCTGGGCCGTCCGGATCGCCGCGGCGATCAGCACCCACACCAGCGAGGCCGGGATCAACAGCTTCCAGCCCAGTGCCATGAACTGGTCGTAGCGCAACCGGGGCAGGCTGGCCCGCAGCCAGAAGTAGATGAACAGGAAGGTCCACATCTTGGCGGTGAACCACAGCACCGGCCACCACCCGGTGTTGGCGCCGGCCCACATGTTAATCGGCCACGGCGCGTGCCAGCCACCGAAGAACAGCGCCGTCGCCAGCGACGAAACCGTCATCATGTTGACGTACTCGGCCAGCATGAAGATGGCGAATTTCAGCGACGAGTACTCGGTGTGGAATCCCGCGACCAGCTCGCCTTCGGCCTCGGGCAAATCGAATGGCGCGCGGTTGGTTTCACCGACCATCGAGATCAGGTAGATCACGAACGACGGCAGCAGCAGGAACACGTACCAGACCCGGTCCTGGGAGGCCACGATCTCCGACGTCGACATGGAGCCGGCGTAGAGGAACACCGCCGCGAAGGACAGTCCCATCGCCACCTCGTAGGAGATGACCTGGGCGGTGGAACGCACCCCGCCCAGCAGCGGGTAGGTCGAGCCCGACGCCCAACCGCCCAGCACGATGCCGTAAACGCCGATCGCCGACAGCCCGAGAATGAACAACACCGCGACCGGCAGGTCGGTCAGCTGCAGGGGTGTGCGGTGCCCGAACACCGACACCTCCGGGCCGAACGGGATGAACGCAAACGCGGTGAACGCGGGAATCGCCGAAAAGCACGGTGCCGCAAAGTAGACGAACTTGTCGACGCCGCCGGGCGTGATGCTTTCCTTGAGCGCCAACTTGATTCCGTCGGCCAGACTCTGCAGCGTTCCCCACGGCCCCGCCCTGTTGGGGCCGGGCCGCAGCTGCATCCAGCCGAGAATCTTGCGCTCGAGCAGGATCGCGACCAGGACGTTCAGCATCAGGAACACGAAGATGGCCAGCGACTTTCCCACCACCAGCCACCAAGGGTCATGTCCGAATGCGGTCAAGGAGGTCGTCATGAGTCCGCTCCGATTTTCACGATGCTGCCCGGGGTTACGCCGAGTTGGCGTTGCACCGCCGAACCGGGCGAGTTCAGCGGAAGCCAGACCACCCTGTCGGGCATGTCGGTGATCACCAGCGGCAGGCTGACGGATCCCCGCGCCGTGCTGACGGTGACGGCCTCGCCCTCGGCGGCACCTATTTCGGCGGCGGTGTCCTTCGACAGCCGCGCGACGGGTTTGCGCGCGGTTCCGGCCAGATGCGGTTCACCGTCTTGCAGCCGGCCGTTGTCCAGCATCATCCGCCACCCGGTCAAAACCGCTTCGCCTGAACCGGGTTCGGCCGGCTGCGGGGTCGCGACGTCCGGGCCCGCGGCGCGGCCGCCGTCCCAGAACCCCAGCGTGGCGATTTCCTGGCGGGCCGTCTGGGCGGTGGGCGCCGCCAGGTACACACCCATCTCGTCGGCCAGCGTGTTCAGCACCTGGTGGTCGGATTGGGTGGGCTGCTGCGTGCTTCCGCGCAACGCCGCGTCGAAGGGCCTATAACGGCCCTCCCAGTTGACGAACGCACCCGCCTTCTGCGTCGTCGGCGCGACCGGGAACACCACGTCGGCGCGTTGGGTGACCGCGCTGTGCCGCAACTCGAGGCTGACCACGAACCCCGCCGCGTCGAGCGCGGCCAGTACCGCTTCCGGGTCGGCAAAGTCGTCGGGCTCGATACCGCCGACCAGCAGCGCGCCAAGCGTTCCGTCGGTGGCGGCGGCCAGGATGCCATCGACGTCTCGTCCACTGGCGGAAGGCAATTCGGATACCCCCCACGCCGCGGCAACCTGTGCGCGGGCGGTTTCGTCGTCAATCGGGCGCCCGCCGGGCAGCAGCCCGGGCAGCGCGCCGGCCTCGAGCGCGCCGCGTTCGCCGGCCCGCCTCGGCACCCAGGCCAGACGGGCGCCCGTGGCGTCGGCCAGCCGGGCGGCGGCGGACAAGCCGCCCGGTACCGTCGCCAGACGTTCGCCGACCATGATGACGGCGCCCGGGGTGGACAGCAGCCCACCCACTTCGCCGGTGGCGAGCCCGTCCAGCGCGGCCGCTTCGGCACCGGGAACGGTCTTGATCAGCCGGCCCGACATCTTGCCCAGCGCCCGCGTGGCGAACGGCGCAATCGCATACACGGGAACACCGTGCTTGCGGGCCGCTTTACGCAACCGCAGGAACACGATGGGTGATTCGTCTTCTGGTTCGAATCCGGCGAGCACAACGACGGGCGCTGACTCCAGGTCCGAGTAGCTGACGGTGATCGGCCTGCCCGCGATGCGGGTCGCCAGGAAGTCGGCCTCTTCGGCCGACGTCGGGCGGGCCCGAAAGTCGATGTCGTTGCTGTCCAGAACAATTCGGGCGAACTTGGAGTAGGCGTAAGCGTCTTCCAGCGTCGCCCTGCCGCCGACTAGCACACCCGCGTGTCCGCGCGCCGCTTCCAGGCCTGCGGTCGCGATGGCGACCGCGTGCGACCACGAGGCCGGCTGCAGCGAGCCGTCGGCGTCGCGGATCAGGGGAGTGCTGATCACATCGGGCTGGGTTGCGTACCGGAAGGCCCACCGGCCCTTGTCGCAGTTCCACTCCTCGTTGACTTCCGGGTCGTCGCCGGCGAGGCGGCGCAGCACCTTGCCGCGACGGTGGTCGGTGCGCTCGGCGCAACCACCCGCGCAGTGCTCGCAGACGCTCGGGCTGGAGACCAGGTCGAAGGGGCGGGCCCGGAACCGGTAGGCGGTCCCGGTCAGCGCGCCCACCGGGCAGATCTGCACGGTGTTGCCCGAGAAGTACGAATCGAACGGCTCATTGGCGTAGATGCCGACCTGCTGCAGGGCGCCGCGCTCCTGCATGTCGATGAAGGGGTCGCCGGCGATCTGCTCGGAGAACCGGGTGCAGCGCGCACACAGGATGCAGCGTTCGCGGTCCAGCAACACCTGCGAGGAGATGTTGATCGGCTTGGCGAACGTGCGCTTGACGTCTTCGAAGCGAGAATCGACGCGCCCGTTGGACATCGCCTGGTTCTGCAGCGGGCATTCGCCGCCCTTGTCGCACATCGGGCAGTCCAGCGGGTGGTTGATCAGCAGCAGTTCCATCACACCGTGCTGGGCCTTATCGGCGGCCGGCGAGGTCAGCTGCGTTTTCACCACCATGTCGTCGGTTGCCACGGTCGTGCACGACGCCATCGGCTTGCGTTGTCCCTCAACCTCAACCAGGCACTGGCGGCACGCGCCCACCGGATCGAGCAACGGGTGATCGCAGAACCTGGGGATCTGGATGCCCATCAGCTCGGCCGCGCGGATCACCAGAGTTCCCTTGGGGACGCTGATCTCGTTGCCGTCGATGGTCAGCGTCACCATGTCGGGCGGCCGTACCTCGTCGCCGGCTTCAGGCTTGGCTGTGGTTGTCATCGGCGTGTCATGCCTTTCCATTCGCCGTGAGCATGGAATCGCGTGGGTCGAAGGGGCATCCGCCTTGTTCGACGTGAGCGACGTACTCATCGCGGAAATGCTGGATCGAGGACATCACCGGGCTGGCGGCTCCATCGCCCAACGCGCAGAACGACTTTCCGAGGATGGTGTCGGAAATGTCGGACAGCTTGTCGATGTCCTCCATGGTGCCCTTGCCCGTTTCCAGACGCTCGTAGATCTGGTCGAGCCAGAAGGTGCCCTCGCGACAGGGCGTGCACTTTCCGCAGGATTCGTGCTTGTAGAAGTACGTCCAGCGCTGCACCGCGCGCACTACACACGTGGTCTCGTCGAAGATCTCCAGCGCCTTGGTGCCCAGCATCGAACCGGCCGCGCCCACGCCCTCGTAGTCCAGCGGGACGTCGAGGTGCTCGTCAGTCAGCAGCGGCGTCGACGATCCGCCCGGGGTCCAGAACTTGAGCCGATGCCCGGCCCGCACCCCACCGGCGAAATCGAGCAACTCGCGCAACGTGATTCCCAGCGGAGCCTCGTATTGACCCGGGGTGGTGACGTGCCCGGACAGCGAATAGAGCGTGAAGCCGGGGGATTTCTCGCTGCCCATCGACCTGAACCACTCGATGCCGTTGAGGATGATCGGCGGCACGCTGGCGATCGTCTCGACGTTGTTGATCACCGTGGGGCAGCCGTAAAGTCCCGCCACCGCGGGGAACGGCGGCCGCAGCCGCGGCTGCCCGCGCCGGCCTTCCAGCGAGTCGAGCAACGCGGTTTCCTCGCCGCAGATGTAGGCGCCCGCCCCGGCGTGCACCACCAACTCGAGGTCGAAGCCCGAGCCTTTGATGTCGCGGCCGAGGTAACCGGCGGCGTACGCCTCGGCCACCGCGTTCTGCAGCCGCCGCAGCACCGGCAGCACTTCACCCCGGACGTAGATGAACGCGTGGCTCGCCCTGATCGCATAGGCGGCGATGATGACGCCCTCGACGAGGAAGTGCGGTGTCGCCAACATCAGCGGAATGTCTTTGCACGTACCGGGTTCCGACTCGTCGGCGTTGACCACCAGGTAATGCGGCTTGGCCGCGGCGCCGGTGTCGCCCTGCGGGATGAACGACCATTTGGTGCCGGTCGAGAAGCCCGCGCCGCCGCGCCCCCGCAATCCGGAGTCCTTGATGGTGGCGATCACGTCGTCGGGCTTCATCGCGAGCGCCTTCTCGAGCGCCTTATAGCCGTCGTTGCGAAGGTAGGTGTCCAGCGTCCAGGATTCGGGGTCGTCCCAGAATCGGCTGATCACCGGAGTCAGCGGCGTCGCCGACGAACTGGCGGCAGTGGTCACGACTGGCCTCCCGCGGGCGGTGCCTGCATGTCTTTCTCCTGGGCCACCCGCAAACCGGCCAGCGTGGCCGCGCCTGCTCCGCCCTGGCCTTGGTCGGGGCGCTCGTCGGGCAGGCCGGCCAGAATGCGCGACGTCTCACGGAAGCGGCACAGGGGCGCACCGCGGGTGGGCGCCTTGGGCTCGCCGTCGCGAAGCGAGTCGACGAGTTCCTTTGCCGATTCCGGCGTCTGGTTGTCGTAGAACTCCCAGTTGACCATCACCACCGGCGCGTAGTCGCAGGCGGCATTGCATTCGATGTGCTGCAGGGTGACAGACCCGTCGGAGGTGGTCTCGTCGTTGCCGATGCCCAAATGCTCTTTCAGAGCGTCGAATACGGCATCGCCGCCCATGACGGCGCACAACGTGTTGGTGCACACGCCCACCAGATAGTCGCCGGTGGGTCCGCGGCGATACATCGTGTAGAAGCTCGCCACCGCCGATACCTCGGCCCCCGTGAGACCCAGCTGCTCACTGCAGAATTCGAGTCCCGCCGGTGTCAGGAAGGAGTCCTCGGACTGCACCAGGTGCAACAACGGCAGCAACGCCGAGCGCTTGTTGGGGTAGCGGCCGATGATCTCTTTCGCGTCCAACTCCAGTCGCGCCCGCACTTCCGGCGAATACGACTGCGGCGCACCATCAACGACGAACTGGTTCGGCTCTTCGGGCGGCGGGCCGAGCCGGATGAAAATCCGCTCGCCGCTAGTTGTCGGCACCGGCTTGAAACTAGGATCAGTCATCGATCGACCCCGCCCATCACCGGGTCGATGCTGGCGACCGCGCTGATCAGGTCGGCGACCAAGCCGCCCTCACACATCGCGGATACCGCCTGCAGGTTGGTGAAAGACGGGTCGCGGTAATGCACCCGGTAGGGGCGAGTGCCGCCGTCGCTGACCATGTGGACGCCGAGCTCGCCGCGCGGCGACTCCACCGCGACGTAAACCTGGCCTGCCGGAACGCGAATGCCCTCGGTGACGAGCTTGAAGTGGTGAATCAGCGCTTCCATCGAGCTGCCCATGATCTTCGCGATGTGCTCGGGTGAATTGCCCAAGCCGTCTGGACCGACCTTCAAGTCGGCCGGCCAGGCAATCTTGCGGTCCTCAACCATGATCGGACCCGGCTTCAACTTGTCCAGACACTGCTCGATGATCTTGATCGACTCCCACATCTCTTTGACGCGAATGATGTAGCGCCCGTAAGCATCACATGTGTCCGCGGTGATCACGTCGAATTCGTAATTTTCGTATCCGCAGTAGGGTTCGCTCTTGCGCAGATCGTGGGGGAGCCCGGTGGCGCGCAGGATCGGACCGGTGATTCCCAGCGCCATGCATCCGGCGAGGTCCAGGTAGCCGACGTCCTGGGTGCGCGCCTTCCAGATCGCGTTTTCGTTGAGCAGACCACCCATTTCGCGCAGCGCGACCCGCAACGGCTTGAGGGCATCGGCGATCTCGGTCTGCGCGTTGGGCGGCAGATCCTGAGCGACGCCTCCGGGGCGGATGTAGGCGCTGTTCATGCGCAACCCGGTGATGGATTCGAACAACTTCAGCACGATCTCGCGGCCCTTGAAGCCGGTGAACATCGGCGTCATGGCGCCCAGTTCCATGCCACCGGTCGCCAGTGCGACGAGATGCGACGAGATCCGGTTGAGCTCCATCATCAGCACCCGGATGACGTTGACCCGCTCCGGGATCTCGTCGGTGATGCCGAGCAGCTTCTCTACACCCAGGCAGTACGCGGCCTCGTTGAAAAACGGTGCCAGGTAATCCATCCGGGTCACGAAGGTGACACCCTGCGTCCAGTAGCGGTATTCGAGGTTCTTTTCGATCCCGGTGTGCAGGTAGCCGATTCCGCAGCGGGCGTCGGTGACCGTCTCGCCCTCGATCTCGAGGATCAGCCGCAGCACTCCGTGCGTGGACGGATGCTGCGGCCCCATGTTGACGATGATGCGTTCGCCGCGATCTGCGCTGCGGGCGGCCTCGACGACCTGCTCCCAGTCCTGGCCACCGGCGACGACAACCGTCTCGGGGCCTTCCGGGCCGCCGCCGTTTTGCGTCGAATCAGTGATAGTGCTCATCAGTTGTACGCTCTCCGCTCGTCGGGCGGTGGTATCTGGGCGCCTTTGTATTCGACCGGGATTCCGCCGAGCGGGTAGTCCTTGCGCTGCGGATGCCCGTGCCAGTCGTCCGGCATCTCGATCCGAGTGAGCGACGGGTGTCCGTCGAAGATGATGCCGAAGAAGTCGTAGGTCTCGCGCTCGTGCCAGTCGGTGGTCGGGTAGACCCGGTAGAGCGAGGGAATGTGCGGATCACCGTCGGGTGCAGAGACTTCCAGCATGATGCGGCGATTGTGGGTGATCGACTGCAGCTGATAGACCGCGTGCAGTTCGCGGCCCGTCTCGTGCGGGTAGTGCACTCCGCTGACGCCCAGGCACATTTCGAAACGCAGACTCGGTTCGTCGCGAAGACGCTGAGCGACAGCCGACAGGGCTTCACGACGTACGTGCAGGGTCAGCTGGTCGCGGTCCACCACGACTTTCTCGATGGCGCTTTCGAATTGAGCGTCGTTGGCCGCGAGCGCGTCGGCGAGCCGATCGACGACCTCGTCGAAATAGCGGCCGTAGGGGCGGGGGCTGCCGCCCGGCAGCGTGACCTCGCGAACCAGGCGCCCGTATCCGGACGTGTCACCGGAGCCCGAAATCCCGAACATGCCGCGGCGCACGTTGATGACTTCCTCGTCGGGCGACGGGACGGCCCCGCCCACCTCGCTCGCCGCTACTTTGGGGTCGTGGTCGGGCGAGCTCATCGCAGCAGTCCGCGCATCTCGATGGTGGGCCGCGCGCCCAAGGCGGCTTCCTCGGCTTCGGCGATGGCGCGCTCGCGGTTGACGCCCAGCGGCATTTCCTGAATCTTCTCGTGCAGCTTCAGGATTGCGTGCAGCAGCATCTCCGGCCGCGGTGGGCAGCCGGGCAGGTAGATGTCAACCGGAACCAAATGGTCGACGCCCTGCACGATCGCGTAGTTGTTGAACATTCCGCCCGAGGACGCGCACACCCCCATGGCCAGTACCCATTTCGGCTCGGCCATCTGGTCGTAGATCTGCCGCAGCACCGGTGCCATCTTCTGGCTGACACGCCCGGCCACAATCATCAGATCGGCCTGCCGCGGCGTCGCGGAGAACCGCTCCATACCGAAGCGTGCGATGTCGAATCTGGGTCCGGCGGTTGCCATCATTTCGATGGCGCAGCAGGCCAGCCCGAAGGTGGCCGGCCACAGCGAGTTCTTGCGGACATAGCCCGCCACCTTCTCGACTGTTGACAGCAGAATGCCGCCGGGGAGCTGTTCTTCGAGACCCACTTCTTACCTCAATCCCACGTCAGGCCGCCGCGGCGCCACACGTAGGCATAGGCCACGAAGACCGTGAGCACGAAAACCACCATCTCCACCAATGCAAATGTCCCGAGCGCGTCGTAACTGACCGCCCAGGGATACAAGAACACGATTTCGATGTCGAAGACGATAAATAGCATTGCGGTCAGGTAATACTTCACCGGGAACCGCTGCCCGCTGTTCGCGTTCGGGCCGCTGACCGGGGAGTCGGTCGGCTCGATTCCACACTCGTACGCCGCCATTTTCGAGCGGTTGTAGCGCGACGGGCCGACGATGCTCGCGAGGAACACCGAACCGATGGCGAACGCGGCGGCGATCGCTCCTAAAACCAGGATGGGTATGTAGACGTTCAACTCGCTCCATCCGTCGTACGGGCCGCCAGCGCGGCGGCCGGGCGGGGGCCGGGCTGCTGTGACGCACGCGGGCTGTGTGACATCACAGTGACCTTCAACATAGCGTCGCAGCGGCGAGTGTGTTTTGCCGGGGTGGGGTATTCGCTTGGTTTTTGTGTCGGCGCAACCCCATGCGCTGTCGGGGTGCGGAGGCGCCCTTGAGCGGCGTGGCTGGTTTCTTGGTGTTGCCGCAGGCGAAGGGGGTAATCGCCGCGGGTAAACCGTCGCGGCGGAGGCTCTCGCGGAGCTAGCGGGTCGGGGTGCGGAGCAGCCCGAGGACCGTGCGACCCAGCACGATGGGGTCGAGGGGGTGCGGCACCGAGGCTTCGGCGCGCGACCAGCTGGCCAGCCACGCATCGTCGCGGCGGCCCGTGAGCACCACGATCGGTGGGCACGTGGTGAGTTCGTCCTTGAGCTGTTTGGCGATTCCCATGCCTCCGGTGGGCGTGGCTTCGCCGTCGAGGATGACCAAGTCGAAGCCGCCCTCATCCATCTGCCGCACCACCATCGGGCCGGTTGCAACCTCGACATAGCTCATCTCAGGCAGATCCGGGTGCAGCTGCTTGCCCAGCGCCTGTATCACTCGTTCGCGGGTTTTCGCGTTATCGCTGTAGACCAGGATCCGCAGAGCAACGCTGGATTCAGGGCTGGAGTCGGGCACGGTGCAGATCGTACTGGTGTCGCGCCGACTTCACCGGGGTGCCCGCACAAATCATCTAGCGTGCCCGCACAAATCGTCTAGCGTGCCCGCACGAAGACGGCTTCCACTGCCGGCGTCACCGTCGAGCCCATCACTCCGAGCTTGTTCCAGCCCAGGCCGAATTGGGCGCGGTCGACCTTGGTTTCGCCGACGATCCGAATCGAGCCGTCGTCGAGTTCGGTGACCGTGACGGGCAGCGGGACCGGTGCGGTGTTGCCCTTGATGGTGAACTCGGCGCGCAGGTCAGCGGTCTTGCCTTGAATCGGTTCCACGCCGGTCACAATGACGCTGATCTCACCGAAGTGGTCCACGTCGAAGAAGTCGGCCGAGCGCAGGTGCTCGTCGCGCCGCCCGATACCGGTGTCCAGTGAGGCGGCGCGGATGTCGAGGCGGCCGAAAACCGCTCCGCTGCCGGTCAGTTGGCCGTCGCCGGTGAAGTCGGTGAAGCGGCCCTTCACGTTCAGCAGGCCCCACATGTTTCTGATCTTGAAGGTGATGGTCGAGCGGCCCGGAACGAGGTTCCATACGCCGGCCATGTCGGGATCGTTCAGCAGCGTTTCCAGAGTCGTCATCGTCGCCTCCATCTGTCGTCGCGAATCTAACGTCAGTCGAGCAACGGCGCGATCTCAGCGGGGTCGAAATACTCGTCGATCCGCTCGATCAGGCCGTTTGTGCCCACCCTGATCACGATGCAGACTCGCATCGAGATCGATTGGTCGGCGTGGCCGGTTGCGTGCAGGATGTGCTGCTGAACAAAGCCGCTGACCGAGCCGTCGTCGAAGAGCCGACGATCGAGGATCTCGTAATGACGCTCGGTGGTCGCGGAGATGAACCAGTCGATTACGCGCAGCGCCCGAACCTTGTCATCTGACTTGGAGGGGTCCCGGCGGGCACCGGAGCGCCACACGGCGATGTCGTCGCTCCACATCCGCTCCACCGCGGACTTATCGCCGTCTTCGATCGCCGTGAACAGCCGGTCGGCCGTCTCGAGGACCACTTCAGCGGTAGTGGCGGGCATAACGCTGCCTCCTGTTTGGCGATTACCGGACTATTCGCTGTTGTATCCGGGGTGGGCTACAGACAACCGACGTCGGACCAGTGTGCGCAGGCAGGCGATCACGGCATCGGCCCGCCCGTCCAACTCGCCCGCCCGGATCGCGGCGGCCAGCGCCTGTTCGTCTGGGAAGCCCAAGCCTGCCAGTGCCGTACGGGATTCCGCCTCGCTTTCGTCGAGCAGTTCGCGCTCGACGATGCGCAAAGCATTGGCGGCGACCCTGGCGTGGAAGTTGACCTGTCCGCCGGTCGCGTCCCGGACGTCGGTCTCCAGGAATTCGGCAACGGCGGCCACGAGTTCGGCGGCGAGCGGCCGACCGTATGCGCCGATCACGGGCGGCCCGCCTCGAGCAGATTGAGCAGGTCCCATTCGGTCTCGGAGACGCGACGGCCGATCGTCGCCAGCTCCACCGAGCGGTTCTGGCCACTCAGGTGCCGCTCCGCCTGATACCGGCAGATGACGCCCCAGCGCAGCGTGGCCAGCACCAGCCACCAGTGAAATGCCACCCGGTCGACGCTAGTCGCGCCGGCCTCCTCGTAGTCCCGCAGGAAGCGCTCGATGCTGCCCAGGCCGCCGGCACCCAGGCTGGCCGGAGCGCCGAAGCGCCAGGCCCGGATGCAGAACCAGGCGAGGTCGTCGTACACCTCGCCGAGGTGGACCAGCTCCCAATCCAGGACGGCGGCAAGGTCGGCGCCGTCGACGATGAGGTTTCCCATCCGGTAATCGCCGTGCACCAGAACCTGCGCTGACGGCGCGGGACGGTAGGCCTCCAGCCAGCGAAAGGCCCATTCGAAGGTGGCGGTGGTGTCGTTCATGTCGTCGAGCCGTTCGCGCCACTGCGCGAGTTGGTCCTCACGGGTCAGCCCGGGAAGCTCCGGGTCGGCCCGGTGGATGGCGGCCAGGGCCTGCGCACACTGCCGCAGCAGCCCGGCACGGGCCGGCTGCCCACCGGCCGCGTCGAGCTGGCGCTGGATGCGCCGAACGATGGTCTCGCCCTTGAGCTCATCGCAGATCAGGAACGGATTGCCCAGCGCCGCAGGCGAATCGTCGGCGACCAGGACGTGGGGGACGGGTGCACCCGCTGAGGCGGCGGCCGCCTGAGCGCGGGCCTCGAGCTCCATACCCGCGTGCACGTCGTCGGGCGGCCCGATGCGCAGGATCAGCGGCTGGCGTTTCTCGCCGGTGACGGCTTCGAAGGCCCACGTGGTGCGGCTGGCGCCGCCCGTCAGCGCGCGCAGGTTCGCGATCGTGGTGCCGCCGCCGAAGACCGGATCCAGCACCGTGCCGAGCTTGGCGATCAGGTCCTGATCGGCACTCACTGCTTGCCAAACTTGAACAGCCGCTGCGCCACCCGGCGAATCTGGATTTCTTCGGCGCCCTCGGTGATCCGGTAGCGGCGGTGGTGGCGGTAGATGTGCTCGAACTGTTCGTGCCGGCTGTAACCGAGACCGCCGTAGATCTGCATGGCCCTGTCGGCGGCATCGCAGACCAGACGGTTGGCGCGGTAGTTGGCCATCGACACCTTGTCCGAGACCTCCATGTGGTGGTTGCGATCCAGATGCCAGGCCGCGTATTGCACCAGCAGCCGGACCATCTGGGCCTCAGTCTGCAATTCGGCCAACGGCCATTGCACGGCCTGGTTGACCGACAGCGGCTTGCCGAACACGGTCCGCTTGCCGGCGTACTCGGCGGCCCGGTCGATGCAGTATTGGGCAGCGCCGAGACTGCTTGCCGCCTGCCGGATTCGGTTCTCGTGCAGGAACGTCTGCGCGACCTCGAGGCCGCGGTCCACCTCGCCGAGCACCGCGTCGGCGGGCACTCGCACGTCGGTCAACTCGACTTCGCCGTGGTCAGTCGGCATGTTGAACGTCCACCAGTAGTACGGGACGTTGAAGCCCGGGGTGTTGGTGGGCACCAGGAACGCGGTGATGCCGCGGGCCTGACCCGGCTCACCGGAGGTGCGGGCGAAGATCAGGTCGTGCGTGGCGCGGTGCACACCGGTGTTGAATCGCTTGGAGCCGTTGATGACCCAGCCGTCGCCGTCGGGTTCAGCGCTGGTCTCCAGCCACGTCGCGTCCGAGCCGTGCTGCGGTTCGGTCAGGCCGAACGCCATGGACCGTTCGCCGGTGATCAGCGCCTCGGACCAGAGCTT
>NZ_JAFAUS010000382.1 GCF_019243155.1 Mycobacterium sp.
CGCGAGGACCGCCCCGGCGACAAGCGCCTCGTCGGCTACATCACCGGCACGGCGGACCCGGCCAATCTGCGTACCCTGTTGGCGGATCGGCTGCCGGCGTTCATGGTGCCCGCGGCGATCGTCGTCGTGGAGTCGTTGCCGATGACGGTCAACGGCAAGCTCGACAGACGGGCGTTGCCCGCGCCCGACTATCACCAGGGCGGCACGGAATTCCGGGCCCCCGCTGATGCGGTCGAAGAGGTGCTGGCCGGGATTTATGCCCAGGTGTTGGGAGTGGAGCGGGTCGGGGTGGACGACTCGTTCTTCGATCTGGGTGGCGACAGCATCTTGTCGATGCAGGTGGTGGCCCGGGCGCGTGCCGCCGGAATCATGTGCCGGCCGCGGGATGTCTTCGTCGAGCAGACCGTGGCCCGACTGGCCCGGGTGGCCGGTCTGGCCGATGGGGACGACATCGTGGATGAGGGTCTGGGCGCGGTGGTGGCCACCCCGATCATTCGCTGGCTGCACAGCGTCGATGGTCCGACCGATGAGTTCAACCAAGCCGTGGTGGCTCAAGCCCCGCCGGGGGTGGGCGAGTCCGACGTGCTGGCGGTGTTGCAGGCGCTGTTGGATCGCCACGGCGCGTTGCGGTTACGCGTCGATGACGACGGAGACGGGGGCTGGTCACTGACGGTGCCCGAACCCGGTTCGGTGCAGGCCGCGGATTGCCTGGAGGTCGTCGAGACGCTCTTCCAGGACGCGGTGCTGGCGGCCCGTGCCCGGTTGAACCCGGCCGCGGGCGTGATGCTGCGCGTCGTGTGGGCGGAGACCACAGGTGAGCTGGTGGTGCTCATCCACCACCTGGCCGTCGACGGAGTGTCCTGGCGAATCCTGTTGGAGGACCTCAACATCGCCTGGGCTCAACACCGCGCCGGGCAACCGATCACCTTGCTGCCCGGTGGGACGTCGTTTGCGAGGTGGTCGGCGCTGCTGGCCGAACACGCACAGGACCCAGCGGTCATCGAGCAGGCCGAAACGTGGCGCCAGATCGCGGCGACTCCGGCACTGCTGCCCGCGCCCCAGTCCGGAAAAGACACCTATGCGAATGCGGGACGGCTGTCGGTGCCGCTCGACGCCGAGACCACTCGGCTGCTGCTCGGCGAGGTGCCCGCGGCGTTTCACGCAGGCGTGCAAGACATTCTGCTGATCGCCTACGCGCTGGCCTGGACAAAATTCCTCGGCACCAGCACTCACACCGCGATCGGGATCGACGTCGAAGGCCACGGCCGCGATGAGGAACTGGGCCCACGAGTCGACTTGTCACGCACAGTGGGCTGGTTCACCACCAAATACCCTGTCGCGCTTAGCATGCGGGGTCTGTCCTGGGATCATGTCATTGCCGGCGACCCCGCGTTGGGCGCGGTGATCAAGAAAGCCAAGGAACAACTACGCGACCTGCCGGACCCCATCACGTACGGGCTGCTGCGCTACCTGAACTCCGAGGTCGACCTGGATGGGGCCGACCCGGTGATCGGTTTCAACTACCTCGGACGGCTGGGCGCCGGTGCCGATCTGCCCGGCGAACTGTGGCGGATCAGCAACGGAGCCGTCTCGTTGACCGACGCCGCGGCCGCCGTGCCGATGCCGTTGATGCACACCATCGACGTCAACGCCGCCACCATCGACACCGAAGACGGCCCACAACTTTTGGCCGGCTGGACCTGGGCGCCATCGGCTCTGGGCGCCGACCAGGTCAACGAGCTCAGCCGGCTATGGTTTGAGGCCTTGACCGGGATCTGCGCCCACGTCAGCAAGGGTGGCGGCGGCTTCACCCCGTCTGACATCGCCCCGGCCCGGCTCACCCAACAACAAATCGACGAGCTGAGGCAGCGCTACTCGGTCGCCGACATTCTGCCGCTGACCCCGCTGCAACAAGGACTGCTCTTCCACGCCGCCACCACACAGGACCCCACCGACGACGTCTACGCCGTCCAACTCGCCGCCACCATCACCGGCCCCCTCGACCCGAACCGGCTTCACGAGTCCGTCGACACCGTCCTTGCCCGCCACCCCAACCTTGCCGCCCGCTTCTGCCCCGAGTACGACGAGCCCGTCCAGGTAATTCCGATCGACCCCGTAGCTCCCTGGCGCTACGTCGATCTGGAAGCCGACGACCAAATCGAGCAGTTGTGCGCCGCCGAGCGGCTCGCGGTGACCGACCTGACAAACCCGCCGGTCGTTCGGGCGGCGCTCGTTCGCACGGCACCACAGCGGCACCGCTTTGTGCTCACCTTCCACCACATCGTGATGGACGGCTGGTCGCTGCCGATCCTGTTGCAGGAGATCTTCGCCAGCTACCAGCACTACCGACTGCCCACCCCCGGTTCCTATCGCCAGCTGGTCAACTGGCTGGCCGAACGCGATCACGTTGCCGCCCAGGCGGCTTGGAGCGAGGTCTTCGCCGGTTTCGACACGCCCACCTTGGTCGCACCCGCTCAAAATCTGCGGCCAGGCCCCAAAGGCGTGACCACATTCACGTTGCCCGCTGCGACAACTCAAGCCATCAACGACCTCGCGCGGGCCTCGCGCACCACCGTCAACACCGTGCTGCAAGGGGCCTACGCCCAACTCCTGAGCCGGCTCACCGGCCAGCCCGACGTCGCCTTCGGCACCGCGGTATCGGGCCGGCCCACCGAGCTGCCCGGTGCCGAAACGATGGTGGGCCTCTTGATCAACACCGTGCCCGTGCGTGCACGCATCACCGCGTCCACCACCACCCGCGAGCTGCTCGACCAACTTCAAAGCGCCGCCAACCACACGCTGGACCACCAGCACCTGCCGCTGACCGACATACACCGCATCACCGGCCATGAACAGCCCTTCGACACCCTGTTCGTCTACGAGAACTATCCGATCGAGTCCGCGGCGACCATGGCCGACAACGAATTGGCCATCACCGACTTCAGCACCCACGAATCCACCCATTACCCCCTGGTCATCCAGGCCTCCCCCGGCCAGCAACTGGGCTTCCGCATCGAATACGCCACCGATGTGTTCGACGCTGCCGGCATCGACGCTCTCATCGAGCGGTTGCAGCGGGTGTTGACGGCGATGACGACCGATGCAGGACAACGTCTTTCGGCGATCGATGTACTCGGCGAGCCCGAGCGTATCCGGTTGGACGGGTGGGGCAATCGCGCGGCGCTGACCCAATCGCCGAGCGAATCGATCTCGATTCCGGCAGTGTTCGCCGAGCAGGTAGCCCGTACCCCGGACGCGGTGGCATTGACATGTGGCCGCGATTCGTTGACCTATGCGCAGTTGGATGAGGCGTCGAATCGGTTGGCGCACTTGCTGGTCGGGCAGGGAGCGGGTCCCAGCGACCGGGTGGGGCTGGTGTTCCCGCGGTCTCCCGAGGCGGTCACCGCGATCCTGGCCGTGTTGAAAACCGGGGCGGCCTATGTCCCGGTCGACCCGGCGCTGCCCGCCGCACGCATCGAATTCGTGTTGTCCGATGCCGCACCCGTGGCGGTCGTCACCACCGCGGAGCTGCGCGAGCGACTGGGCGGCTTCGCCGGGCAAATCATTTACATCGACGATCCGGCGGTGAGGGCGCAGGCCGTCACCGGCTTGCCCGTGCCGTCGTCGGAGAACATCGCTTACCTGATCTACACGTCGGGCACGACCGGGACTCCCAAAGGCGTTGCGGTGCCGCATCGCAACGTCACTCGATTGTTGGAGTCGTTGGACGCCGAGGTCGGGCGCGGACAGGTGTGGTCGCAGGCGCATTCGCTGGCGTTCGACTTCTCGGTGTGGGAGATCTTTGGGGCGCTGCTCTCCGGCGGGCGACTGGTCGTGGTGCCAGAGGCGGTGGCGAGTTCGCCCGACGAATTGCACGCCGTCCTGGTGTCCGAGCAGGTCGGTGTGCTCAGCCAGACCCCTTCGGCGTTCTATGCGTTGCAGACCGCGGACGGGCAGGCCGCGGCCGGGCAGTTGGCGTTGCAGTCGGTGATCTTCGGTGGCGAGGCCTTAGAACCCACGCGTCTGAACAGCTGGCTGCAAGCGCACCCTGACTCTCCCCGGCTGATCAACATGTATGGCATCACCGAAACGACGGTGCACGCCTCGATACGAAACATCGGCCCCGAAGACCTTGCAGGCCAGTGCAGTCCGATCGGTGTACCGCTGGCGCATCTTGGATTCTTTGTCCTCGACGGCTGGCTGCAGCCGGCACCGGCCGGCGTGGTCGGGGAGTTGTATGTGGCCGGGGCGGGTCTTGCCGCCGGCTATGTGGGCCGGGGCGGGCTCAGCGCGTCGCGGTTTGTGGCGTGCCCGTTCGGCGGACCCGGGTCGCGGATGTATCGCACCGGTGACCTGGTGGCATGGACCCCCGAGGGACAGCTGCAGTATCTGGGCCGCGCCGACGAGCAGGTCAAGATCCGCGGCTACCGCATCGAATTGGGCGACGTGCAGGCCGCCCTCAGCGCCTTGCCCGGGGTTGAGCAGGCCACGGTGATCGCCCGCGAGGACCGCCACGGCGACAAGCGTCTGGTCGGGTATGTCACCGGCACCGCCGACCCGGGCGAGCTGCGCAGCGCACTTGCCGATCGGCTGCCCGCCTATATGGTGCCGACGGCAATCATGGTGCTCGAGGCGTTGCCGTTGACGGTCAACGGCAAGTTGGACACCCGTGCCCTGCCCGCTCCGGAATACCAAGACGCACAGGGCTATCGAGCCCCGGGCACCCCCACCGAGGAAGTCCTGGCCGGGATCTACGCCCAGGTCCTCGGTCTCGAACCCGTCGGGATCGACGACTCTTTCTTCACTTTGGGTGGGGACTCCTTGTCGGCGATGCGCCTGGTCGCCGCGATCAATGCCAGCCTGAACACCAACCTGTCGGTGCGCACCGTGTTCGATGCGCCGACGATCGCCGAGTTGGCGCCGCGTATCGGCGAGGGCGCCAGCCCGCTGGCACCGTTGATGCCCGCGCTGCGGCCTGAGCTCGTGCCATTATCGTTCGCCCAGAACCGGCTGTGGCTCCTCGACCAATTGCAAGGCCCCTCACCGGTTTACAACCTCGCGGTAGCGCTACGGCTGCACGGTCCGCTAGAAACCGGCGCGATGGGGGCGGCACTGGCCGATGTGGTGGCACGCCACGAAAGCCTGCGCACCTTGTTCCCCGACGCCGACGGCACCCCGCACCAAAAGATCCTGCGCCCCGAGCAGACCTCACTGGGCTGGGGCGTGATCGACGCCGCAGGCTGGCCGACCGAGCAACTCGACGAGGCCATCGAGGCCGCGACCCGGCACAGCTTCGAGTTGGCAACCGAAATCCCGTTGCGGGCACAGCTGTTCCGCGTCGGCGACGACGAGCACGTGCTGGCCGCCGCCATCCACCACATCGCCGCCGACGGCTGGTCGATAGCCCCAC
>NZ_JAFAUS010000475.1 GCF_019243155.1 Mycobacterium sp.
GGCCGAGCACCTGGGCGTAGATGCCGGCGAGGATCTCCTCGACCGCGTTGCCCGGGGCGCGATAACGGTCGGCGTCCTGATACTCCGGCACGGGCAAGGCGCGGGTGTCGAGTTTGCCGTTGGGCGTCAGCGGCAGCTCCTGCACCATCAGCACGGCCGCCGGCACCATGTAGCCCGGCAGCCGGTCGGCCAGCGCGCCGCGGACTGCGGCGGGATCAACGCTTCCAGTGACGTATCCAACCAGGCGCTTATCGCCGGGCCGGTCCTCGCGGGCGATGACGACCGCCTGCTCGACGCCATCCACCAGCGCCAGCGCCGCACGCACGTCGCCGAGTTCGATGCGGTACCCGCGGATCTTGACCTGCTCATCGGCGCGGCCCAGGTAGTCGAGCTGTCCGTCGGCACGCCAGCGCACCAGGTCGCCGGTGCGATACATGCGGGTTCCGGACCCGCCGAACGGGCAGGCCACGAATCGCGATGCGGTCAAACCGGCCCGTTGCCAGTAGCCACCGGCAACGCCGGCACCGGCGACGTACAGTTCACCGACCACACCGGCGGGAACGGGCCGCAACGACCCGTCGAGCACGAACAGCGCCGCCCCGGGCACCGGCGAACCGATCGGCACCGCAATCGATCCCGCGCTCAACGGCGCGCTGACCGCGGCGTAGATGGTGGCCTCGGTCGGACCGTAGGCGTTGATCATCGCCCGCCCGCGCGTCCACTGCTCCACCAGTTCGGCGGGGCACGCCTCACCGGCGACCACCAGCGTGGCAGATTCCAGGCCCGCGGGCGAAAGCGCACCCGCCGCCGACGGCGTTTGGCTCAGCACGCTGACGCGCTCCTCAACCAGCAAGGCATGCAGGTCTTCCGGCGAGCGTGCTACCGACTCGGGCACTACCACGAGGCGCCCGCCTTGCAGCAGCGCGCCGAAGACCTCCCACACCGAGACGTCGAAGGCCAGCGAATGCCACTGCGACCACACGCCGGCGCGCGGCAGGCCGGAGGCCGTGGACGCCAGCAGCTGGGTCACGTTGCGATGAGTCACCGCAACGCCTTTGGGGACACCGGTGGTGCCGGAGGTATAGATCAGGTAGGCGAGGTCCTCCGGGCTGGGCGCCGTCCTGAGCGCTGTGCCGGGCTGGATGGCCACGGCGGGGTCATGCACGTCGATGACCGTCACGCTTTGGCCGGCGAGCCGGCCGGCCAGATCGGCGGTGGTGATCGCGGCGACGGGCGCAGCGTCGGCGAGGACGAACTCGATCCGGGCGTCCGGCAGCGCCGGGTCGATCGGCAGGTAGGCCGCACCCGACTTGAGCACCGCGAGGATCGCCACGATCGCCTCGGTCGAACGCGAAAACAGCAGTGCGACTTGCTGTCCCGGACCCGCGCCACGGCTGACCAGGAAATGCGCCATTCGGTTGGCGGCCTCGTCCAGCTCCCGGTAGGTCAGCGACCGGCCGTCGCAGGTCACGGCCACGGCACCGGGGGCGCGGGTCACCTGCGCGGCGAACAACGCCGGAATCGACCTGTACGCCATCGACGCCTCGGTCAACGCGGCCCGGTTGCCGATTTCATCCAGCCGGTCGCGTTCGGCCTCGTCGAGAAGTTCGAACGACGACAACGGGCGCGTGGGATCGGCCGTCATGGCCATCAACACCCGCTGCAACCGACCGACGAGCGCCTCGATGCTGGCCGCGTCGAACACATCGGTCCGGAACTCGACCGTTCCCCCGATCCCGGCCGGCTCGCCATCCTCGCTCCAGCGTTCGGCCAGTGAGAATGTCAGATCCATTCGGGCGGTTTGGGTATCCACCGGCATCGGGGTGACCTCGACGTCGCCCAACGCCAACCCGGCGGCAGGCCCGCTGTCTCCGGCGAAGTTCTGCCAGGCCAACATCACCTGGACCAGGGGGTGGTGCGTCAGGCTGCGGGTCGGGTTGAGCCGCTCCACCAGCAATTCGAAGGGCACATCCTGGTGCTCGTAGGCGCCCAGGCTGCGGTGTCGCACCTGGTCCAGCAGCTCGGTGAAGCTCGGGTCACCGGCCACATCGACGCGCAGCACCAGC
>NZ_JAFAUS010000122.1 GCF_019243155.1 Mycobacterium sp.
ATCTGTTGCAGCGTCGAGTTGACGTCATGGGTTTTGGTGGTGCACATCGACTGCACCGAGATCGGATAGTCGCTGCCGACGCCGACGTCGCGGACCATCAGTTGACGCGTCTTGCGGCGGGCGGCGAGCGTGGGCACCGGAGGTGCCGGCATGCCCAGGCCTACGGACACAATGAAATCCTTTTCGTTCTACTGGAAAAGCCTGATCGGGTTGACCAGGTCGGCTGTCACGGTCAGCAGCATGTAGCCGACCACGAACACCAGGACCACGTAGGTCGCCGGCATCAACTTGAGGTAGTTCACCGGCGCCGCCGCGACCAGTCCGCGCGTGGAGCGGATGATGTTGCGGATCTTCTCGAACACCGCGATGGCGATGTGGCCGCCGTCGAACGGCAGCAGCGGTACCAGGTTGATCGCGCCCAGGATGAGGTTCAGCTGGGCCAGGAAGAACCAGAAGGCCACCCACAGGCCGTGGTCGACGGTGTCGCCGCCGATGATGCTGGCGCCGACGACGCTCATCGGCGTCTGCGGGTCGCGCTGGCCGCCGCCGATCGCGTGCACCAGCGCACCGACCTTCGTCGGGATCGCGACAAGCGCCTTGCCCACCTCCACGGTCAGGTCGCCGGTGAAGGCCACGGTTGCGGGCACCGCGGTGAACACGCCGTAGTGCGTGGGCGTGAGCCGGACGGCGCCGACGCCGATGGCGCCGACGGTCGTGGGTTGCGCTTGAGCGGCCTGCCCGTTGGCTCCGGGCAGGTAGCGCTGGGTGGGCGTGACGTCGACGTAGGTGGTGATCGGTTTGCCGTCGCGCTCGACGACGACCGGGACGGTGCCGTGCAGCTTGCGCACCGCGGCGGCCATGTCCTCGAAGGTGGACACCGACGTGTCGCCGACCTTGACCACCACGTCGCCGGGACGGATTCCGGCCAGCGCGGCCGGGCCGGGCCCGGTGCAGGTCTGTATCTTGCCGGGTGCGGTTTCCGGTGCGACGCAAGCGGTTTCGCCGATCACGGCCTTGGTCGACGGGTGCAGGTTGGGCAGGCCCCAAACCAACGCGATGCCGTAGATCAACACCATGCAGATGATGAAGTTCATGGCGGGGCCTGCGAACAGCACCGCGACCCGCTTCCAGGTCTTCTGCTTGAACATCGCGCGGTCGGTCTCGTCGGGCGCCAGCTCCTCGACCGAGGTCATGCCCGCGACGTCGCAGAAGCCGCCCAACGGAATGGCCTTGACTCCGTACTCCGTTTCGCCGCGCCGCGTCGACCACAGCGTGGGCCCGAAGCCGACGAAGTAGCGGCGAACCTTCATGCCGGTCACGCGCGCGATCCACATGTGCCCGCACTCGTGCAAAGCGACCGAGATCAGGATGGCAAGGGCGAACAGCACAATGCCGATAAAGAACATCATCTCCGCTGCAAGACCTTTCTTGGAACCATTCCGGAGGCTTTCACTTCAGACCTTGGCAGGGCTATTTGCGACCGCGCGCTGCGCGCGCTCACGCGCCCACCTCTGCGCTTCTAGTACTTCTTCCACGTTACTGGGTACTTGGCCCAAATTGGGCGCCCATTGGTCGGCGGCGTCCAGCACGTCGGCGATGGTTTTGACGATCGCGGGGAAGCCGATCCGGCCGCGCAGGAACGCTTCGGCCGCCTCTTCGTTGGCCGCGTTGTAGACGGCGGTCATGCAGCCGCCGGTCTCGCCGGCGTGCCGGGCCAGGTCGACCGCCGGGAAAACGGCGCTGTCCAGCGGCTCGAATTCCCAGCTAGACGCGGTGTCGAAGGCGCATGCCGCCGCGGCGCCGGGCACCCGGCGCGGCCACCCCAGCGCCAGCGAGATGGGCAGCTTCATGTCCGGCGGGCTGGCCTGGGCGATGGTCGAACCGTCGACGAAGGTGACCATCGAATGAACAATCGACTGGGGGTGCACCACGACGTCGATTCGGTCGTACGGGATGCCGAACAGCAGGTGGGTTTCGATGAGTTCGAGGCCCTTGTTGACCAACGACGCCGAGTTCAGGGTGTTCATCGGGCCCATGGACCAAGTGGGGTGCGCGCCCGCCTGTTCGGGGGTGACGCTGCGAAGCTCGTCGGCGGACCAGCCGCGGAACGGCCCACCGGACGCGGTCAACACCAGCTTGGCGACCTCGTCGGGCGTGCCGCCGCGCAGGCATTGCGCGAGTGCGGAGTGTTCGGAGTCGACCGGCACGATCTGGCCGGGGCGGGCCGCGCGCAGCACCAGCGGTCCGCCGGCGATCAGCGACTCCTTGTTGGCCAGCGCCAGCCGGGCCCCCGATTGCAGCGCGGCCAACGTGGGCCGCAGGCCCAACGCTCCGACCAGGGCGTTGAGGACGACGTCGGCTTCGGTCTCCTCGACCAGGCGGGTCACTGCCTCGGGCCCGCTGAAGGGGACGTCCCCGGCCTGCGCGGCCGCGCGCTCGTCGGCGATGGCGATGTTGGTGACCCCGGTTTCGGCGCGCTGGCGCAGCAAGGTGTCCAGGTTCGCGCCGCCGGCGGCCAGGCCGACCACCTCGAAACGGTCCGGATTGGCCGCGATGACGTCCAGCGCCTGGGTGCCGATCGAGCCGGTGCTGCCCAGCACCAGGACGCGCAGGCGGCCCGCAGTTTGCCCGTCGGTCGTTGGATCGGTCACCCGTTCATTGTGCCGCCCGCCGACGACGCGGGCCATCTACTCGCCGCGGCCCGCGCGCCCCGGACGGCGTGTGCCAGAATCTTGGGCAGTAGCCGTCATGTTCCGTTCCGAAAGGGATTCGCTGTGGCCAGTACCGAGGTGGAACGCTTCACCGGCGACGTCGACACCGTCGAGGTGCCGTCGGCAGCGTGGGGTTGGAGCAGGATCAATCACCGCACCTGGCACGGCGTCGGCGTGTTCGGCTTCATCTTCCTGCTGGCGATGCTGCGCGGTAACCACGTCGGCCATATCGAGGACCTGTTCTTGATCGGCTTCGCGGCGGTGGTGCTGTTCTTCCTGGTCCGCGACCTGTGGGGCCGCAGGCGCGGCTGGATCAGGTAGTCACCTAGCGTCGCGCGCGCCGGCGCCAGGCACCGGCGCCCGCCACTGCCACCAACACCAGCAGCGCCGCCACCCACGGCCATATCCCGTGCTGGTGCACCCACCCGGCCAGCGCGCCCTGCAGGCGACCGGCCGCCGCGATCACCGCATCCTGCGGGCTGGCGTTCATGGTGAACAAACGCAGCTCGTAGCCCGCGTAATAGGCGACGTACACGCCGACCAGCAGTAACAGCGCGCCGCTGATCCGGTTCACGAACGGCAGGATCCGCCGCAGCCGGTCGGCGCACCCGGAAACAAGGGCCGAACTCGCCATCGCCGCGGCGATGGCAAGAACCCCGACGACCAGGGTCAGGCCCGCGATGTAGGCGAGGTAGACCGACACTCCCGTGACGACCGAACCGGCCCGCAGTGCGGCCCCGGTAACCGCCAGAAACGGCCCGATGGTGCACGACAGCGACGCGATCGCGTAGCTGATGCCGTAGCCGTACATGGAGCCCAGGCGCACGGTGGGCGCCCACCGCAGGTTCAGCGGGCGAGGCGTCAGGGCCGACAGCTCGCGACCCGACAGCAGCCAGCCGCCCAGCGCCATGAGCACCAGGCCGATCACCAGCGTGGCGTACGGCAGGTACCGCTGCACGGTCGCGGCCGCCGATACCGTCAGCGCGCCGAACAGCCCGAACACCGTCAGGAAGCCGAGCGCCATCCCGAAGGTGGCCACCAGCGCCCTGCCGACGGATGCCACGCCTCGACGTTCCCCGGGTGCCTCGCCGCGCACCACCAGCAGCAGGTAGGCGGGCAGCATGGCGAAGCCGCACGGATTCAGGGCCGCCACCAAGCCGGCGGCGAAAGCCAATCCGACCAGACCCTGGTTCACGGCGTCAGGACCGCAGCGCGGCGACCCGGTCGGACAACTCCTGCTGCGCCATCGCCGCGGTGGGGTTGTTGACGAACGTCGAGCTGCCGTCCGCTCGGTAGAAGACGTACGCCGGTTGCCACGGCACGTTGTAGCGCGCCCAGATCGAGCCGTCGGTGTCGTTGAGGTTGATGAAGTTCAGGTTGTACTTGGACACGAAGCTCTGCAGCGCGGCGACGTCCGAGTGGGCCGCGACGCCGACGAAAGTGACCCCCGGGTTGGCGGCCGCCACCCGGCTGACGCCTGGGGCCTCGGCGTTGCAGAACGGGCACCACGGGGTCCAGAACCACAGCACCGCGGGCTTGCCCTGCAGGCTGGCGCCGTTGAACGGCGCGCCGCTCAAAGTCGTCCCGCTGAACTGCAGACGATCGTCGGCCGCTTCGGCGCCCGGCGGCTGGGCCAACCCGAACACCAGGGCGGCCGCGAACACGGCCGCGACGAAGAATCTGAGTGGCGAAAACAGTCGGATCATGAACACCCCTCGTTTGCTGGTCCTACAGCAAGAGACGCGCCAGCCGCCGCCGCGGTTCACCGGGCAGGGTTTAGCGGACCGCTAGCTCTTCTCAAAGGCGAGCTGTCCGCACGCGGCGCTGATCTCGCGCCCACGAGTGTCTCGCACCGTGCAGGACACCCCCTTCGACCGGACCCGGCGAACGAACTCCCGCTCGACCGCCTTGGGACTGGCATCCCATTCGCTGCCCGGGGTCGGGTTGAGCGGTATCAGGTTCACGTGCACCAACTGGCCGAGCGCTTTGTGCAGCCGCTGCCCCAGCAGATCCGCCCGCCACGGCTGGTCGTTGACGTCGCGGATCAAGGCGTACTCCACCGATACCCGACGACCGGTCACATCGGCGTAGTACCGCGCCGCCTCGAGCGCCTCGTCGATCTTCCACCGGCCGTTCACCGGCACCAGCGTGTCGCGCAATTCGTCGTCGGGCGCGTGCAACGACAGCGCCAGGGTGACCCCGAGCCGCTCGTCGGCGAGTTTGCGGATCGCCGGTGCAAGGCCGACCGTCGACACCGTCACCGAGCGGGCCGAGATGCCGAAGCCCTGCGGCGGCGGGGCGATGATGCGCCGCACGGCGGCCACCACCCTGGCGTAGTTCGCCAGCGGCTCCCCCATGCCCATGAAGACCACGTTGGACAGCCGATCGCCGAAGTCGTCGCGCAGTTCGGCGGCGCCGGCGCGCACCTGTTCCAGGATCTCGGCGGTCGACAGGTTGCGGCTCAGCCCGCCCTGGCCCGTCGCGCAGAACGGACACGCCATGCCGCAGCCGGCCTGCGACGAGATGCACACCGTGTTGCGCTGCGGGTAGCGCATCAGCACGGACTCGACGGTGATGCCATCGAGGGCCCGCCACAGGATCTTTCGGGTCTGGCCGGCGTCGCAGGTGACCTCGGAGACCGGGGTGAGCAGTTTCGGGAACATGGTCTCCGCGATCACGTCGCGCACGCCCGCCGGCAGGTCGGTCATCTGTCGCGGATCGGCGATGAGCCGGCCGTAGTACTGATGTGCCAGCTGTTTGGCGCGAAACGCCGGCAGGCCCAGCGCCGTGACGGCGGACGCGCGGCCGTCCTCGTCGAGATCGGCGAGGTGCTGCGGCGGCCTGCCAGGGCGGGGTTCGGAGAAAACCAACTGTTGGACCATGACCCGTCCAGTATCGGCCCTGTCAGGGCACAAGTGTGAGCACGATCCAGGCCGCGACCGCCGACGGCAGCACGCCGTCGAGCCGGTCCATCAGACCGCCGTGCCCGGGCAGCAGGCGGCCCATGTCCTTGATGCCGAGGTCGCGCTTGACCTGCGACTCCACCAGATCGCCGAGCGTGCTGGTTAGCACGAGGACGACACCCAGCAACGCGCCGATCCACCACGGTTTACCGGCCAGGAAGGTCGCCGTCAGCGTCGCAGCTGTGATTCCGAACACCAGGGAACCGGCGAATCCCTCCCAGGACTTCTTGGGGCTGATCGCCGGAACCATCGGGTGCTTGCCGATGAGCGCCCCCACGGCATATCCACCGGTGTCGGAGGCGACGACGGTGATCATCAGGCAGAAGACCCGCCCGGCGCCGTCGTGCGGGTACACCAGCAGGGCGCCAAAGGACGCGAACAGCGGTACCCACGCGGCCAGAAACACGGTGGCCGACGCGTCCCGCAGGTAGTTCGCCGACGGCGAACCAGCGAACGGCTCGGGCGTCTTGCTGTTGTCCTGCATGAACAGCCGCCAGATGTTGCAGACCACGACGGTGGCGCCGAAGCCTGCCAGCGCGCCGGCGGCATGGAACGGCCACGTCAACCAGATGGTGACCTGCCCGCCGATCAGCAGCGGGATGACCGCAATGACGTGCCCGGCCTCCCGCAACCGTCGCACCACCTCGTGGGTGGCCACGAAGATGGCGAGCGCGACGATGGGAACCCAGAAGCGTGGCGCGAAAACGAGCGTGACGACGAGAACGCTGCCGATCGCCAGGCCTACGGCAATCGCGGCGCGCAGGTCGCGTCCCGCCCGGGACGTCTTCCTCGCCCGCTGCTCCGTACTTTTTTTAGCTTCACGCGTGTTGGCCTCACGCGCGGGCTCGCCGGGCGGGGTGCCTGCGCCGGTAGTTGCCACGGACATGTTTGCTGCGAAGGCCGTTAGACCTCCAGCAGCTCGCCTTCTTTGTGCTTGACCAGCTCGTCGATCTGGTTGATGTACTGGTGCGTGGTCTTGTCCAGATCCTTCTCCGCGCGACCGACCTCGTCCTCGCCGGCCTCGCCGTCCTTGCGGATCCTGTGCAGCTCTTCCATCGACTTGCGGCGGATGTTGCGCACCGACACCT
>NZ_JAFAUS010000308.1 GCF_019243155.1 Mycobacterium sp.
CGCTACTGGTTAGGGGTCGAGCGATCGGGCTCGGTCCGTGGGACGAATCCCTTTGGCGATTCGAAAGCCGTGGCGTGGCGACCTATGTGCGCCTCGGCGCGAAGCCGCTCCACCATGTGCGGGTAGTGCAACTCGAAAGCCGGTCGCTCCGAACGGATTCGGGGCAGCTCGGTGAAGTTGTGCCGCGGCGGCGGGCAGCTGGTCGCCCACTCGAGCGAGTTGCCGTAGCCCCACGGGTCGTCGACTGTGACGACCTCGCCGTAGCGCCAGCTCTTGAAGACGTTCCAGACGAACGGGAACATCGACGCGCCCAGGATGAAGGCGCCGACCGTCGAGACGACGTTGTACGGCTGGAAACCATCGGAGGGCAGGTAATCGGCGTAGCGGCGCGGCATGCCCATGTCACCCAGCCAGTGCTGCACCAGGAATGTGGTGTGGAACCCGATGAACGTCAGCCAGAAGTGCAGCTTGCCCAGCCGCTCGTCGAGCAGCCGACCGGTCATCTTCGGGAACCAGAAGTACACGCCCGCGAAGGTGGCGAACACGATGGTGCCAAACAGCACGTAGTGGAAGTGCGCCACCACGAAGTAGGTGTCGGTGACGTGGAAGTCCAGCGGCGGGCTGGCCAGGATCACGCCGGTCAGGCCGCCCAGCAGGAAGGTGATCAGGAAGCCCACACAGAAGAGCATCGGCGTCTCGAAGGTGATCTGGCCCTTCCACATCGTGCCGATCCAGTTGAAGAACTTGATTCCGGTGGGCACGGCGATCAGGTAGGTCATGAACGAGAAGAACGGCAGCAGAACCGCGCCGGTGGCGAACATGTGGTGCGCCCACACCGCGACCGACAGGGCGGCGATCGAGAGCGTCGCGTAGACCAGCGTGGTGTAACCGAAGATCGGCTTGCGCGAGAACACCGGGATGATCTCGGTGATGATCCCGAAGAACGGCAGGGCGATGATGTAGACCTCGGGGTGGCCGAAGAACCAGAACAGGTGCTGCCACAACAGGACTCCGCCGTTGGAGGCGTCGAAGACGTGAGCCCCGAGGTGGCGGTCGGCGGCCAATCCGAACAGGGCCGCGGTCAAGATCGGGAACGCGATCAGGATCAGGATCGAAGTCACCAGGATGTTCCAGGTGAAGATCGGCATCCGGAACATCGTCATGCCGGGGGCGCGCATGCAGACCACGGTCGTGATCATGTTCACCCCGCCAAGGATGGTGCCCAGGCCGGCAAGGATCAGGCCCGTGATCCATAGGTCTCCGCCGGCGCCGGGTGAGTGCACGGCGTCGGACAGCGGCGTGTAGGCGGTCCAGCCGAAGTCCGCGGCCCCACCCGGGACCAGGAAGCCGGAGGCCGCGATCAGGCCGCCGAAGAGGAACAGCCAGAACGAGAAGGCGTTGAGCCGAGGGAACGCCACGTCGGGCGCGCCGATTTGCAGCGGCAGGACCAGGTTGGCGAACCCGAACACGATCGGCGTCGCGTAGAGCAGCAGCATGATCGTGCCGTGCATCGTGAACAGCTGGTTGAACTGCTCATTGGACAGGAATTGCAGCCCGGGTGCCGCCAGCTCCGTGCGCATCAGCAGCGCCATCAGCCCGCCGATGAAGAAGAAGACGAAGCAGGTCACCGTGTACATGATTCCGATCATCTTGTGATCGGTCGTGGTGATCAGCTTGTAGACGAGGTTCCCTTTAGGACCCATGCGGTCCGGGTATGGGCGAACGGCTTCAAGTTCTCCCAACGGGGGCGCTTCGGCTGTCAACAGCTTCTCCAAACATCCGGATCGGACAGGGCCCAAAGTGGCTATTGACTCGAATCTTAGCCGCCGGTGATGCCGACGTCAGGGCTGGTCCTACAAACTGTCGTAAATGCCTCGGCGGGGCGGCGTGTTGCTGGGTGTCTTCTCGGGAAAACGGCTCCAGACCGGCCGGGTGTTAGCGTCAAACCCGTGCAATTCGGCGTGATCCGGCCCGCCCGGGTGCTCGTGGCCGGCGCCGTGACGGCGGCCGTTGTGGTCGCATGCGGCGGCTGCGGATCCGGTAAACCCGGCTCCTCCCCGTCGGCCCGTTCCCTGGTCACCCCCACCACCCAGATCGCCGGTGCCGGCGTGCTGGGAAACGACCGCCACCCCGATGAGTCGTGCGCGCGCGATGCCGCCGGGGCAGACCCGGGGCCGGCGACCCGGCAGGCTCACAACGCGGCGGGAGTCAGCCCGGACGTGGTGCAGGTGCTCGCGGAGCCCAAGCGCATCGTCGTGCTCTCCGGTGACCAGCTCGACGCCCTGTGCGCGCTGGGCCTGCAGTCGCGGGTGATCGCCGCGGCGGTGCCGGACGGCTCGTCGAACCAGCCGTCGTATCTGGGCGGTGCGGTGCACGGCCTGCCCGGTGTCGGCAGCCGCACCAACCCCGACGTCGCCGCGATCTCCGCGCTGCACCCCGACCTCATCCTGGGCTCACAGGGATTGACGCCCAACTTGTATCCGCAGCTGGCCGCGATCGCCCCGACGCTGTTCACCGCGGCGCCCGGCGCGGATTGGCAGGACAATCTGCGCGCCGTCGGCGCCGCCACGGCACGCGGCGCGGCAGTCGACGCACTGATCAGCGGCTTTTCCCAACGGGCCACGGATATCGGCGCCAAACACGACGCGTCCCATTTCCAGGCGTCGATCGTGCAGCTGACGGCCGGCACGATTCGGGTGTACGGGACCAACAACTTCCCGGCCAGCGTGCTCGGCGCGGTGGGCGTGGACCGGCCGGCCGCGCAGCGCTTCACCGATAAGCCGTATCTCGAGATCGGCGCCACCGACGCCGACCTTGCGAAGAACCCGAACCTCTCCGCAGCCGACGCCGACATCATCTACGTCTCGTGCGACTCACCGGCCGCATCCCAGCGCGCCGCCACCGTTCTGGACAGCGAGCCGTGGCGCAAGCTGTCGGCAAACCGCGACAACCGGGTGTTCGTCGTTAACGACGAAGTGTGGCAGACCGGCGAGGGACTGATCGCGGCCCGAGGCGTCGTCAACGACCTGCGCTGGGTCAACGCTCCGATCAACTAGCGCCGCAAATTCCGGGACGTAAGCGCGCCAATGAGCTGATATCCGGCTCACATCACATGGCCCGGAAAGTTTACTTTGGCTAAGGTTATTTAGAGGCGTAAAACCATCGAAGAGGGATAACTCATGAGCACTGTTTCGGCCTACGCTGCACCGTCGGCGACCGAACCACTGACCAAGACCACCATCACCCGTCGCGAACCCGGCCCGCACGATGTGGCCATCGAGATCAAGTTCGCCGGCATCTGCCACTCGGACATCCATGCGGTCAGGGGCGAATGGGGTCAGCCCAACTACCCGCTGGTCGCAGGGCACGAGATCGCCGGCGTGGTAACCGAGGTGGGCTCCGGGGTCACCAAGCACCAGGTGGGCGACCGCGTCGGTGTCGGCTGCTTCGTGGATTCCTGCCGCGAGTGCAAGCACTGCCTGGCCGGCCTGGAGCAGTACTGCGAGAAGGGTTTCGTCTCCACCTACAACGGCGTCGGCAAAGACGGACAGCCGACCCAGGGCGGCTACAGCCAGGCCATCGTCGTCGACGAGAACTACGTCCTTCGCATCCCCGACTCGATACCGCTGGACAAGGCCGCCCCGCTGCTGTGCGCGGGCGTGACGCTGTTCTCCCCCTTGCGGCACTGGAAAGTCGACGCCGACACTCGCCTGGCGATCGTCGGCCTGGGCGGGCTGGGGCACATGGGCGTCAAGCTCGGTGTCGCGATGGGTGCCAAGGTGACGGTGCTGTCGCAATCGCTGAAGAAGATGGAAGACGGCCTGCGCCTTGGTGCCAGCGACTATTACGCGACTGCGGACCCCGACACCTTCCGCAATCTGCGCGGCAGCTTCGACCTGATCCTCAACACGGTCTCGGCGAACCTGGATCTGCGCAAGTACCTCAGCCTGCTCGACGTCGACGGGACGCTCGTGGAGTTGGGCATCCCCGAACACCCGATGGAGGTGCCCGCGTTCTCGCTGGCCTTGAGCCGTGTCAGCCTGTCGGGCTCCAACATCGGCGGCATTGCCGAAACGCAGGAGATGCTGGACTTCTGCGCCGAGCACGACGTAACACCCGAAATCGAGCTGATCGAGCCCGATTACATCAACGAAGCCTACGAACGCGTCCTGGCCAGCGACGTGCGGTACCGCTTCGTCATCGACATCTCGAAGCTATGAGGCGGCCCCGGGAGTCCTAGTCTCCCTCAGAACCTCGCGCCGTGAGCTCGGCCGACTCCGCATCCTCGTCACCGGGCACGACCTCGCTGACGTCGATGCCGGCCAGCGGCCAGCCGGCGGCGGCCAACGTGGCGGCCACGCGGATGACGTTTTCCTTGCCGGCGTCGTAATGCGTCATGTCTGAGATGAATTCGGAGATCTCGTCGCGGTCGATCGGGTGGTCGATCGTCTCCGGAGACCCTTCCTTGGCGGTGACCTTGCGCACCACCTCTTTGATCTGCTCTTCGGTCAGGGGTGTGCTGCGCAGCAGAGCCATCAGCGGCACTCGGTCCGGGCCGGGGACGCCGTCGGGGTAGCCGACCTGCAGCCAGCGAATCACCGAGCAAAAGAAGTGGTGCTTGTGATCCTTTTTGGAGGAAGCGGTTGTCGTCACAGGAATAGTGTCGGGCAGCGGCATCAACCGCGCTAGCGAGCCGTCGTACCGTCCCCACTATTCATACGTCGTTCACGCGCCTGTTCATATTCGCGGGTGGGGCGCTAAAGGATTTCTCGACGAATTTGTTGCAAATCCTGCCTGGCTACTTCACTACTGCGTCACACCATCAGCCCGTGGTGACATCGGGCCAGTGATGGGCGGCCCGTCGGTCCGGTCCGATGATTCGAGTAGTGGATTACTCGTGTTCCCGCCGCGAGTCGCTGAAATGATCAGCTCGACCGGAAGCCCGAAATTAGGCTAAACACAACGGGTTTCGAGCGTGGCCGCCCTGACCGCCGACGCAAGGAGCAACACATGGCCCACACTGACGACCCCTATCAGGCACAAGCCGCGGTCGGTGATGCGTCGACATGCCCTCAGGGGCAGTGCTATTTCACTTTCCCCCAGGTGCCGGCCGGAAAACGGTTGAAACTCACCAGCGTCTCAGCCCAGCTTGGTGACGCGTCCGACGTGATCGTGCTTGAGGGCGCCGGCGCAGTGGCGTACTTCGTGACGAAATGCGATCGCTCGCTCGGTTATCTCACGCAAGTCGTCAGTTTCTTCTACGAAGCTGGCGACACTCCGACAGCACGTGTCTACGTCGGGCCCAACTACACCGAGCACACGTCGTTGATCATCACGCTGGTCGGCATTCTGGAAAACACGTGATAGCCGAAACAGCTTACTGAGCACTCTTTTTCGAGGAGTCAACTAGGCGTAGCGTTGGCGCTGTTCGAAGAAACGAACAAGGAGTATTGGAATGGCAGCCAAATTCGAGGTCAGCAAGGACAAAGCCGGCAAATTCCGGTTCCACCTCAAGGCGGCTAACGGCGAAATCATCGCCGCCAGCCAGGCCTATGAAACAAAGGCGAGCGCCGAGAAGGGTATCGAGTCCGTCAAAACGAGCGCCGCGAGCGCGCCCGTTGTGGACCTGACCGAACGCCAACCCGCTCACAACTAGCTACGCGCAAAGAGCCCACCCCGGGCGTTGCCTAAGCGGCGCTGGGGCGGCGTGAGGATGCGTGCGCCGACGCCTTGGTGACGTTGCGTCGACATAGGTGGGTCACGGACGCCAACTCCGTCTCGCTGGTCTGCCCGCGCCGCCCCACCCGGTGGTGAATCCACCAACCCGTCGCCATGGCCGCAACCGCCAGCGCGAGGGCCAACAGCACCAATTCGTCGCCGAATGCCATCAGCACAATGATGCCCGCGACGATCCAAATCGCTTCGCCGATCGGGTGGCCGCGGTGTCCGCCGATTGTGGTCATGTCAGCCTCGCTGAATCGAGGTCACCGTCTGATGCGGTGGCTTTTCAGCGCAACGCCGCCGCGGCCGGAATGCTGCCCGACTCAGTGATGATGGTGACCCAGCTCACGCTCCGCAGTCGGCGCTGTTGGCGTAGCCACCGTCGACCCTCTTGCAGAACGGGAAGCCCTGGTCCCCGCCCGCGACGCTGAGGGTTAATCCGCGACCGCCGTCGACGAGCGTGGCGGTCGCGTATCCCCCGCCGGGAATGTTGCCGTATGCGGTGGTGTCGGGCTGGGAGGGTGGGCCCTGCACGAAGGTGAACCGCATGTTCACGGTGCCAGAGCGGGTCGTTTCGACGGCGCTGCCATCGCCGTTGATCGTCAGGCTCTCCCCGTGGGCGCCCCACTGGCCGACGAAGGGGCCGCCGGCCATCGAGAACGGCTTGCTCAGGTCCGCCTGTCCTGGATCCGCCTGTGCCACAGAGGCGCAGACGATACCGGCAGCAGCCGCCACGATGCCAAGAGTCTTCATTTCTCACCTCTTCATGACCCCCGGCGAACCCCCGTGGAACTGCTCTGCACCTCCATCCGGCGACGTGTCGGCACCGACACCAGTGTCATGAGTGCGTGAAACCCAGCCGGCGTTGATGATATTGGCGACAGCGACTTCTCGAGCGTTAATGCCGAAGTCGCGCTCTTGCTACCGGGTTAGGTCGCGCGCTTAGAAGTCCCAGTCCTCGTCTTCGGTGACGACGGCCTTACCGATCACGTACGACGAACCCGACCCGGAGAAGAAGTCGTGGTTCTCGTCGGCGTTGGGCGACAGCGCCGACAGGATCGCCGGGTTCACGTCGGTCTCGTCGCGCGGGAACAGCGCCTCGTAGCCGAGGTTCATCAACGCCTTATTTGCGTTGTAGCGCAAGAACTTTTTGACGTCTTCGGTCAGCCCGACTTCGTCGTAGAGGTCTTGGGTGTACTCCACCTCGTTGTCGTAGAGCTCGAAGAGCAATTCGTAGGTGTAGTCCTTCAGCTCGGCACGCTTGACCTCGTCGACGAGCGCCAGGCCGCGCTGGTATTTGTAGCCGATGTAGTAACCGTGCACGGCCTCATCGCGGATGATGAGCCGAATCATGTCGGCGGTGTTGGTCAGCTTGGCCCGGCTCGACCAGTACATCGGCAGGTAGAAGCCGGAGTAGAAGAGGAAGCTTTCCAGCAGCGTGGAGGCCACCTTGCGCTTGAGCGGCTCGTCGCCCTTGTAGTACTGCATCACGATCTCGGCTTTGCGCTGCAGGTTGGGGTTCTCCTCGGACCAGCGGAACGCGTCGTCGATCTCAGCGGTCGAGCACAGCGTGGAGAAGATGTTGCTGTAGCTGCGCGCGTGCACCGACTCCATGAAGGCGATGTTGGTGTAAACGGCTTCCTCGTGCGGGGTCAGCGCGTCCGGAATCAGGCTGACCGCCCCGACCGTGCCCTGAATGGTGTCCAACAGGGTTAGCCCG
>NZ_JAFAUS010000231.1 GCF_019243155.1 Mycobacterium sp.
GCCCGGTGGATGCAATTGCTGGCCAGTAACAGTCACGCCCTTTCGGCGGGGCCCAACTTCGCTTTCGAACTGGCGGTGCGAAAAACATCGGATGACGACATGGCCGGGCTTGATCTGTCAAATGTGCTCAGCATCCTCAACGGGAGCGAGCGTGTCCAGCCCGCGACGCTACAACGCTTCACCGAGCGGTTCGCTCGTCTCAACCTGCAGAACCGGGTGTTGCGGCCGTCCTATGGAATGGCGGAAGCGACGTTGTATGTCGCAACCCGCGAGGCGGGGCAACCACCACGAATCCTTCAATTCGACTCCGACCAACTGACCGAGGGCCAGGCACAGCCATGGGAAAGCGGCGGCCGCACATCGCTCGTCAGTTACGGAGTGCCGCGGTCACCGGCGGTGCGCATCGTGGACCCCGACAGCTGTGTGGAGCGGCCGGAGGGGACGACCGGGGAAATCTGGGTGCACGGCGGAAATGTCGCCATCGGTTACTGGCAGAAGCCCCGAGAGTCCGAGGAGACGTTCGGCGGAAAGATTGCCTCCCCGTCGGCCGGCACGCCCGAAGGTCCGTGGCTGAGAACCGGAGACTTGGGCTTCATCTTCAATGGTGAGTTGTTCATCATCGGCCGGATCAAGGATCTCCTGATCGTGTACGGGCGCAACCATTCTCCCGACGACCTCGAGGCAACGATTCAGACCGTCGCGCCGGGACGGTGCGCGGCGATCGCGGTCCCGGACAAGGGCACCGAAAAGCTCGTCGCCATCATCGAGCTGAAACACCGCGCCGACTCAACCGACGAGGCCTCGGACAAATTCGATCTCGTCAAACGCAAAGTCACCTCGGCGATATCCAACGTGCACGGACTCAGCATCGCGGATCTCGTTGTGGTAGCGCCGGGTTCGATCCCGATCACCACCAGCGGCAAGGTCAGGAGAGCGGCCTGCATCGAGCGGTACCGGCAGAATCAGTTCGCCCGCTTGGACGCCTAGGTCTCGGCTGGCCGTCGTGGATCTCCCGAACGCGCTGCGCACCGAAGCCGAGCGCTCCGTGGCCGTCGTGCGGCACCGGCTGAACCGCAACGCTTTCCGCTTCCTTTGTGAAACCCATCTGGACCTGCCACCGCAGCCTCCGCCCGGTTGCCGCACGCTTGTTCTGTTCGCACACTTCGATCCTCAGGGCGCCGTCGATCCCTATGTCGCCTACTACCTGAACGCACTGCACGAGCTCGGAGCCTGCATCGTCTTCGTCTCCGGCTCGCCCGTGCTTGCGCCGGAGTCGGTGACTCCCATCCGGTCTCTTTGTGCCGGCATCTACACCCGCCGCACGCTCTCCTTCGACTTCGGCTCCTGGCATCTCGCATGGTGCATCCTGCGGCAGCGCGGCTGGTCGCTCGATCAGTTCGACCGCCTCGTCTTCGCAAACGACAGTGTCTTCGGTCCGCTCTTTCCCCTCGAGGAGATGTGGAACTCGTTCCACGATGCCGACATGTATGGCCCCGTCGAAAACACCCAGATGGCCCCCCACCTCCAATCCTTCTTTCTAGCTTGGGATCTCAACCCACGCACCCGCTCCTTCCTCGAAGGTTTCTGGAATGACTTCTCCTACGTCGTCCACAAAGGCACGCTTGTCTGGCGGTATGAGGTCGGCTTATCCAAGCGCGCTCGCAATGCGGGGCTGACGGTCAAACCGTTCGTCTCCGCCGACACCATCAAAACGACCTATGGGCGTTCATCGACGCGGCCGTGGACCGATCGCTCCGCGCGAAACAACGGCACCCTCCACTTTTGGGACGGTCTGATCGAGGACTTCCGATTCCCTTTCCTCAAGACGAATCTGGCGCGGTACGACATGCCATGGCACGCACCCATGCCGCGTCTGCGCGAAGTCATCGAGCGTCATACCGCCTATCCTTTCGAATTCATCCAAGCGAACGTGGACAGGCTCGGCCGAAGAGCGCCACCGCTGGTGAGTGGCTACGCCCGCGCAACGGCAAGGTGGACATGAGCCCGGCCGCTCAGATGCTGCTGATGCCAGCGCTTACCAACATCAAGCCCGCGACAGCGGGGACGATGATCAGAATCCGCCGCCGGTGCGTGACGGCCCAGCCGTGTAGCTGCAGCATGGCCGCCTCGGTTCTCGCCGGCATCACCAGATAGCTGACGAGCGGGACCTCGACGAGAACAAGCACCACGACGGTGAACAACACGACCGCACCGAGTTGGGTGCCGACCGCGGCTCCCGAGGAGACGATGATGATGAGCACGAAGAGATAATCGATGGGTGGCATCGTCGATACCACACCAATCCCGAACGCCACCCATGGATTTCCGCCTTGCAGCACATCGCGCATGCGGGCGATCACCCTGGCGGATGGGTTCGGTGTCGGCTGCAGAGTCGGGGCTGACGAAGCGCTGCCGTACGCCGACACTCCTGCCGCGATCAACAGCACGAGAACACCGAGGGCGATCTGGAAGTACCCGCCCGTGAAACGTGCGACCGTGGACCGCGCATGTTCCAAAACCGCCAGCAGCGAACCGTGCAGCAATACGAATGCGCCGACCCCGGGTGCGACGCCGGCCGCCAAACCGCCCAGCCAGTAGGCGAATAGGTTGTGTTTGGGCCGCGGGCGTGACATCAGTACTCCACCGATGACCAGACGCGTCGGGTCGATCGATACCCAGAGTGCGATCGCCAGCACCGTGCCCCACATCATCCGACGCGCTCCCCGCGGGCGGTGGCCTCCACGAGATCGGCGGCCGCGGCGACACTTTCGGCGGGCTTGGTCATGCGGGTGGCGATCTCGCGAGCGCGGGTGGTGTATTGCGACTCCAGCAGCTGGCGGAGTTGCGCGACAAGCGATTTCACGGTGGTGGTCGACAGGCGCCGGCCGCGGCCGACTCGCAGTCGTGTCACCTGCGCCGCCCAGAGCGGCTGTTCGGCCACGTCCCAGAGGATCAACATGGGAATTCCCGCTCGCAGACCGGCAGCCGTAGTGCCCCCGCCACCGTGGTGAACGATCGCGCGACAGATCGGCAGGATGCCCGAATAGTTCAACATGCCAACGAGCTTCACGCGGTCCGAATGCGCGATGGTGTCGGAATCGGTTGCGCCGGAATAAATCAGGGCCCGTTCGCCGAGCTCCGCGCACGCCGCGGCGATCATGGCGATCGTGTCGTCGGGCGATTGGACCGGTGTGCTGCCAAAACCGAAGTAAATGGGCGGCGTCCCCGCGGCAATCCACGACGCGACCTCGGCGTCGGATTCCGTCGGCAGCTCCATCGTCAGCGCGCCGACGAAGGGTCGCCGACCGTTCCATTCCGCTGCGAGACCGGGAAAGCAAGCCTCGTCGTACGCCTGGATTTCGGGCGTTCCGCGTTGAGTCATCCGTTTCGCCGCCGGGGCCGCTGCTTGCGGCAGCCCGAGTTCACGACGCTGTGCGTCGTCAACCTCTTTGGTGATGCGCCAATACAGCCACCAGGCCGCTCGCAATGTGGAGCGCACCAAGGGGCTCGGCGACGGTATCGATGGAAGGGCGAGCTGGCCGTTGACGCAGATCGGCATATGGTGCAGTGCCGCCATTGGAATGTCGTAGTATTCCGCGACATTGGCGACGACCCAGTGGTACGTCTGGCCGGTCACCAACACCTCCGCCCCGTCCGCCAGTGAAGCCAGCGTCCGGCCCATCT
Source organism: Mycobacterium sp. (assembly GCF_019243155.1). Classification (GTDB taxonomy): domain Bacteria; phylum Actinomycetota; class Actinomycetes; order Mycobacteriales; family Mycobacteriaceae; genus Mycobacterium. The sequence goes on from NZ_JAFAUS010000231.1 coordinate 3,685, forward strand.
GCTCCCATCCCTCGATGAAAAGCTCTGTGCCGGAGCGCACCACGTTCATCGGATTCTGGGGTTTGAAGGCGTTGTGATGGAAATCCGTCACCGCGCGCACCTGCTGCTGGGAATCCGGCCCATACCCGACCGCAGCGAGCCCGGCCGACTCCACGAAGTTGATCAAGTTGGGCGGAACCGCCATACGTACGTCGTGCCCTCGCCGCTGCAGCTCCAGACCGATGGCGGCGCAGGGCTCGACGTCGCCGCGAGTTCCGTGGGCGGCCAGGACGATTTTCATTCGGCGGAGCCCAGCCCTTCAATTTGTTGATGATTCAGGCTGGGAAGTAAAGCTATCCGATTCTCATCATTTAGGTGGCTGAATTGCGACACCCGTTGGCCGGCCGTCCGCGACTCGCTTGAACACGGATTTCAATGCGCTCAGAAATCGGGCCACCGAGTCCTTGGCGACCGGATTGTTCTGGACATTCACCCATATCGAGACCTCGTCGAACAGGCGAATCACCGAGATATACAGGTGGGCCGGATCTCTGGGATCGCAATAGATGCTCGCGTTCGAGTCCTTCATCAGGGAAGTGACGGTAGCGGAAAATGGGGGGAGCCCCGTATCCATGTAGTTGATCATGGTGCAGTTCGGTCCCCATTGCCGCAGCCATGGCGCCAACTTCAACACGTCATTGAACGACACATTTGCGAGGTCGAGATTCTCATCGAAAGACGCCTGCGCGGCACGGGCGGTGTCTTCGAAAGACGCTGGGTTGACAGGCACAGTCAGCGGAACCACGCCGGTGAACCACCCCATCGTCGCAAATTCCGCCAGCGACCTGCGCTTATCCGTCGGCGTAAGGCCGTAATACGTTTCGGCGCCGGTTAATTCATACTGCGCGAGAGCCACACACGCGAACAAGCCGCCGCTGATGCGCGCGCCCGCTGCGATGCAAAGCGATTCGAATGCGGCCGTCTGTTCGGCATCCATCAACCGATCGACCATGACGTCACCACCCAGGGGGGCCGACAGATCCCCCAGTGGCAACGGAAAGTCCGGCAGGGTCCCGCCGTTTTTCTCGGCGAATTCGATCCACCTACGGATCTGGGGAGACTCCGCGGTGAGAGTGGCCAGGTGCCGGCTCTCCCGCACGCAGAAGTCGTCGTGACTGGCCGGGGGCGGCAACTGGGCGAGCGCACCGCCGGTCACCAGGACGCGATAGTTCATCACGATCTCGCTGTACAACCCGGAAATGATCGTCGGGTCGCAGTGGATGTGATCGACGATCGAGAAGAATGTGAAATGGTCCGCGTACTGAATTATCCCGAACCGGAAGCAGTCCCACTGCACCGGGTCGGGAGTGGACAGCACGAATTTCTGCCACTCGCTGGCCGTCATATCGCCGTGCCGGACGGGCAGGAATTCGATGTCGGCGGGATCTGCAATGGTATGCCGCACAATGGATTCCGTGTCGTCGCACTCGAACCAACTGTGGTACGTCTTGTGCCGCCGAAGGTGCGAGTTGACCACGTAATTCATGGCCCGAACATCGCATCGACCGGGTTCGTCCCCGGAACCGATTACGAGCCGCGCATAATCGAGCCCGCGGGCCGCATAGCGAGAAAAGCCGCGGAGATGCGCCTCTTGCATGGCGCTGAGTGGCACATCGCTGATCGGAGCTTGCCGGGCTTTCTCGAGCGAGGCGGGCGATGCCTGCCAGGACACGATTTTGCCCGACTCGGGCACCCAGTCATTGACGGTTCCCACGAACAGCCCACGCGCCGACCCCGTACCTACGTACAAGCCTTCCTCCTTTGATCCGGCAGTTCACCGGATACGCGGGATGCCAGCTTTTCGCACAGCAGCCCGGCCAAACCTTGAATGGTGGTGATGTCGTTGGTGGTGACCCGTATCCCTGTCTCGGCTTCGATACGGGTGCGTAGCTCGAGGTTGCCCATCGAGTCGAGGCCGTATTCGGAAAGCGGATGATCCGGGTCTATGGTGCGACGCAGGATAAGGCTGACCGCGTCGGAGACCATGCGGCGGAGGCGGGCCGGCCATTCCTCATGCGACATGGCGGATAGCTCATTGAGGAATTCCCTTGCACCTGCGCTGCTTTGACTCTTGGACCGGAACGACTCGGCGAACCGGCTGCGTTGTGCATAGGCCGCGAACCACGGCGTTCCTGTCATCCTGGCGTACCCGGAGTAGGCGCGGTCGTGGGACAGCAAGGCCTCGAACGCGTAGGCGCCCTCGTCGGCGGTGAAGGCCGTGTCACGCCAGTGCGCGATGGCGGTGCCTTCGCGGCCGCCCTCTCCGGGAGTCACGTCCTCGCCGATCTCGGCTCGGTGTTCGGTGGCGCGACCGACCTCGGCCCACAACGCCCACCCGACCGCGGTTGCGGGAAGGCCCTGGGTTCGGCGCCACCGCGCGAACGCGTCCAACCAACCGTTGGCAGCGGCATACGCCCCTTGCCCGGGTGAGCCCACCAAACCCACCGCGGAGGAGAACAAGCAAAACCAGTCCAGGGGGATCGCGGTGGTGGCTTGGTGTAAGTTCCACGCGCCGTATACCTTTGGAGCCCAGTTCCGGTCGATGAGCTCGTCCGTCATGTTGGCCAGCATGGCGTTCTCGAACACCGCGGCGGCGTGCAGGACCCCCCGCAGCGGGAGTCCGGTGGCGGTCGCCGCGGCCACCAACCGCGCAGCCGTGCCGACCTCGGTGATGTCGCCGCATTCCACCTGTATGTCGGTGCCCGTGGCGCGCATGTGCTGAATCGCTTCCAGCGCCTTGGGATTCGGCTGCGAACGGGAGCTGAGCACGATGCGCCCACAACCCGCCGCGGCCATCTGCTCGGCGAGATAGAGTCCGATGCCACCCAGGCCGCCGCTGACGAGGTAGGAGCCGTCGCGCCGGAACGGCTTGGCCTGCTCGGGCGGGACCACGACGCTGGTCTGCCCTGCTCGGGGCACGTCCAGCACGAGCTTGCCCGTGTGCTCGACCGCACTCATCGCGCGCACGGCCGCGGCCGCATCGGCAAGTGGATAGCGGGTGCCTTCCGGCAGCGGCAGTTCACCGGCCGCGACGAGGTTGTACACCGTGCTCAGCAGGTCAGTGATCCGCTTCGGGTGACTCGCCGCCGTCAGGGTCAGATCCACGTAATGAAACGTGAGGTTGCGATGGAAAGGGAAGAGCCCCAGCCGGGTGTTGGCGTAGACATCCTGCTTACCGATCTCCACGAATCGTCCGCCGACGGCCAGCACCTCCAGCCCGGCGCGCTGCGCGGCACCGGTCAACGAGTTGAGCACGATGTCGACGCCGTATCCGTCGGTGTCGCGGCGGATCTGCTCGGCGAACTCCATGCCGCGGGAGTCGTAGACATGCTCGATCCCGTTGTCGCGCAACAGTGCTCGCCGTTCCTCACTGCCGGCGGTGGCGAAGATCTCGGCTCCCGCTGCACGCGCGATCGCGATCGCCGCCTGCCCGACGCCCCCGGTGGCGGAGTGGATCAATACCCGCTCACCTTCGGCGATCCTGGCCTGGTCGTGTAGGCCGTACCAGGCGATGGCGTGCGCGGTGCTCACCGAGGCCGCCTGGGCGTCGCTCAGGCCGGGTGGCAGCGTCACGGCGAGGCGGGCGTCGCACGTGACAAACGAGGCCCAGCAACCCTGTGTGGCGAACCCGCCGACACGATCGCCGACTCGATGCGTTGTCACGCCGGGCCCTATCGCGGTAACCACCCCGGCGAAGTCCATACCGAGTTGTGGAGCATCCCCGTCGCCGGCGGGGTACCGGCCGAGGGCGATGAGCATATCGGCGAAGTTGACGCCGGATGCCGTCACCGCAACCTCGATCTCGCCCGGATCCGGCGGAACACGTTGCGCCACAATAAGTTCCATCGTCGCCAGATCGCCGGGCGTGCGGATCTGCAAGCGCATGCCGTCGTTTGGGTGGTCCACCACGCCGATCCGGCGCTCCTCGGGGCGGAGCGGGGCCGGGGTCAGGCGCGCCGTGTGCCACTGCCCCGTTCGCCAGGCCGTCTCGTCCTCCTCCGACGTCCCCAGCAACTGCCGCGCCAACCGGTCGGCCTCGGTGTCGGTGTCCATATCGATCTGGATGGCGCGCAGATGTGGATATTCGGTCGTGATCGCCCGCACCAGCCCACGCAGCCCGGCCTGCTCCAAATTCGTCACGTCACCCGGGAGAACGGCTTGGGCGTTGCGCGTCACGACGAACAGGCGAGGGGGCTCTTCGTCGATCTCCGTGATCTGCCGTGCAATGCGCACGAGGTGCCGCACATAGTCCCCGCCGCGCACTGCACAGTCCTCGTCCGGGCTGCCGTTCTTGGGACCGGTGAGTACGACCACTCCGCTGAGCTCGTCGGCACGAAGATGCGAGTCGAGCAATTCGGCGTTCGCCTGATGGTCGGAATGCTGCGGCCATGTCATGGTCGCGCAGCCCGCACCACCGATTTTCAGCGCGTCGGTCAGGCCGGTTGCCATGACGTCTGCGGTGGCAGAGGTGCTGATCAGCAGCCACGTTCCCAAGCGGACATGGTCCTCATCGGGCAGTGGCCGCTGCTTCCACTCGATGCCCAGCAGGCGCTCGTTCAGTACGCGGTCGCGGTTGGCGCCGTCGGAGGCCCCGATGCCGAGTTGCAGCCCGCGCACTACCACCAGCACCGCCCCGTGCTCGTCGAGCACATCGACGTCGGCCTCCAGCGCGGCCCCGCCGGCACTGGTCACCCGCGTGTAGCAGTAGTTGGCGGTGCGCGCGGACGCGTAGGCGCGGATACGGCGCACGCCCAGCGGCAGCAGCAGACCGGCGCTGCCCGCGACCCGGGCGTCGGGATGAGCGGCGACCGACTGGAAGCAGGCGTCGAGCAAGGCGGGATGCACGCCGTAGACGTTTTGTTGCGAGCGGAGGGGGCCGGGCAGCTTGATCTCGGCCAGTACCGTGCCGGCCGTCTGCGCGCTGTGCGCCGCCGCCAGCCCGGCGAAGGCCGGACCGTACTGTAAACCGTGCTCGTCGAACTGCTTTCGCAGCTCGGCCCCATCCAGCCGGCGGGTATGCGCGGTGAGCAGGGCGGGCATGTCGTATGCGGGCGGCTGCTCCTCGTCCCCGCCGCCGCGCAGCACCGCCGCCGCGCGTCGAATCTGTCCGCTTTCCCCGAAGGTCTCGACCTCGAAGTCGACGATGCCCGGCGAGGTCACCGACGCGATCGCGGATACGGGGGTTTCATCGTCGAGCAACAGCATCGCCTCGAAGCGGACGTCGCGGACTTCGCAGTTCTCGCCGAGGATCGCGCGGGCCGCGGTGCACGCCATCTCGCAGTATGCGGCGCCCGGAAGGGCCGCGACATTGTGGATGCGGTGGTCGGCCAGCCAGGGCTGCGCCGCGGTGCCGACCTCACCCTGCCAAACGTGGCGTTCCGGCTCCTCGTGCAACCGCACGTGCGCCCCCATCAGCGGGTGCACCGGAACCGTCCACGTGCCGCGCGCTCGCGAATCCTGACCGTTACGGGTCAGCCGCAGCGGGCGGTGGCTCCATGCCGGCAGCGGCGCCTCCACCAGCCGCCCGCCGGGATACATCACCGAGAAGTCGGTCGCCGCACCGGCGTTGTGCAAATCCGCAAGGAACCCCCGCAGTCCGTGCCGCAGCTCTTGCTCACGACGCATGGCGGCGAGGGTGGCCAGCGGCATGCCGAGGCTGCTCGCCGTCTGCTCGACAGCGTGGGTGAGCAGCGGATGCGGCGACAGTTCCGCGAATACGCGGTGGCCGTCCTCCAACGCCGCCTGTACCGCTGCAGCGAAGCGGACCATGTGCCGCAGGTTGTCCGCCCAGTACCAACCGTCGCACACCAACGGCTCACGCGGATCGAATGCGGTTGCGGAGTAGAAGGGCAGCTCGGGTGTCGTGGGGTTGAGCGCCGCCAGCTCATCCGACAACTCGTCGAGGATCGGATCGACCTGGGGGGAGTGCGAAGCGACATCGACGGCGATCTCGCGTGCCAGGACGTCCCGTTGCTCCCAGGCAATCACCAGATCGCGCACGGCCTGTGTGGCGCCGCCGATCACCGTGGACTCGGGCGAGGCCACCACGGCCAGCACGACGTCGTCGACACCGCGGGCCATCAGCTCCAAAAGCACTTGTTCGGCGGGCAATTCGACCGACGCCATCGCGCCGGAACCGGCGATCGTGGCCATCAGCCTCGAGCGGCGGCAGATCACCCGCACGCCGTCGTCGAGGGTTAGTGCTCCCGCCACAACGGCGGCCGCGACTTCACCCATCGAGTGGCCGATGACGGCAGCCGGCCGCACCCCGTATGCCTTCATCGTGGCCGCCAGCGCGACCTGCATGGTGAACAGCGCGGGCTGGATCCGATCGATCCCGGTCACCGTCTCAGACGCCGAAAACGCCTCGGTCACAGAGAATCCCGACTCCCGGGTAATCAGCGGTTCCACCTGCGCGACGGTCGCGGCGAACACCGGTTCGGTCGCGAGCAATTCGGCGCCCATCGCCGCCCACTGCGAGCCCTGCCCGGAGAACAGCCACACCGGTCCCCGATCGTCCTGCCCGACCGTGGACTGATACGGAAAGTCGCTGTGGGCGACTTCGCGCAGCCCCTCGGTCAACTCCTCGAGGCTGCCCGCGATGACCGCCGCGCGCACCGACCGGTGCGCCCGTCGTCGGGCAAGCGTGTACCCCAGATCGGTTGGCGCAAAACCGCTTTCGTGTGCATCAATCCAGTCAGCGAGCCGCGCGGCGGTACGCCGCAGTCCGTCGGCCGACGTGGCGGACAGCGGGAACATGAGCGGTCCCTGGACGGCAGACGGCACGTCGGCCGGGG
>NZ_JAFAUS010000394.1 GCF_019243155.1 Mycobacterium sp.
ACGCATGGTGTCGCCCACCATCAACGTCGGGCCGTTGGCGAGGTTCTCGAACGCCTCGGCGATGACATCGGACACGGCCGCCGCGTCCGACGGCACCTCGTCGGGGGAGGCGAGCAGGCCGCGGCTATATTCGATTTCTCGCAACGCCGGTGTATCCGTCTTGCCCAGTATGAGGCCCAGGACGTCGACGCCCTTGTCGTGCAGTTCGGCCCACAAGGCCTCGGCGAAGACCATGTCGAACGCCTTGGAGGCGCCGTAGGCAACCATGTTGGGGCCGCCGGCCAGCCCGGCACCCGACCCGAAGAGGACGATTCCGCCGCTGCCCCGCTGGACCATGGCGGCAGCGAAGTGGTGGCACAGCTGCATGGGCACCATGCAATTGCGTTGCACCATCGCTTCGGCGGCCTCGATCGGATTGGCAAGGAACGGTTTGAAATCCGGGTCGGCGCCCGCGCAGTACACGAGCATTCCGATCTCCAGGTCGCTGGTGGCGGCCGAAATCGCTGAGGCCGCACCGGGTTGCGCGAGATCGGCAACGACGGTGCGGGTGGACACCGACGTCTGTGACTCGATCTCGGCGGCAACCCGCTCGAGCACGGCCTGCCGACGGGCCAGCAGCACGACGTTGACGCCGCGCTCGGCGATTGCTCTGGCGAATGCGGCCCCCACACCGTCCGAGGCGCCGGCGACGAGCGCCCAGGGTCCGTACTTCGTCGCGAATGTCATCTAGGAACTCCCCACCGTGACCAGGCGCACCTGAGTGTAGCGACGGCGCGCGATGCGCCACCCACCGTCGCTGCGTACCAGCTCGTCGTCGTAGAAGCCGACCGCGTTGACCCCGGAGTTGTTGTCCGCGAACATGATCAGCCCGTCGATGTAGGTGCGCGCCGTGGCTTTGTCGCCGTCGACCGTGATCGCCTGGTTGGTCAAGCGGTGCAGCGTGTGTCCCGCCATGGCGTGCGCCTGCTCCATGAATTCGGTGACGGCGTCCACGCCCTTCCAGGTACCGATCTCGCCGTAGTCGAGTTCGCAGTCGTCGGTGAACGCCGTCCGGAACAGCGGCCAGTCCCGCCGGTCGATCCCGGTGGCGTAGCGAACCAGCACATCGGAGATGTCCTGCCGGTCTGTCATCAGAGGTCTCCGTTCGGGTGGACCACCACGCGCGGCGGGCCGTCGGACTTACGGGCCTGTTCGAGCGCGTCGGGAACGTCCTCGAGGCCGATGACCTTGCCCACGCTGGGCAGCGGGTCCAGCCGACCCGACGCGATCGCTTCGAGTGTGCCGTACCAGTCCTGCGGGTGTGGCCCACCGCCGAATTGGATGGTGACGCCCTGGCGGGTGGCGGTGGTGATGTCGAGCGTGTCACCCGTGTACCAGCCGCCCGCACAGTAGATCCGGGTGGCCATCTCGGCGGATTCGACCAGCCGCTGGATCAGACCGGACGCGCCGACACACTCGAAAACGACTGCCGGGCCGGGCAATCCGCGTTGCGCGCGAACGTCGTTGAACGCGTCGAACGGCGACTGCTCGGCGGGGTCGACCACGACATGCGCCCCGAAGCGGTCACGGGCCAATGCGCGGCGATCGGACTTGAAGTCGGCGACCACGATCGGCTCGATGCCGCGGCTGGCCAAGGCGGCGACGGCCGAAAGCCCGATGGCTCCCGCGCCGATGACGACGGCCACCTCACCCGGCTGCAGATGTGCCGACCGCACATAGAACTCGCCGACGGCGAACGCGTCGGTGAGCGCGACGGCGTCGCTGGAGACGTCACCCGAGACCGGTTTGGCCGCCACCTCCGAAACCACCAGCAGCTCACCGAAACTGCCCTGAGCCTCGGGATGCTGACCGATGATGCGCATTCCGCCTGCCCCGCCGTCGACCAAGCGGACCGGCATGGCCGTCACGCGCGCGCCGATCGCGAATTGACCGGTGCAGCCGGGGCCATGCCCGACGACTTCGCCGACGAATTCGTGCCCGAGCACGATGTCGCGGTCCGTGTCGTAGAGCGACCGACCGGTGGGATCGTCGATCGCGAGCTCGGGGTGATCCATGAAGTGCACGTCCGATGCGCAGATCGCGGTGCTCAGCGTGCGCAATAACAACTCACCTTGGCCGGGCTCGGGGTCCGCCGTCTCGCGGACCTGCAACCGCCCATCCCTCAATACGACTGCGCGCAACGCGTTTACCCCATTACATTTCTCGAATAATCGATATACGATCTCGAATGTTCGTATTACTGTAAAAATCCTCGCCTGAAGGAGTCAAGACATTCGAGGATCGACGTCGGCGCCGACCGCCCGGGTGCTCGATGTTGTCGAGCTGCTGGCACGGTCCGGAAATGCGCGACTACGGTTCTCCGATGTTGTGCGCGAACTCGATCTGACGCAGGCGACCGCGCACGCGATCCTCAAGACGTTGTGTGACCGTGGCTGGGCGAGCCGCGATCCGGTCACGAAGACTTTCACGCTCGGGCCGGCGCTGGCGGTGGTGGCGGCGCGGACCGACACCAACCGGCCCTTGGCACATGCGGCTCGTTCGGCGGCGTTGCGACTCTCCGGCGAGGTCGGCTACGCCTGCTCGGTGGTCGAGCGATTCGGTGATTCATTGGTGGTCACCGCCTTTGAGGGGGAAACGGCCACACAGCCGTCGGGAATACCGGGTGATCGCATCCCCTATGCGCCGCCGTTCGGCGTAGCACTCGCGGCGTGGGACGACGACGAGGAGCAACGCGCGTGGATCCGTCGCGGCGCCGGGAACAACGCCGACCGTGCGAAGCGCCTGCAACAGGTGTTGGAGCACACGCGCGAACGCGGATTCGACGTCGACTGGACGACGCCCGCGCTGGCGCAGGCGGTGCAGGTGGTCGGCACGTTGGACAGCAACGAGATGCCGACCCCGGTGCGCCACATCATGGATCAGTTGCTCGTCGAGTTCACCACCATCGGCTTTCTCTCCGATGACAACCCCGGGCGGCGGAAACAACCCGTAGTCACCATTGCCGCACCGGTTTTCGATGACCGGCGACGTGTGGCATTGATGTTGGCCGTGCACCCGCTGTGCCCGCTGAGCGCGCGCCAGATCCGGCTGGTCGGGAAACACCTGATCGACCAAACGACGGTAATCAGCGAATCGCAGCCACACCCGAGGGCGGTCTAACCGACGTCGAATGCGTTGAGTGTCACGGCAACCATGGAAAAGCAGCCCACCAGAAAAACGATCTCGGCAGTACCTTGTTCGCCGAATCGTCGCACGGCGGCCTGATAGGTGGTCTCGGGAAGGACGCCGCCACGATTGAGCGCCGCTGCCATGTCGTAGGCGGCGCATTCGTCGTCGGTCAGGTCGGCGGGGCGTTCGCCGGCGGCGATGGTGGCGACCTTCTCTTCCGACAGACCGGCGAGCCGCGCGAAATACTCGTGGCCGTAGATCTCGTAGCGCGCCCCGAACTTCGCGGCGGTAACCAAGATGACCAGCTGATGAACGGCGCCGGGCAGTAGCGCGTGTTCCCACAGCGATCTGTTGAATGCCCAAGCGGGTGAGCCGAATTGGGGAAAATGTAGCCAACCGTTGAACGGACCGACCAAGGCGCCGTCGTTGCGGTATGCGACGAGTTCGCCGAATTGGCTGTCGATTACGGCCCGCATGTCGGCGTACAACGCTTGCTGTGCGGTGGTCAAACTGGCTGGTGGCAGCAGCGGAAGTCGCATCGATTCTCTCCTCGTGCGATCGCGATGGTTTAGTCCAGCCAATCCCCCTGGAGGTTGCTCGTCCACGACCAACGTCTGACCACTTGTAAGTCACACTTCCTACCGCAGGTAGGGCACCCTAGGCTCGGCACATGGAGCTGCGTCAGTTGCGCTACTTTGTGGCCGTCGCAGAGGAGTTGCACTTCGGCCGCGCCGCGCAGCGCGTGCATATCTCCGGGCCCGCCTTGTCGCAGCAGATCATTGCGCTGGAGCGCGAACTGGGCGCCGACCTGTTCGTGCGGGACCGCCGCAGCGTCCGGTTGAGCGAAGCCGGACGCACGTTACTCCCGGACGCCCGCAGCATGCTGTCCCTGGCCGACGACGCCAAACACCGGCTCCAACGGGCCGCCGCCCGTAGCGCGCCGGTGCGGCTGGGTTACGTCAGCTGGTTGCCCGATGACATCGGCGCCGTGGTCGGGATCGCGGCGGCGTTGCGTCTCGACGAATGGGTGTTGCCCTCACACGTGCAGGCGGACCGGGTGGCCGAGGGAACGCTGGACCTCGCACTGGCTTGGACCACCGCCGAGCAGGTCAAACAGCGCGGATTGACGGCGCACTTACTGCGCGTCGAGCCGTTGCACGCGGTCCTTCCCGCAGTGGGCTCATCCGAACCCATTGCCGCGCAACGTCTCAAGGTCCTCATCGATGCGGATGAATCGGCGTGGTCGTCGTGGAACCGATTCGCCGAGGAGTTCGCCGCCCATACCGGCGCCGGCGTCGTCGACATCGACGACGGTGGGATCACGGGTGACGCGTTTTACGCTCACGTGCGCAAGGTAGGAAGCGCCGTGCTCGCTTCACCGAAACGCCACACCGCGGTGCTGCCTCCCAGTTTGGGCCAGCGTCCAGTCGCCGAGCCGGTACCGCTGTGGACGTGGTCGTTGTTGCATCGCGACGACGACGAGCGGGTCGGTGTCCGCGGTGTCGTCGACGCATTGCTGGCGGCCGCGCGCGGTCGCGATTGGCTGACCGCACCGGCCGGGCGGTGGTGGACTCCGTCGGACGACCCACATCGCGAGGCCCTCGCCACCGGGTTTGGCCTGCGGTAGGAACCGTTTTCGAGCACTGGTAAGAGATGGGTCCTGGACGGCGACCGCTCGGCGCGCTTGTGTGGTGGGTACGACGCGCGGAGGGCGAAAAGGCATGGCAGACAAGTACGTTGTGGACGATCTCGCCGACTTCGTCGTCGGCGCCGAACAGTCGGACCTGAGCGGGCGGCCGCGGGCATTGCTGAAACGCAACGTGCTGTACAGCATCGCCTGCGCCGTCGGGTCTTTGGACGGCGAACTCGTCACGACGATACGTGCGCAGGCGGACCAATTCAGCGGCGTCCCGACGGCTACCCTGGTCGGCGGCGGGCGCGCGTCGGTGGATCAGGCCGCTTTTTTCAACACGGTGCTGGTGCGCTATCCCGATCTGCTCGACACCT
>NZ_JAFAUS010000483.1 GCF_019243155.1 Mycobacterium sp.
GCCAGCACAGACAACTCGCGTGCCCGCTCCCCCGGTATTCCGTCGGCGATGAAGCGCGCGGCGATCCGGTCGGTCCAGCGATCGAACACCGCCGCCGCGCGGTCGACCACCGGGGCCATCCGTTCGCGGTCGTGTTCCTCGCCGGCCTCGACGGAGACCGCCACGATGGGGCAGCCCGCGCGAAAGTCGCTTTTGAGCAGCTGACGGCGGTACTTGTCGATCAGGGTGTCCATCAGTTGCAGGCTCGCATCGGCCCCGTCGATGATGGCCGCCACGTGCTCGCCCGCGTAATCGACCGCCTCGCAGAGCAATTGCGTGCGTCCGCCCGGGAAGTAGTGATAGGCCGATCCGCGAGGCGCGCCACTGTGGTCCAGAACGTCGGAGATCGCGGTCGCATGCGCGCCGCGCTCCCGGATCAGCAGCGCGGCCGAGACGACCATCCGCTCGCGTGGACTCGGCATCGCCCTCCTCAGGCCCTACGGGTTATATATGATGCTATACATAACCTGCGGCCGGACGGAAGCCCTCGCGGGATTCCGGAGTTAGTTGCCGATCGAAGGGCTAGTTGTTGACGATCCAGTCGCTGGAGCCGTCGTTCTTCTTGTAATCCCCACCGGACGAGTTCTTCACGATGATCGGGTCGCCCGGGCCGAAGTTGTCGATGAACCACTTCGCGTTGCTCGGGCTGATGTTGATGCAGCCGTGGCTGACGTCGCGCTTGCCCTGGTCGTCGACCGACCACGGCGCGCTGTGCACGTAGTCGCCGACGTTGTCGAAGCGGACCGCGTCCTCCACCGTCACCTTGTAGCCGTAGGTCGAGTTCACCGGCACCCCGTAGGTCGAGGAGTCCATCACGACCGACGCCTTCTTGTCCTGCACGTAGTACGTGCCGTTGGGGGTCTGGTGATTACCGGACGTCATACCCATCGACATCGGGATGGTCTTCTCCACCGTGCCGTTGCGCGTCACGGTCAGCTGGTGGGTGGCGTCGTCCGCGGTGGCCACCAGTGTGTCCCCGGTCTGGAAGTTGGTCACGGTGCCGCCGGCGTCGACGGTCACCGCTGTGTGGGCGGGCCAGAAACTGGTCGGACGCCACCGCAGCTGGGTCGGCGTCATCCAGTAGAACTTGCCGGGCACCGGCGGAACCGACGAGACGTGGACGGCGTCTATGGCCGCGCCCGCGTCATCGACGCGTCCGGGGAAGTTGATGATGATCGGCTGCGCTACCCCGACGGTCGAGCCGCCCTTGGGCACGAACGAGGGCGGACCGAACGGCGCCGTCCCGGTGAACGGGGCGGGGTTCTGCCCGGCGGCGGGTCCGGCTGCCGCCGGTTGCGTCATCGGGTTGGGGAATGCCGGCGGCGTCAGCGGCTGCGGCATCGGTGGCAGTGCCAACGGGGCCGGCGGAGGGGGCGGCGCGAGCGGGTCCGGGGGCGGAGGCGGAGCGGGCGGGGCGGCGACCAAACCCGGATCGCCGGGCGGTGCCGGGTCCGGATCCGCCGAGGCGGAACCCGCGCTGAAGACCAGTGCCAAACCCATTACAGAAGCCAATCCGGCTGCGCTCAGAGCGGCGAAAAGCCTTTCCTTCGTCCAGCCCGACATATGCATCCCTCCAGTCACAGTCTTGAAACAGTGTGGCATAGGGTCAGCGCCAGCTACCGTTTCTCGGAGGTCTGGCGGTCAGATCGTCGCCTAAAATGTGCCGCTGAACTGTGCGGCTATGAATCGCGTGAGCTTGTCGGGGCAACGTCCAGGATCCGCCGGTTGGCCGCGACGCCGACCAGCGCCAGGCCCATCAGAGCGGCCGATGCGGTGAGCATCATCGCGACGCTGCGCTCGTACAACAGCCCGCCCAGCAGCGAGCCTGCCATGATGCCCACCTGGAATGCCGTTACGTACAGCCCCGACGCCCCGTCCGGATCGTCGGCCCCGTTGCGCATGGCCGCGGATTGCATCATCGGCGACACTGCGGTGGCCATCGCACCCCACAGCACGATCGCGGCGGTACCGATCAGCGCCGTGGCCGCGGCGCCCCGGCTACCGAACGCCAGCGCGGTCAGCACCACGAACGCGGCCGTCAGACCCGCCATGCACAGGATCACCGCGCTCTTGGGCCTTTGATCCAGCGGCCGCGCCACCAACGGGACCGACAGCAGCCCCGCGAGCCCGTAGGCGGCCAGCACCCACGCCAGGTTCGGCCCGCGCACGCCGACGACGTTGCGGATGATCTCGACGATGAACGTGTAGGAGACGAAGTGGCCGGTGACCGCGATCATCGCCAGCACGCTCACGGTGATCAGCCGGCCGTTGCGGTGATGGCGGGAGCGCGGCCCCACGTGCGCAAGCTGGTCCTCGGTGAGCACCATCTCCGGCAGCATCACCCGGGCGGCGACCGTGACGATCAGGGCGGCAACGGTGATGCAGACGACGGCCAGGCGCCAGCCCCACATCAGGCTCAGGGCGGCGGTCAGCGGGCTCCCGACGACCAAGGCCAGGCTGGTCCCCACGTAGATCGACATCGTGGCCCGTCCGGCATGGCTCGGCGGCACCAGCCGGGTCGCGATCGGGGCGATGACAGCCCACAGCAGCCCGTGGGTGACCGCACAGAGCACCCGGCCCGCGGCCAGTACCGCGAAGTTGGGCGCCAGCGCCGAGATGAGTTGCGAAATGGTCAGGCAGACCAGGCTCAGCAGCAACGTTTGCCGGCGGGGCAGGTGGGCGGTCCATCGCACCAGCGGAAACGTCGTCAGGGCCGCAACGAAGGCGTACCAGGTCAGCAGGGTGCCGACCGCAAAAAGGCTGACGTGCAGGTCGTGCGAGATGGCCGGCAGCGCGCCGACCGGCAGGAGCTCAGCGGTGACGTAGGTGAAGGCCGCCGCGGCCAGCACAGCGAGCTGCGCCGCGATTCGTGGCGTCCACGTTCGCGCCGCAGCGTTGGTTTCGGGTGTCATGGCGTCGGTGTCGGCCGGGTTCCCCAGCTCCTGGGTTGTCGCGCCTAATGCGATCACACTGCCTTACCGTACGGACCGCGACAACGGCTCCCCCCGATTCAGGGCCGCAACTCGGGTCTCAACTACGTCACCGATCAGGAACGAACGAGTCTCGCGATCGCGGCGGAGGCCTCGGCCAACTTCTGCTCGGCCTCGTCGCCCCCCTCGGCCACGGCATGGGTGACGCAGTGCCCCAGGTGCTCGTCCAGCAGGTTCAGCGCGACCGAGCGCAGGGCGCTGTTGGCGGCGCTGATCTGAGTGAGGACGTCGATGCAGTACTTGTCCTCTTCGATCATGCGGGCGATCCCGCGTACCTGGCCCTCGATGCGTCGCAGCCGCTTGGCGTAGTTGTCCTTCTGCTGCGAGTATCCGTGTTCGTTCGTCATCGTCTCTTCACTCCTGCCCGACAAGCGCTCGTATCCACCTTATACCCCGCTGGGGTATTACCCCGCGCATTTGCCACTCGCGCAGCTCACGCATACTTGCAGGATGGCAACACCAACCGATTCGGCCCCGGTCGCCGACATCAAACCGCGTAGTCGTGACGTCACCGACGGCCTGGAGAAGGCCGCCGCCCGCGGCATGCTGCGCGCGGTAGGCATGGGAGACGAGGACTTCGCCAAGCCGCAGATCGGGGTCGCGTCGTCGTGGAACGAGATCAC
Organism: Mycobacterium sp.; assembly: GCF_019243155.1. Taxonomy (GTDB): domain Bacteria; phylum Actinomycetota; class Actinomycetes; order Mycobacteriales; family Mycobacteriaceae; genus Mycobacterium. The sequence continues at coordinate 3,653 of NZ_JAFAUS010000483.1, forward strand.
CCCCTGCAACCTCTCGCTGGATCGGCTCGCCAAGGCGGTCAAGGAAGGGGTGTTCGCCGCCGGCGGCTACCCGCTCGAGTTTGGGACCATCTCGGTGTCCGACGGCATCTCGATGGGCCACGAGGGCATGCACTTCTCGCTGGTGTCGCGCGAGGTGATCGCGGACAGCGTCGAGACCGTGATGCAGGCCGAGCGGCTCGACGGCTCGGTGCTGCTGGCCGGCTGTGACAAATCGCTGCCCGGCATGCTGATGGCCGCGGCGCGACTGGATCTGGCGTCGGTGTTCCTCTACGCGGGCTCGATTCTGCCGGGGGTGGCCAAGCTCTCCGACGGCAGCGAGCGTGAGGTCACGATCATCGATGCGTTCGAGGCCGTCGGCGCCTGCGCGCGCGGACTGATGCCCCGCGAGGACGTCGACGCTATCGAGCGTGCGATCTGTCCCGGCGAGGGCGCGTGCGGCGGCATGTACACCGCCAACACCATGGCCAGCGCCGCCGAGGCACTGGGCATGTCCCTGCCCGGCAGCGCCGCCCCACCGGCGACCGACCGCCGCCGCGACGGGTTCGCGCGCCGCAGCGGTCAGGCCGTCGTCGAACTGTTGCGCCGCGGCATCACCGCCCGCGACATCCTCACCAAAGAGGCGTTCGAGAACGCGATCGCGGTGGTGATGGCGTTCGGCGGTTCGACCAACGCGGTGCTGCACCTGCTGGCCATCGCGCACGAGGCCGAAGTCGCGCTCACCCTCGACGACTTCAGCCGCATCGGATCCAAGGTGCCGCACTTGGCCGACGTCAAGCCATTCGGTCGCCACGTGATGTCTCACGTCGACCACATCGGCGGTGTGCCCGTGATGATGAAGGCGTTGCTGGATGCCGGCCTGCTGCATGGTGATTGCCTGACGGTGACCGGCTCGACCGTGGCCGAGAACCTGGCCGCCATCGCCCCGCCGGACCCGGACGGCAAGGTGCTGCGCGCCATGAACAATCCGATCCACCCGACGGGCGGCATCACCATCCTGCGCGGATCGCTGGCGCCCGAGGGCGCGGTGGTCAAGTCAGCCGGTTTCGACTCCGATGTGTTCGAAGGCACCGCAAGGGTTTTCGATGGCGAGCGCGCCGCGCTGGATGCGCTCGAGGACGGCACCATCACCAAGGGCGACGCCGTGGTGATCCGGTACGAGGGCCCCAAGGGCGGCCCGGGGATGCGCGAAATGCTCGCTATCACAGGCGCAATCAAGGGCGCGGGCCTAGGCAAGGACGTTCTGCTGTTGACCGACGGCCGCTTCTCCGGCGGGACGACCGGTCTGTGCGTCGGGCACATCGCGCCCGAGGCGGTCGACGGCGGCCCGATCGCATTGCTGCGCGATGGTGACCGGATCCGCCTCGACGTCGCGGACCGCGTCCTGGACGTGCTGACCGAACCGGGCGAATTCGAGTCCCGGCGAAAGGATTTCGCGCCGCCGCCGCCGCGCTACAAGACGGGCGTGCTGGCGAAGTATGTCAAGCTCGTCAGCTCGGCGGCGATCGGCGCGGTCTGCGGCTAGCGCAGACGATCAGGAGCGGGTGCCGCGGCGCGGGTGCGCATGCCGAAGTACGTCGCGTTGAGGCCCAACAATGTCAGCAACGCGCCTGCAACGACATTCGACCAGGCCATGCCCGCAGTCGTCGTTACGCCCTGCATGATCCACGGCGAGACGACGACCCATACGCCGAGCACCGGCAGCGTCCATGTCATACCGTGCGCGCGGTCCAGAGTGGTCGCGAACCCGTATGCCAAGAACGCCACCGCGATCCCGACGATCAGGTCGGATGTGGCAAGCGATCCGCTGAATCCGACGATCCACGATGACACGGCCACATACAGACCCGTCAGCAAAGTGAGGCCGAAGGTGACGTGCGCACTCATCGACTCGGCGACGCGCTCATAATTCGCGCGGAGCGCCAGCAGATCGGGGTGGTGATCGATTGATGAATGGACCGTACTCATTTTGTGACCTTTCTGTTATGCGGCAAGCTCGTTGTGCCACAAGCACTGTGAGCTGGTCGCAAACCATCCACCTGTAGTAGAGATTACGCTCGGCCACCGTTCGCGGGCAACGAAAATCCCGCTCCCACGTGCTAGTTCACCAGCGCGATCGCAAAGCCGTCCCAGTGCTTGGCGCCGACCGTCTGGATCACGGCGGTGTCCAGCCGCGGGTGCTCGCCCATCAGCTGCAACGTCTGCCGCGTCGCCTGCACCCGGGCGTCATCGGAATCGGGGTCTAAAACCTTGCCCTCACGAATGACGTTGTCGGCCAAGATAACTGAGCCGGGGCGGGCCAGCCGCACCGCCCAGTCCAGGTAGGCGGGGTAGTTCTCTTTGTCGGCGTCGATGAATATCAGGTCGTACGGGCCGCCGGACAGCGTCGGCAACGTGTCGAGCGCGGCGCCGACCAACACCTCCACGCGGTCGGCAAGGCCGGCCCGCTCCACGTTGGCCCGCGCGACCTCGGCGTGCTTGGGCTCGTATTCAAGCGTCACCACACGCCCCTCCGGCCCGGCGCCCCTGGCCAGCCAGATGGTGCTGAAGCCGCCCAGCGTGCCAATCTCGAGAACCCGCCGTGCCTGCACTGCGGCGGTCAACAGGCTCAAGAACTTGCCCTGCTGCGCCGATACCGCGATCGAGGGCAGGCCGGCCGCGTCGCTGGCCTGAAGCGCTGCGGTCAGCGCCGGATCGTCACCGACCACGGTGCTGTCCAAGAATGCGTCGACGTCTTTGGGGGTTGGTTTGTCGGTCATGCCACCAAGCTAGCCGCGCTCAGGGGCCGCGACCATTTACCGGATACCCCTTGGGGGTATATAGTGAGGGCGTCCACGGCGGTAGCCGCGGTCGTCACAACAAGAAGAAATGAGGGAGTCAAATGCCAAGTTACGAGGCAGGAACCATGCTGAGCTGTGGCCATGAGGGCTGCGGCTGTCGCGTTCGCATCGAGGTCCCATGCCACTGCTCGGGTGCCGGCGAACCGTACAAATGCACCTGCGGCGACGACCTGACCCCCGTCCGTTAACCCCGCGCCGGCCGCGCGTTCGGGCGGCTAGACCGCCTGCATCATCGCCCGAACGTGCGACCGGCCAACTGCACCGGCGCCTCAAGTCGCGGCGCGGTCGCCGAAGTGCCCACCGCCACCGTGTGAATCCCCGCGATGATGCCCCAAGCATGGGCGGCCCCGTCGTACCGGGCTAGCAGGCGCGGATCCGCCACGATGGTCACGCGACGTGTGGCGCCCGGCTCGAGCTCGACCCGCTCGAATCCCAGCAAGCGTGAACGGCGTTCGCCGGCGGCCTCCGTCAGGTAGAGCTGCGGGACGTCGCCGCCGGCACGGTCGCCGACGTTGACCACCGTGAAGCTCACGCTGACGGTGTCGCCCCCGGTCGTTTCGAGGTCGCTGTACTCAAAACTGGTATACGACAAGCCATGACCGAAGGGGAACATCGGTTCGTGGCCACGGTTGGCGAACCAGCGGTAGCCGACCTCTGCCCCCTCGAAGTAATCGATCGTGGTCGGCGTTCCCCACGGCTCGCCGAGCCCGGGCAACTCGGGACGTGGCGTCTGGCCGAGATCGACCGGAAAGGTGATCGGTAGCCGACCCGATGGATTCACTTGCCCGGCAAGTATTTCTGCGATCGCACGGCCACCTTCCTGGCCCGGATACCACGCTTGCACGATCGCATTCACCGAGTCGCGCCACGGCATGGCCACCGGATTGCCGGTCTGCAGCACCACGACGGTATTCGGGTTCGCGGCCGACACTGCGGTGATCAGCTCGTCCTGACCCGACGGCAGCGACAGGTCGGCGATGTCGAAGCCCTCCCCTTCGACGCGGATCGCGAACACGATCGCGACATCGGCGCGTTGCGCGGCCAGCGCGGCCTCGGCCGGGCTGATGCCGGGATCGAATTCGATGTGCGCGTCCGGGAATTGCTTTCTGAGTTCGTCGAGCGGGCTGGACGGCAGCAGGTGCAGATTGCGCATCGCGGCCATCAGCCCGTGCCCGCCGATCGGTATCACGCCCGCGTAGCCGCCGGGCGGAACGACGGCGCTCGAACCGTAGCCGATCGGCACACCCAGTTGCGCATACCCGCCGATGACCGCGATCCGGGCCGTCGAATCGGGCTTCAAAGGCAGTGCGCCGCGGTTGCTCAGTAGCACGATGCCCTGCCGGGCGATCCGCAGTGCAATCTCGTTGTGCGCGGCCATATCCGGTGGCGGCGACTCTTCCCAACCGTCGATTCCCACCGCGAACATCGAGCGCAGGATGCGCCGGACCATGTCCGAGAGCCGCTGCGGGGAAAGCCTGCCGTCGGCGTGGGCGGCGCGCAGGTGCTCGGAGAACGCTTCCGACTGCCAGAACAGGGCGTCGAGCTGGGCGCCGCACTCCTGGTCGAGGCCGTGCAGCGCGCACTCCCAGCTCGGTGTCCCGCCCCAGTCCGACATGACCCAACCCGGGTATTTCCAAACGCCTTTGAGCACATCGTTGATCAACACGCTGTTCGCCGCGGCGTAGTCACCATTGACCTTGTTATAGGCCGCCATCACGGCACCGGGGTGTGACCATTCGATCACCAGCTCGAAGGCCAACAGGTCGGATTCCCGATGCGCTGCGGGATCGATGACGGCGTCCAGCCAGTGCCGGTTGGTCTCGTTGCAGTTCAGCGAGTAGTGCTTGACCGTCGAGATGACGCCGTGTTGCTGAATCCCGTTGACCGACTCCGCGGCCATCGTCGCGGTCAACAGCGGGTCCTCCGAGAGGTATTCGAAGTTACGGCCGTTGCGCGGGTCGCGCGCGAGGTTCATGGCCCCCGCCAGTTGCACGTTGATTCCGCGGGCGCGGGCCTCGCGCCCGATCACCTCGCCGGCGGCGCGGGCCAGGGCTTTGTCGAAGCCGGCGGCCAGCGCCTGTCCCGAGGGCAGCGCTGTTGCGGTGTCGCCCGGGCGGTAGCCGGGGTTGGTGACGCCGAGCCCGGAATCGTTCATGCGCAGTGCCGGAATACCAAGGCGCGCAACGCCAGGCGCGTAACCCGTGCTCGTCTCGACGTCGGGCGGGATGCGTTCGTCGCGCAGCGGCCACATTTCACTCGGACCGATCACGCAGACCAGTAACGAGAATCGCTCCTCGTCGGTCATCTGGGCTTCGACCTCGCGGGCCCGGGCGTCCGGGTCGCTCACCGCACGCCCCCTTTGGCGTAGACGACGCGCAGCACATGCCCGAGTTCCGGGCCCATCACCAGCTCAGCCAACTCGCAGATCGTCGCGACGAACTCCGGGCCGTGGGGCGGCTCGGCGTGGCAAAGGTGGTGTGCCACCTCGTGGAGGACCACCAGCTCGCGTAGCGCCCACTCGGCGGTGTCGCGGTCGGGGATGGCGATAACGCCTGCGCCGTCGTGGTATTCGTAGTGCGCGGCGGTGGCGGCACGCCGGGCGCGCACCCGCAGCGGCAACTCGGTGGTCGGCCACCGCTTGCGCACCGCCGGGAGTGCCAGCACGTCGTCGACATAGCGCTGCACGGATTCAACCGACCCGAATCGTCCTTCGGGCGGCAGCGTCAGCTGCGTGCCGAAAAAGTCGACGGCCGGTGATCCGTGCTCGCCGGCCCGGTCGAACAGCGTCCGGACGAACTCCTCGGCCGCATAAACCTTGGCCCGCTGGGAGTCCCGCTTGGCGGATTTCGCAGCGCTCACTGGCGCAGGGCGGAGCGCGCGCCGGGCAGCTCGGGGCTGTCGCCCAGCCGGGCTTTACGGCCGGCCCGGTCCCCAGCGCGCCGCGCCGCCGACGAGTATCCGGCCGACGCCCGGCTGGCCTGCCAGGTGCCGCGCGCTTTCGACGCTCCGCGGTAGTGGTCGTGCAGTTCGACGTCCTTGTCCCGCAAGGCAATAGCGGTTCCCGGTGCGCGACGACGATCCTTGGTGGCCTCGCGCCGGGCCTCGTCGCGGGCCTTGCTCAGTCGTTGCCCGACGCGCGCCCCGAAAGCCAACTGGAAATTGAGGCGGGCGGTGATCGTCGGCGTGGGCCGGTGCTGGCCCGAGGCGAGGTAGGTGTCCGACGCCCGCACCATTTGCACGACCAGGCTGGCGTACAGTGCGTGGCTCGCGTCGATGTCCTCGGGAAACCCGTACGCGTAGAGGAACGTTGAGTTCGACGCGATATCGCAGCGCACGTCGTTGGCCGCCGCGATCAGCACGAACAGCTGGACGTAGGTTCGCAAACCCTTGGTGCCCGCCTCCCCGATGGTGATGGTTCGCTGCGTGGGAGCCTGTGCCGCCGAGCGATTGACCGCGTGCGACCTCGCCACCGCCAGGTCGATCGAGGACGCCGTCGCCAGCCGCTGTGCGGCGCTCATGAAGGCGTCGGCCTCGTGTGGGTTGTCGGTGCCTTCCGCCTGACGCAGCAAAGCGGCGATGCGGGTCAGCATCTTGTCGTCACTCATGGCGCCACTCCTCCTCATCGCTGCGCTCTGCATCGTCGCCGGCGCGACTCATGGCGCCACTCCTCCTCATCGCTGCGCTCTGCATCGTCGCCGGCGCGACTCATGGCGCCACTCCTCATCGATGCGCTCTGCATCGTCGCCGGCGCGACTCATGGCGCCAAACTACTGGAGCCGTAGGACACTCCCCGTGTCACAGCCGCGCCGTGATCCAGGTGACCACGTCACCGATCACCTGCTCGCGCTCCGGCTCGTTGAACACCTCGTGGTACAGCCCCGGATAGACCTTCAGCTGGACGTCGGTGGAGCCGACACACTCCACCAGGCGTTGGCTGCCAGCGACCGGGATCAGCTTGTCGTCCGAGCCGTGCACCACCAGCAGCGGCGCGGTCAGCGCGGGCGCCCGCTGCGGCATCGTCTCGCCCACGTGCAGCAGCGCCCGGCCGATCCCGGCCGGCACCTTTCCGTGGTACACCAGCGGGTCTTCCTTGTAAGCGGTCACCACGGCGGGGTCCCGGGAGATGGCGTCGACGTCGAGTTCCTGCGCTGGCAAGCCGGGCAGGATGGAGCCCAGTACCTTGGCGGCGATCGCCAGCAATGGGGACACCTGGTCCTGGGCCGCCACCGCCGGCCCGGACAGCACCATCAGGTCGTAGTTGTCCGGGCGTTCGACGCCATAGGCGAAGACGATCCCGCCGCCCATGCTGTGCCCCAACACGATGCACTTCAGGCCGGGATGCTCCCGGGTGGCGATTTTGACGAGGGTGTCAAAGTCGGCGGTGTACTCGGAGATGTCGCGCACCAGCACCCGCTTGCCACCCGATCGGCCATGCCCACGGTGATCCAGCGCGTAGGTCGCCAGCCCGGCCTCCGCGAAGCGCTGCGCGACGTGGTCGTAGCGGCGGGCATACTCGCCGAGACCGTGCGACAGCACGACCACCGCCCGCGGCGGGGCGTCCGGTGTCCACACGTCGTAAACGATGCGCACGCCGCCGAATCCGTCAAAATCGCGTTCGCTGTGGTTCACGGCAGGGTCCTAGTCATTACGGGCAGCGTAATGGCTCCTGATACAGGCCGCGTTCCCAGACACTGCGTAGGCTCGTGCGGGTGGAACTGCTCGCGCAAAACCCGCAAGGCAACGCCGCGGCCGACGGGGATTTCTCCGTGCACGCCGAGCCGTATCGGCGTGAATTGCTCGCCCACTGCTATCGGATGACCGGGTCGGTGCACGACGCGGAGGATCTCGTCCAAGAGACGTTGCTGCGGGCCTGGAAGGGCTACGACAAATTCGAAGGCAAGTCATCGATGCGGACCTGGCTGCACCGAATCGCCACCAACACCTGCCTGACCGCCCTGGAGGGTCGTCAGCGCCGACCGCTGCCCGTCGGCCTGGGCGCGCCCAGCTCTGACCCCACCGCCGAGCTGGAGCAGCGCGAGGTCCCCTGGCTCGAGCCGCTGCCGGAGCCGACCGACGATCCGGCCGACCCGTCCGTAATCGTCGGCGCACGCGAGTCGGTGCGGTTGGCGTTTGTCGCTGCGCTGCAACATCTCTCACCACGGCAGCGGGCGGTGCTGCTGCTGCGCGACGTGCTGCAGTGGCGCTCGGCCGAAGTCGCCGCGGCGATCGGCACCACCACGACGGCCGTCAACAGCCTGCTGCAGCGGGCCCGCGCCCAGCTGGACACCGTCGCGCCGAGTGCGAACGACCGGCTGGCGGCGCCGGATTCGGCGGAGGCGCAAGACCTGCTGGCCCGCTATATCGCCGCCTTTGAGACCTACGACATCGACCGGCTGGTCGAGTTGTTCACCGCCGAGGCGGTCTGGGAAATGCCGCCGTACGTCGGCTGGTATCAGGGCGCACGCGACATCGTCACGCTGATTCACCAGCAGTGCCCGGCCGAGCACCCCGGAGACATGCGAATGCTGCCGCTGGTCGCCAACTCCCAGCCCGCCGCCGCGATGTACATGCGCGCAGGCGAGCGGCACGTCCCATTCCAGTTGCACGTGCTCGACGTGGTCGACGGCAAGGTAACTCACGTGGTGGCGTTTCTCGACGACACGTTGTTCGATAAGTTCGGGCTGCCCAGTTCGCTGTGAAGCCCATGTCCCGTTGACGTGCAAGTCAAGGAGGCCCACCCCATGACGCGTGGCCCCGATGTTGTGGCCGTCCCCGGCAAGCCGGCGTTGTTGCTGGGCGCCTTCGAGATCGCCGACGTCGGCTACGCCGCGGAGGAGTTCTTCGTTTCCGGAACGGCCACTTCCTACTCCCCCACCGGCGAACTGGGGTCCGACGGCCGGTGGGGCGTAACCCCCTCGGACACAGCCGAATACACCACCCGGATCGTCGTGCTGACGCCGGTCGACGGGAGCCTGTTCAACGGCACGGTCATCGTCGAATGGCTCAACGTGAGCGGGGGCATCGATGCGCCCGCGCTGTGGATGATGGCGCATCGCGAGGTGCTTCGTTCGGGCTACGCCTACGTCACGGTGTCGGCCCAGAAG